>CAZIFK010000090.1:0-9706 GCA_964538995.1 uncultured bacterium
CAAAGTAGTTTGTGAAAGACCTTTATCTTTTAAATCCTGAAATTACTTTTCTCAACCACGGTTCTTTTGGCGCCTGTCCGAAGCCAGTGTTTGAGGAATATCAGCGCTGGCAAGAAAAATTAGAACATCAGCCAGTTGAATTTATGACACGGGATGTGTACAAATATTTAAAGGAAGCCCGAGATGTTCTAGGAGCCTTTGTCGGTTGCCATGGGGATGATCTGGTTTATGTAGCCAATCCTACCACAGCCGTCAATACGATTGTATGCAGTTTAGATCTTGTTACCGGAGATGAAGTACTTACAACAGATCAGGAATACGGTTCGCTGATTCGGACCTGGAAACATTATGCAGGAGTGAAAAGATTTACTTTAGTTGAGCATTCTACGCACTTGCCCATGACAACCCATGACGATTTTGTGGAAGAGTTTTGGTCCGATGTGAATGAGAATACAAAGGTTATCTTTATAAGTGAAATCACTAGCCCCACGGGTGTGATTTTTCCTGCGGCGGAGATTTGCCGACGGGCGAAAGAATCCGGAATCATGATCATTGTTGATGGGGCACACGTACCCGCTCACATACCGCTGAACATCTCAGAGATGGATCCGGATATCTATGTGGGTGCATGCCACAAATGGTTGTCAGCGCCGAAAGGCACTTCGTTTATGTATGTAAGAAAATCATTACAGGATAAAATCAAACCATTGATCATCAGTTGGGGGTCTATCGTTGATCCTTCGCCCTCTCCCTTCATTCATGAAAATCAGTATCAGGGCACTTGGGATCCCAGCGCATTTTTAACTGTGCCGGCGGCTATTCAATTTCAGGCCGACCATGATTGGGAATCAGTAAAAAGAAGATGCCGTCAGCTTGTCCGTGAAACACGAGATCGTGTATATGAAATCATCGACACAGAACCAATCTGCCCAAATAACGAAGAGTGGCTGGGGCAAATGGCTAGTGTAATTATCAATATAGAAAATGAGTTGGAATTCAAGAGGAAGCTGTTGGATGAGTATAAAATTGAGATACCTATTTTCCCCTGGAAAGATAAAATTCTTTTAAGATTTTCTTTCAATGCTTATAATGATGAGCAAGATGCTGATACGTTGATCAGGGCATTGAAAAATATATTTGTAAACATATAAACAGTTAGAAGGCAATAGAAATTGAATGAGTGAAATTCAATACAGATTTGGAGATTCGAAAGATGTGCCGTTTTTGAAGGAAATGCTTTACGAAGCTGTTTTTTGGAATCCACCTAAAATTAGACCTTCTTTAGATGAACTGTTTTTGAATCCGGATATATCTAAAATATTTAAAGAATGGGATAATCAAAATGGAGATTTTTCTCTAATGGCTATCAATGAACACAATCAACTCATTGGTGCAATCTGGTATAGGTTCTGGACAAATGAAAATCATTCATATGGTTTTGTTAACGAAAAAACACCTGAGCTTGGAATAGCATTGATACCAGAAATGAGAGGTCAAGGCATTGGTACAGAATTAATAAAGAAAACTATGATGCATGCTAAAAAATTGGCGATTCAAAAAATTAGTTTAAGTGTTGAACCAGAAAATCCGTCACGAAAACTTTATGAAAAACTTAGTTTTGAAAAAATCGGCATATCTGGTACTTCTTGGACAATGGTTGTAACCTTGTAAATAAAAGATGATCACGTGAAATCACTTTATTTCAAAACACCGCGGGAATGGAGAACATGGTTACAATCCAACCATGATAAAGAAACGGAACTGTGGTTAATATTTTACAAAAAGGGTACGAGGCCTACCCTGGATTACGAATCTGCCGTGGAAGAAGCATTATGTTTCGGTTGGATTGACAGCATTATCAAAAAAATTGATGAATCGAAATATGCCAGAAAGTTTACTCCCAGAAAAAAAACGAGTAAATGGTCACCATCAAATAAAAAAAGAGTTGAAAGATTAATTGAAAGCGGACGAATGACCTCCGCAGGAATGGTAAAAATTAAAGCTGCAAAAACAAGCGGACGTTGGGAAGAAATCGATAGACCCACAATAAATTATGACTTACCGGAAGATTTTATAAAAGCACTAAATCAAAATAAGAAAGCAAAAGAATTCTTCGAGCAATTAGCTTTGGCTTTTAAGAAACAATTTATTGCTTGGATAAAAATGGCGAAACGACAAGAAACAATTGAAAACCGAATCAGAGAGTCTATTCGACTTTTAGAAAAGGGGGAAAAGCTTGGTTAAAATAAATCAGTCATCGTATCGGAAAAATACCCGGTTCAATTTTGTACAATGAAATAAAATGGGAGCGTGTTAAGATAATCCAATCGTTTCCAGCGCTGACCGCCAGCTCGTCATTTTTTCTTTTCTCAATTCATCCTCCATGGCCGGTTCGAAAATCATATTATATTCTGTACCGTAAAATTTAATGGTTTCTCCAGTATATTTTTTTAGAAGATAATAGACTCCTAAAGCAGTACGGTCTTTCATGGATGAGTGGCCGATCCTTAATCCGGTTATATCTGAGATAAATTGTAAAAGAGAGCTTCTGGCGCCGCCGCCACCGGCAGGGATTAAGGAAAGCCTTTTTCCTTTCGGCATTTCATTCAGAATGTCATCAACCAAGAAACCAATAGACTCCATCCCCGCCCTAACGATTTCATCATCCGGAGCATTATTCAGGTTAAAATAGACAGAGTTGAAACCGCTTTTCCAATACGGAGCCGCCAAACCGGCAAAACCGGGAATTAATACACCGTTAACTTCAGTGCGCTGACAGCGCATATCCCAATGCATTTCTTTATGGGGAATATTTAGTTCTTTTTCCAGCCAGTAGAATAATGCATTGCAAGCATTAATGGACCCTTCAGTCAAATAATGCTTTTCGATGGAGTCAGAATAAAGAATATTATTCAGTAAACCTTCATTGTGATTTGGAACAGATCCAGTATTCATTAACACAGATCCGGAGGTTCCGAAATTCATTGCTAGAAAATGATCCTTTATTCCACCTTGCCCGATCAGAGCCGCTTGCTGATCTCCTATAACGCAGTTCAAGGAAATTCCAAAATTTTCGATTGTACCGTATTTATCCAAAGTTGGACGTATGGGAGGCAAACAGGTAGCGTTAACGTCAAAGAGACCGCATAATTCATTATCCCACAGGAGCGTATCAACGTTTAATAGTAAAGACCGGCCGGCAATGGAATGATCAATGAACGCATTTCCGGTTAGATGATGCACTAAAAACGTACTTAAGGACCCAAACCACAATTCGTCACGGTTGATTTTTTCTTTTAATGATTTATTATTATTTACTAGATGTAAATATTTTGGTCCACCAAAGTGCTCACTCAAAGGGACTCCGGATCTTTTATGGACAAAATGATTTTGATCTGACAACTGCTTGACTTCCGCGACTGCCCGGCTGTCCTGCCAGCTCAAAGCGGGCGTTAGAGGTTTCGCGGTTTTCTTATCCCAAAATAAGAACGTAGAGCGCTGTATAGCTAAACCGGCACTGTGAATTACGGAGGAATGTTCTTCAGTGAATTGTACACATTCTTGAATCAACGTTTTGCAGGCATCTGCAATCTCCAGCGCATCACATTCTACATGGTGAGGTTTTGGCCGGATAAGCTGATGCTTGATTCGGTGAGTAAATACGACTTCATTGTTTGAGTCAAACAAAAAACACTTCGTTGATGAAGTCCCTTGATCAATAACAAGAAAAAACGGTTCACCCATCAATTTTAATGCTTTTCTTCTTGCTGATATTCTCTAGTGAATCAACCACGGGTTTATAATGATTTCATATCTTTGTTTCAACCATATTGATTATTGGAGTAAAGCGGGAAATTATACTGGCTTACTGAAATTCCAAAAACTAATTCAACTTTCTTAGGCCGGAAGACATGAGGCCGATCAATCCGCTTACAAAAGCACCTATTCCGAAAATTAGAAATACTGTAGGAACGGGCATTAATGAAGCAAGAATTCCCACCAAGGCTGATGACAACGCCGTCATGCCGACGACGGCCAGGTGTACCATAGAAAATAATCGTCCATGAAATTCATTAGGCGTATTGCGCTGGATGATAGCAGTGCGGGTAATGGTAATAACGGGAATGCCCACACCATGAATAATTATTATCAGAATAGCTATTGGAATCGAAGGTACCCAGTAAAAAAAAGTATACGTGATTCCATCCCATAACAATCCAATGAGAAGCAAAAGTCCATTGTTGAACCGATAGTTATATTTGTAAACCAGCCATGACCCTATGAGCATACCGCCGGCCATCCCTGCTTCAACAAAAGCAAAATCGGAAGCAGTCCCTCCCAATACGGATTTAACTAAAATAGGCATCCCCACAATAGCCGGGCCCATGATGAAAATATTGTTTAAAATAGTTAACAAAATCAGATAGCCAATGCTTCGATGTTGGATAATATACTTTAATCCGGATTTTAGCTGTTTCAATGTTGCGTGTGTTTCTTGGTGGAAGGGTTTTTTTTTAATCACAAAAAGAAGTAATGTGGTGGCTGCAAGAAACGATATAGCATCAAAAATGAATAATTTACTAATGGAAATAATCCCCAATAGTACACCGGCAAAAGCGGGGCCTAATAGATAGGCCAATTGCATACTGGTTGCATTGATCGAGTTCACTTTTGTCAAGGAATCTTTTTCGACAACTTCCGGGATAAAGGCATTAAAAGCCGGCGGGAATAAAGTACCAAAACTGGTTCGTACAAACGCCAGCAGGCCAATGAGCATGGCATCGGCTACGCCGTAATAGAGCGTAATGGGAATCACGATAACGGTTAACGACTGACTAACATTGGCTATATGCATAATACGCATGCGATCATACTTATCAGCAAATACACCGGCTAAAAGTCCAAAGAACATGGCAGGTAAATAAGCGCCCATGGCCACCAATCCGGTTATAACAGATGAACCGGTAATATCAAAGATGAGCCAGATGAGTGCTATCTGGTATACTGCATCACCCATATAAGAAATGAGCTGTGCCAGCCAAAGAACGGTTATGTTACGATTCCACATAATAATTTGATAAATGCTTTTGAAAGTTAATGTCTAAAATCCTTTTCACCTTTTAAAAAACACACCTAAATTTTAGTCTTGTATTAATACTATTTATAACAAGAAAATAATTAACCAAACAGCATATAGGAGAATAAAATGGCCTACATTATTGCAGAACCTTGTGTCAGCACATGTGACACTGCCTGCGTAGAAGTATGTCCGGTGGATTGTATCCATGGACCTGAAGACAAAACAGGAGCTGGAGCCGAAGCCAAAGAACCGGATTTTGATCCCGAAGGTAAACAGCTCTACATTGACCCTGAAGAATGTATTGATTGCGGCGCTTGCGAACCGGAATGCCCGGTAGAAGCCATCTTTGAAGAAAGTGAAGTTCCTGAAGAATGGAACGAATTTATTAAAATCAATTACGATTGGTTTGGGCGCGATTATAGCGGATAATATCGCTCCTTAATTAATCATTAATCATGAAGCGGCTGTTTTTAACAGCCGTTTTTTCTCCTTTCAATTATGATGAATAAACAAGACATATTAGAGCTTTTAAAAAAAATTAAATATCCTGGTTTCAGTCGGGATATAGTATCCTTTGGCATGGTAGAGGATGTTGAGGTGGATGGGAAATCTGTTTTGGTCACGTTAAAAATATCCACTCAAAAAGACAACAAAAAACAGGCTGTCGAAGATGCGGTAAAAGACATTTTATTATCAAAGGATACAGTTGATAATGTTCAAGTTCAAATAATCGAACAAGACCAGCCAGCGCCTATTGGCCAACCTGTACCGACTGGGCCGATGCCGTTGGATAACGTGGATCATATTGTAGCTGTGGCCAGCGGAAAGGGAGGCGTTGGTAAATCAACGGTTGCCGCCAATTTGGCTGTAGCGCTGACTCAAAAAAAGTACAAAGTCGGACTACTGGATTTGGATATTTATGGCCCCTCCCTGCCAACCATATTAGGTTTCAATGAGAATCCCCGTTTAACCCAGGAAAAAAAACTGGTACCCTTGGAACGATATGGCATGAAAGTTATGTCTTTTGGGTTTATCAGCGGCAACAATACGCCCACCATTTGGCGAGGCCCCATGGTGAGCCGCATGACAGAGCAATTTTTCCAAGATGTCCTATGGGGCGAATTGGATTATTTAATTTTAGATTTACCCCCAGGGACGGGAGATGTTCAATTAACGTTGACGCAGAAGATACGTATCAGCGGAGCAATCATTGTTACAACTCCGCAAGACATAGCTCTGACAGATGTGCGTAAAGGTGCAGATATGTTCAGGAAAGTGCAAACGCCCGTCTTGGGTGTTGTGGAAAATATGTCCGGTTTGGTTATTAAAGGCCAGATTACCCATAGTACGGGCGATCAACAATTAGCTATTGCCGGATTAGAGGAAGTAGCTGTTGATGAAAAGGGCTATTTTGAGTTTCAATTGGATCTGTTTAAAAAAGGAGGCGGGTTGCAGGAAAGCAACCGGTTAGATGTCCCCTTATTGGGCGAAATTCCCATTTCACAGGAGTTAATGGCAGCAACCGATAAAGGTGAGCCTTTGGTATTGAGTGATCCGAATTCGTCAGTCTCGAAAGTATTTAAAAAAATCGCCGACAGTATTGACACAATTTTACACGATTAGTTTCAAGTGTATGCCGGACGAAGCTGTGCGTATAAAATGCCAAGCAGTTTATAAGAATGTTCAAACTCCCAATATAATGAAGGTTTTTGATCATCATATTGCTGAACTATATGAGGAACTGGATTGAATAAGGTTCGTTATACTGGACACAACAAGTTGTATATAGACAAGGTAAAAGGTAATTTCGCCCGCGATTTTTGACGGTTAACGAAAAATAATGTCAACGGAAACACTAATAGATCAAATCATTTCCAACGGAAATATCCCAAGTCATATTGCCATTATTATGGATGGTAACGGACGCTGGGCGAAAGAAAGAAGGTTGCCTCGTTTTGCCGGTCACAGTGAAGGGATTAACTCCGTTCGTGAAATTACGCGCGTCTGCGGCGAGTTGGGAGTAAAGCACCTGACCCTGTACACCTTTTCTTCTGAAAACTGGTCTCGCCCGAAAAAAGAAGTATCCGCTTTAATGCAATTATTACTGAAAACCATCCGGAAAGAAGTTTCAGAATTAGATAAAAATAATGTAAAACTGACCACTATTGGATCTCTAGAAGATTTACCGTCTGAAGCTCGTCAGGAGATCATCAACGGAATTGAACAAACTAAATCAAATACTGGACTCAATTTAATTCTAGCTTTGAGCTACGGAAGTAGGCAGGAGATTTTAAGCGCAATTAATGCAATATGTAAGGATATTGAATCCGGGCAGCTCAAAGCGGAACTTGTCTCTGAAGAAATATTTAAATCGTATTTATATACATCAAATATCCCCGACCCAGAGCTGTTGATTAGGACAGGCGGAGAAAGAAGGCTCAGTAATTTCCTGCTTTGGCAAATTGCGTATTCAGAAATATATATTACCGATGTGTATTGGCCGAGATTTAGAGATAAGGAATTATACTTGGCCATTAAGGATTATCAGGAACGCGAACGGCGCTTTGGAAAAGTAAGCGAACAACTACAGAAAGAAAATAATTAAATAATGTTAAAAAAATTTATCACCGCTATTTTTATTATCACCGCGCTATATGCCCAGCAAAATGAAGTAAAATTAGGTAAAGTAAACATCGAGGGAAATAGTCTTACTTCTGAAACTATGATTCGCTATACAGCAGGGCTCACAGAAAGTAAAGACATTGCACCAGGTGATTTTTCCAGAGCGGTAAAACGTCTTTGGCAGTTGGGTTTATTTAGTAATATTCAAATTAGAATAGACAACGAACATGAAGAAGGCATTGATATCACAATTTTTGTCGAAGAGAATTATATATTGGGTAAGATAATATATAAGGGTAATAAAAAAATAAAAGATAAAAAGTTTGATGAAGAATTAGAGCTTCGATCCGGTATGCGCATCAGGCCAAACATGATTATGTCTACCATCAATGATATGAAAGCCCTTTATGCTGAAGATGGTTATTTATTAGTTGATATAGAGAGCGAGTTAAAAGAATTATCAGATTCCAGTAACGTAAAAAAGAAACAAACACGCAATCTCGTTTTCAACATTAAAGAGAATAAGAAAGTAAAACTGCGTAAAGTCATTTTTGAGGGGAACGAACATTTTTCATCTTTTCGGCTGCGCAGGGTGCTGAAAGAAACCAAACAGCAGCGCTGGTATTTATTCTGGAGATCACACTATGATGAAAAGAAGTATGAAGAAGATAAAATAAACATTGTCAACTTTTATAGAAAAGAAGGGTATCGTGACGCGACAATTGTTTCAGATTCCATTTCTTATAATAAAAACAAAAAGTCTATGTTCATTCATATCACGCTGGTAGAAGGTCCCCTATATCACTATAGAAATTTTTCATGGGAAGGCAATTCATTATATTCGGATGATCAATTGGCTCGAGCGCTGAATCTTAAAAAAGGCGATCAATACAACGAAGAAGAATTCAATATTGCAGTTTACGAGCGAATGCATGGATTGTATATGGACAGGGGATATATCTACAGCAGCATTCAACCACGCTTCACCCCCGTTGGATTAGACTCTCTAGATATTCATTTTGAAATGACAGAAAACCATAAAGTATACATACGAAATATATATGTTCAGGGAAATGACAAAACCAGAGAAAACGTTATTCGGCGCCAATTGCACGTTTTTCCCGGAGATGTATTTAACCGGCAGTTACTACAGCGCAGCGCCCGGGAGCTCTTTATCTTAAATTATTTTAGCAATGTAATTCCCGATGTTGTTCCTGTGGATGAAGATGAGATTGACCTGGAAATTATTGTTGAAGAAAAATCATCTGATCGCGCCAATATGAATGTTGGTTATAGCGGTGTATATGGCCTTATGGGCGGAGGCGGAGTTGAGTTCTCTAATTTCAGGGGAATGGGTCAGCAGTTGTCGGTTAGCTACAATGTTGGCGCTCAACAATCATTGAATTATTACAGCAGTCAGTCGGGAGCAAAATATGAATCATTCAGTGTACGATTTGTTGACCCAATGATTTTTGACACTCCCAACCGCATTGGTTTTTCATTTTACAATTCTTTCAGAGGGGCAGCAACAGGATATGGCATTCAGTTGGACACTAAAGTGTACGGTGGATCAGTTCAATGGGGCCGTCGTTTTAAGTGGCCCGATGATTATTTCAATGGCTATTGGGTAATGAATGTATCATTGAAAAAATATGCAGGTTCTCAGGAAAATATTGATACTTATGCCGGAGGGTTAAACGAATCCAGGGGTAGAGCAATTACTCAAGTGATTTCCCGCGATAGCCGGGACAGGCAAGAATTTACCAGCAGAGGATCGCGATTTACATGGGCATCGACTGCATCCGGAGGTCTTCTGGGAGGCAATGAAGACTTTCTTAAACATGTGTTGAATTTGGAATGGTATACACCTACATTCTGGAAATTGGTATTGATGAGTTCATTAAAAATAGGCACGATTGATCCTTTAAAATCTCATGAAGAACGATCAATCGTCCCATGGGATGAGAAATTTATTATGGGCGGAAATGGTATTCCATATGGTAA
>CAZIFK010000091.1:0-9658 GCA_964538995.1 uncultured bacterium
CCGAGGTAGAAGAACCGAGGTAGTTCGAAAGGTTATGCCTACCAGGCAAAGCGATTTCATCCAGATTGATCAGTGTGGCGTGCTTCTGATCATAAATTTTTGTAGCATTTAACCGGAATAATAATCCGTCTATATCAGAATCTAAACTATAAGGTATTTTTATGGCTTTTGCTGATTCGATACGTTTTGACAGCAATATATCATCGGCATTGAACACTAGAAAATCATCTTCGGTTTGATTCGACCACATATTCATTTTTGCAGATACATAGTCATCCATATCATCATATCGATTTAAATGATCCGGTGTAAGATTTAAGAATAAAGAAATATATGGCCGGAAATGGTATATAAATTCCATTTGAAAACTGGAAATTTCCAGTACATGAACTCGTTTTTCATCGGGTTGGGATAAATCATTAAGCACAACTTCCGAAAACGCATTTCCGACATTTCCTGATAGAATGGGATGTATGTCATCTGTTTTGCACATTTCGTACAACATGTGTGCGGTCGTTGTTTTGCCATTAGAGCCGGTAATAGCTAGAATAGGAGAATGTGTAAACCAACTGGCAAATTCAATTTCACTTACAATTGGAATGTTTTTTGATTGAGCTTTTTGAATGATTTCTGAATTTTTTGGAACGCCCGGAGAAATGACCCAAAGATCCGCTTCATAAATTTTTTCACTGTGCCTACCTGATTCCCCCTTGATCCCTAATTTATTTAATTGGATCAATTCTTCTTTCGTATCTCGTCGGTCACTGATGAAAACATTTGCACCGAGTTCGTGTGCCAGCCTTGCTGCAGCCACGCCGCTCCGCGCTAATCCAATGATAGTAACATTTCTATCCTTTATATTAATCGTATTTCTGTTTGAAATATCCATCAACGAATCTTAAATGTTGTCAATGAAAACAGAGCGAGTAATAAGCCAATGATCCAGAAGCGGATAACCACCCGAGATTCCGGCCAACCTTTTAATTCAAAATGATGGTGGATTGGAGCCATCTTAAATAATCGTTTTCCTTCTCCGGATTTGTTTTTTGTTAATCGGAAGTAAATCACCTGCAGTATAACTGAAGAGGCTTCCCACACAAACACACCGCCAATAATGAATAGTAATAATTCTTTTTTTAATAAAATAGCCACAGCACCTAGAGCCGCCCCAGTAGATAACGAACCAACATCGCCCATAAATACTTCAGCCGGGGAAGCGTTGAACCATAAATATCCTATTAATGCACCGGTGATAGCAGCAGTGAAAATAGTCAGTTCACCAGCGCCGGGTAGATAGATAATATTTAAATAACTGGAAAAATCAACTCGCCCGCTAATGTATGCAATGGCAGCAAAGACAGTAAAACAAATGGCAAGTAAACCTGCTGCTAATCCGTCAAGTCCGTCGGTCAGATTAACCGCGTTGGACGTACCGGTTATCACTAAAATAATCGCGAGAGGGTAAATATATCCGAAATCCAACTCAAGATTTTTGAAAAATGGTACACTCGTCACACTTTTGAATTCAGTAAATGTCGGATGATAAAAAATCAAAGTGCCGATAATAATACCCAGCAATATTTGACCAACAAGCTTGTAGCGTGCCACCAGTCCTTTTTTCAATTTTTTAACAACTTTTAGATAATCATCTAAAAATCCAATAACACCCATCCAAATCAAGGCAAGCATTACAATTTGAACATAAACATTTGATAGATCAGCTAATAGAAGGGTAGGAATGAGAACAGATCCAATAATTATTAATCCACCCATCGTTGGAGTACCGCGTTTATTCTGATGACTTTGGGGACCATCAATCCGTATCTCTTCTCCAATTTTATGACGATGTAAAAGGCGAATGATCCAGGGGCCAATGACAAACGTTATTAATAATGCCAAAATGGCTGCCAGGGCTGCACGGAACGTGATGTATTGAAAAACATTCAAAGGAGAGTATACATCACGTAAAGGATATAGGTATTTGAATAACATTAGCTGGTTTCTAAATCCTCCAGGATTGATTCCATTGTCATACCTCGTGACCCTTTTACTAATAATTTGTCACCTTCTTTTATCCATTCTTTCAATTCGCCTACCAATTCACGTTTAGAGTCAAAATGTTTATGAAAAATATTTGAATCAATAGCATTATCTGTTTCGCGTGTATTATCTCCTGTCGTGAATACAGCATCTAAATTCATTTCAGAACAATGTTGCCCCACTTTTCGGTGATGAGATAATGATTCATCGCCAAGTTCAAACATGTCCCCAAATACAAAAATTCTCCGGCCATTACCGCTGAAAGCGTTCAGATAATCGATGGCTGCCATTGTGGACGTAAGATTTGCATTATATGTATCATCAATAATCGTGATATTGTCCATCTGCTTTACTTCACAACGGCCTTGGGGTGATTGAAAAGATTGCACCTGATATTCAAATGTCCTCCAATCAATTCCCAAATGAATACATACTGCTGAAGCAGCAATGACATTTTTAATAAAAGAAAGATTGTGTGAGCCGGTAGCGATTTCCTGCGCATCAATAGTAACAGTAATTGAGCCATCATTTTCATGATGAATATCCGCTGGAAAGTCACAATCCGGAGTTATGCCATAAGTAATTCGTTCACCAAAAACCTCTAATTCTCGAATAAGATCATCCGCATTATTAACAAAAGCCGTTCCCTCTGTCAATGATTCAAAAAGAGCTCCCTTCGTCTTGGCAACTTCAGCAAGGGTGCCGAAGCCCTCCATGTGCGCTGGAGTAATATTTGTAATCAAACCATGGGTTGGTTCAGCGATGGAACATAAATACGCAATATCGCCCGGTTGATTTGCGCCCATTTCTATTATGGAAATTGTATGATCATACGAAATCTGAAATAATGTTAAAGGTAATCCAATTGAGGTGTTGAAATTCCCTGTTGTAGCGTGAACATTTTCTCTTGTTGATAAAATATGTTTTAACAATTCTTTTGTAGACGTTTTTCCATTTGATCCGGTAATACCAATCACTGGAATCTGAAATAGTTTACGATAGAACTTTGCTAATGAGCCCAATGTCTCCAAGGGGCTTTCTACAACAAATAAGTCAGTTCCATTTTTAACAAGAACTTCACGATCAGTCAGACATGCCACTACACCATTTTCTATGGCTTGTTGTATAAACTGATGTCCATCAGTACGCTCACCCTTTAGCGCAATATATAAATCACCAACCTGACATTCACGGCTGTCAGTCGAAATCCCGGTTATGGGAGATGAAGGACTCTTTCCGAAATGTTTAATTAAAAGGGTTGTAAATGCTTCCGTTTCAGCTATTTGAATTCTCACAAAACTCCTCAATGATCTCAATATCTGAATATGGGAGCCGGACACCTTCAACTTCCTGGTACGTTTCCCGACCTTTGCCTAAAACGACCAATACATCATTCTTCTTCAAACCGCTCAATGCTTTTTTTAATGCATCACTTCGATCTGCAAAGACTTTAAAGTTTTGCGATGACAAACCGGTTAAAATATCTTTTACAATTTTCTCCTGATTTTCATATCGAGGATTATCGGGCGTGATATAAAAGAAACGTGCATATTGCTCAACTAATCTGCCCATAATAGGTCGATTAGATGTATCTCTGTTTCCTCCACACCCAAACAACACAATCATTTTTCCATCATTTTTAACTAAATTATAAATCGTGCTTAAAACTTTTTCATATGCATCTGGAGTGTGGGCATAATCAACCACAATTTGAGCACCAAATGTGGCTGTAAATTTTTCCATACGTCCGGAAACGATTTTGCAATTGTTAATACCGTCACTAATCGTATCTACCGGCAGCCCCATTGCAACAGTTGTTCCAACGGCTGATAAAATATTTTCCTTGTTAAAATCACCAATTAATGAAGAATCAATTTGAATTTCGTGGTGTCCGGCTGATATTATTCCTTTGATACCTTCTAATGTAGATTTGACATTCTTGAAATAAATATCACTCTTATTTTCAGGAGAAATTTTTATAACCGGTGCTGTGCTTTTTTCAATTAAACGTTGTCCGTATTCATCATCTGAATTGATAATTGCTGTCGCCGATAGCGGGAGGGATGTGAACAATTTTGCTTTAGCATGAAAATAATCTTCCATGGTACCGTGATAATCTAAATGTTCGGGAGATAGATTTGTAAAAACTGTCGCATCAAATTCAACATCTGCAACGCGATACTGGTGGATGGCGTGAGATGAAACTTCCATAACGATATGAGTAAAATCATCATCAGCAAGATCCCTAAAAAGTTTTTGAAGATTGATAGCATCCATCGTCGTTAGTGTTTTGCCTTGCTCATGACCCTCTGCAATTACACCTAGTGTCCCTAATTGGGCTGTTTTACATCCAGCCTCATTCAAAATTGACATAATAAGGGTTGCAGTACTTGTTTTACCGTTTGTTCCGGTAATACCAATCACATACAATTCTTTTGACGGATGTCCATAGTATTCTGCTGCTATATACGATGCTGCTCTCCGAGGGTTGGACACTTTTACTTGCGGTACTGGGAGTGTACCGACATCACGTCCATTTGTTATAACAGCTGACGCACCATTATCTAGCGCTTCCGGGATGAAATCGTGGCCGTCGGCTGTGGTTCCATTAACGGCAATATAAAGATCACCTGGCTTAACATCTTTGGAATGTAATCGAATTTTTTTAACAGGTGTGGCAGGGACATTTCCATTTGCAGCGATGATTCCTTTTACAAGCTGATTAAGAGTTGTTTTCATTTTAATCCTATACTGCATATAGAACCATTAGCGACGATAGTTCCCGGCTTTGGGCTCTGCCATATCACTTTCCCGGAACCAGTGAAATTTGTGTGCAATCCTAACTTTCTTAATAGGGTTCTTGCTTTTCTTAAGCTCATTCCGCGGACTTCCGGCATATAGGATTTTCCGTCATTTGTTTGCACAACTTTGATTACCTGCATTTGGTTGGATAAAACCACTGGTTTAGTTACTGCATCATCCGAAGTATGTGGGAGGGGTAGACTCTCTTGGGCCCATAATGGGTCTTTTGGGATAATCTGTGGTTTGAAGCGGTGTATGGAATCGTCCATATTGATGATTCGTTCCATTACGCGGCGGAAGACGGGCGCAGCGCCGTAACCTCCCCAGTGGTATCCAATTCTTGGTTCGTCTAAAACGATAACACAAACGAGTTGAGGATTTTTTGCAGGTAAAAAGCCCACGAAGTTTGATATAAATTTTTTATTTGAATAATGGCCGTCAATGAACTTTTGAGCTGTGCCTGTTTTTCCGGCTACCGTCCAACCGTTAATAGCTGCTTTTGTACCGGTACCTGTATTAACAACCCTGGATAGAATATCCACCATCGTTCTCATAACAGTTTTAGTAGATATTTTGCGAATGACTTCTGGTTTTTCAGAATAAATTGTTTTTCCTTCAGCCGATATAATTTGATTGACTAGCCGTGGTTTCATTAAAAAGCCGCCATTTGCAATCGCTGCATATGCCATGCCTAACTGCAAAGCTGTTACACCCACCTCGTGACCCAAAGAAACTTCGGCCAGAGACAAACTACTCCATTCATTCACCCGCCTTAACGTACCGGGATGCTCACCCGCAAAAGAAATATTTGTAGGAGTCCCAAACCCCAAATCTCTGCTGTATTTATAAAGGCGGGAGGGTCCTAATGTTTCTGCAATTTTTATTACTCCCACATTGCTGGAATTTTCGATAATCTGAGGCATGGTTAACAAGCCAAAGTCCTCCCAGTCTTTGATTTTTCTCCCGGCAAATTCATAACTGCCATTTTCACAATTGAATTCTTGCCACAGAGAAACAGTATTCTGATCTAAAGCACCCAAAGCTGTTACAATTTTATACGTTGAACCTGGTTCAAACTGATCTGTAATGACCTTGTTGCGCTGCCAGGACGATTCACCTCTCCCCGGATAGTTTGGATCAAAATCAGGAACTGTTGATATCGCCAAAATGGCACCATTTTGAGGATTAATAATTAATCCCATTCCTGATATAGCACCCGTTTTATCGACTTGTGCAGATAGTTCCTCTTGCAAAATAGCCTGATATTCCAGATCCAGTGTTAATTGAATATTGGCGCCATCAATTGGCAGCTTCATTGGGAAATTGGTTTTATAAATAGATTTCCCTTTACCACTCATTTGTTTGATCACCCAGCCGGGAGTCCCCGTTAATTGACGATTGTATTTTTGCTCTAGTCCTGCAATTCCCTGATCATCGATATTAACGAATCCTAAAACTTGAGATGCAATGTTTTCATGAGGATAATATCGACGCGAGTCCCTTTCAATAATTAGACCATGGGGTTTATTATTCAATATATCGGCACATTGCGATCGTTGGAGATTGCGCTCGAGGTAAACAAAACTTCTATCTGAATCTAATTTTTTTAGGTAATCTTTAATGTTACGTCCTGTGCAAGCGCTTAATAGTTCTGCTAACTTATTTTTATTTTGAATCTTTGATGGATGGACACCAAAAGAATAATGAATAATATTCCGTGTCAAAGAAGTGTTTTTGCGATCAAATATGTTTCCCCTCACAGGAAGCAATGGTTCTTGCACACGTCCTTGTGCTAGTCCTTTTAAACGCAACTCTTCACCATCAACTACTTGAATCTGGAATAATCGCACAGAAAGGCCTATCCAGCATACGACCATAAGACCCGAAATAAATATGACTCGAGATCGAAATTTTAGGTAGGTTTTAGTCAATCCAATGCTCCACAAGCATCGGATCAACAAAGACAGTAATAGACTCTGGTTGAGCAACAACCATACCCAATTCTTTTCTAGCTACAGACGTAATTCGATCTACTCTATTTAAAGATTCAATTTTATTTTTTAATTCTTTAACAGTATTGTTTAATTCAAAAAAAGTTGATTTTTGAATTTCTATTGCCACCATCGTTTCGTCAATTTCTGTATAAACCCATAAATAAATAATAAGTCCACCTATTGAAAAAACCGTAACCAGAAAAAATGATAATGTTTGAATAAATTCTTTATGTTTACTAATCTTACGTCTTTTAGCCATTATATTCTTTCCGCAGCGCGCAGTTTGGCGCTCCGTGCACGATTATTATTAGTTTGTTCTATTTGGGTAGGTGGAAGAGGTTTTTTTGTTATGATCGATACTAAATTTTTATTCGCCAGATCTTTAAAAGAATGTTTCACTATCCTGTCTTCCAACGAATGATAACTCAATACGACTATTCTGCCTTGGGGCGCTAGATAATCAATAAAACTATTAAGAAAATTCTGTAAACGAGTTAATTCTTCATTGACAGCAATGCGAAATGCCTGAAAAACTCTGGCCAATGATTTTCGACGATGATTTGGCGGTGTGCTTCTACGTACAGCTTCTTTTAAATCTGCAACCGTATTCATTGAATCCATATTTTTAATAGCTCGCGCAATTCTTCTTGATAGTCGTTCCTCACCGTAATTGAATAAAATATCTGCTAGTGCCTTTTCCGGTGTGGAAGCAATGAGATTAGCCACAGTTTGTCCTGTAGAAGAATCAAAACGCATATCTAAATCACCATCCGTTTTGAAGCCAAATCCCCTGGATGGGGAATCCAATTGAAGTGAAGATAGACCGAGATCCAGTAAAATTCCATTCACGACTGGGATATCCTCAGATTGAAGAATTTTTGGAAATAAATCGTATGAGGCATGGAGGCAAGAGAAGGCACAGCTGTTTGAAAGTCGTTCATTACAAATTGCCAATGCCTTCTCGTCACGGTCAAGTCCGATTAACCTCCCTGAAGCCGAAAGGACATTCAGTATATGCGTGGCGTGCCCGCCGAGACCAACAGTCCCGTCGAGATAAATTCCATCCCGATCTGATATAAGCAGTTCCAAAACTTCGTTCACCATTACAGGAATGTGTTCCGGACTCAATTCCTGGAATGAATTTTTGTTCATTATAAAATAATTTTGTCTGATAGTTCATCGTAAGCCGACGAGTCCATTTCTGTTGTTTGTTTTTCAATTTTTTCTAATTCGTCTGCGCTCCATATTTCAATTTTGTTAATCATGCCTATTATTAACGCATCTTTATCCAGTTGTGCATAATCCAAAAGTTGAGATGAAAGAACAATACGACCCTGTTTATCATATTTCACGGGTAAGGCATAACGTGCAGTTGCACGAATAAATGATCTATTGATAGCTGAAACGGCGGAAAGTTCTTTTAGGTTGTCTTCGATAAACTGCCAGGCAGTAAGAGGATAGACCCAGATACACGGATCCATTCCCCGAGTGATAACGAATGTATTGTTATTCTCGGGGGCAAGGCTTTGACGAAATTTTGCAGGAATATTAACACGGCCTTTCGCGTCAATTGTATATGAATACTCTCCTGTGAATGTATCTTGATTTAGAGTCATACCCACTTAAGTTTATTAAAGAATTACCCACGATTACCCACAATATATTTCACTCTACCCACTTATGTCAACTTGTTTTATCAATAAAAGTAAAAAATCCCCACGATTATAGACGAGCGAAAGCTTCAACCGATGGTTGAACTGAAAAGGGACGTTAAAGTAGTCTTTTAACTATCTTTGGGGGATGTAGTGCTTAACCGTAACCGTGCTTGGGTCGGAAAAGAATAGAATATCTGCAGGATTAGAATAATTACCTAGTTCGTCAACCTCAATACCGTTAATGAAAAGATTCGTTCCAGCAGTTTGATTCAATCGCACTTGGATATGCGATTCAAAAGGAAGGCTGTATTCTTCACCTGGAAGAAGAATACCGGATAGTTCGGCAGATGTATCTGCTGTTATGCTATACCAAATCCGTTCATTTGAGATGATTTTCATTTTATACGGGGAAGTAACTGTCATAGCAAGCGTTTGAGAAACTGCTTCTACATAATCGTTTGTGAGGATATCATCCGTTATAATTGCTGGGTTATCAGCCATTACGATTTCACCATTTTCCACTAATGCAGCACTATCTTCAGTATTGATCTTTTTGATAATAAAAATGGCAAAGAGAAAAACGATTAACAGAACAACACCTTTGATCAAGTCTTCCCGAATCTTTGATGGAGGGCGAGAGGAGGAGAGTGATTTAATTTTTTCATCTTTTCGGTCTTTACTTGATGTTTCTTCATAAATAACTTTTTTCTTTGGAATTCTTTTTCCTGCTTTATTGGCTAGGTATATCTCTAACTGATGGAGAGCTTCGTCCGGATCCTCGCCCAGTTCCGTCACATAGGCTCTTAAAAATAAACGCACATATGGTAGCGGTAATATATCGAATTGACCCGCTTCGAGGGCTTTTAAGTACTCAATATTAATCTTTGTTCTGGAATGGATTTCTTCCAGTTCAATATCTTGCGACTGTCTTTTTTCCTTTAGTTCTGTAAAGAATTCGTTCATAATGATTCAATGATGGGTGAGAAACTTAACCGACCATATACTTCGTTATCAATATAAATGTCTAAATATTTACTATCTGAATATAATGTTTATAAAATGCGGCTAACGGAAATCCCATCACGTTATAAAAACAACCGTTTATTTTTTTTACATTGACCGAAAACCAATCCTGAATTCCATAACTTCCGGCTTTATCTAATGGGT
>CAZIFK010000092.1:0-9606 GCA_964538995.1 uncultured bacterium
CAGCCATGCGGGAAGTGGTCCACCGCCGGTATTTACGTTTGAAAAAGGAAAAAGGAAGTTTACCCGATCTAATTTTGATCGATGGGGGTAAAGGGCAGTTGAGTATGGCTGTTTCAGCAATGAGGGAATTGGGGCTTGATTACATTCCTATTATTGGTCTCGCAAAGCGATTGGAGGAGGTGTTTGTGCCCGGAATTTCAGATCCCCAATCGATTCATAAGCAATCACCCGGACTTATCTTGCTGCGGCGTATTCGCGATGAAGCTCATCGATTTGCAATCACATTTCAGCGCAGCAAGCGTAATGAAATCCTTACATCGATATTTAATGATATTGCAGGAATGGGTCCAAAAAGAGTCAATAAATTATTGCAGAACTTCGATTCTACTGAATTGATTGCTAAAGCATCCCAGGAGGACATAGTAGCAAAAACTGGTATTTCAATAAAGCTTGCTGTTGAGATTATTGAGAAAGCAAAATATATTATTAATGAATAACTAATCCTCCCCTTGGAAAAAAAGGAGGGGACAAATTGTTCGAGAAAAATTTTCCTCCATTCACAAGATTGGATTATGGAGCCGTGGAGAATAAAATGGAAATGAACATTTATATTCAATTCATAAAAGGTAACTAACCAATCGTAATATTGAGTACAGATTCCTCTATATTCGTTAAATTATTGAGTTTCAGATCATTCATTGAAGATACAATAAACCTTATATTCGATACATAATGCACAAGTTATTTACAATTATTATTTGTCTGTCACTACTTTTTGCACAGAATTATGACGATAAATACATCCTAATCAAACTAAATCAGGGTGTTAAAAAAAGTACATTTAAAACTGTTTTGAACTCATCAAAATATGCTATTGAAAAGCCTGTTGTTAAACGTCTTGGTATTTACAAGGTCAGAATTTTAGATAATCAATTAACTGCGCCAATGGCCGTTGAAGAAATGCGTAGCAATCCTTGGGTGGAAAAAGCACAATTAGATCATAAAGTAACACTTCGACAAACCTTTCCTGATGATAATGAGTTCAGTCAGCAGTGGAGCAAACACAATACTGGTCAGAACGGCGGGACTGTGGATGCAGATATCGATGCACCGGAAGCGTGGGATATCTCTACAGGTGGTGTCAATGCCCTTGGAGATACAATTGTCGTAGCCATTATAGATGACGGCATGATGCTCACACATCCCGATCTTGCACCAAATCTCTGGACGAATTACAACGAAATTCCTAGCAACGGAATCGATGATGATAATAATGGTTACATTGATGATATCCACGGATGGAATGCATATAACAGCGATGGGACAATTCCAAGCTCTGCACATGGAACTCATGTTGCGGGCATAATAGGAGCGAAAGGAAATAACGGTAGTCAGGCAGCAGGAGTGAATTGGGACGTAAAACTTATGGCAATTGGTGGTAATTCGCCGACGACGTCGATTGTTCTGGAGGCATATGGTTATGCATTGGATCAGCGGGCCTTATACAATTCAACAAATGGCGATTTGGGTGCTTTTGTCGTGGCGACGAACAGTAGTTTTGGTGCTGATTATGCCGATTGCGACTCTGCTGATTATCCCCTCTGGAATGATATTTACGATGCCATGGGTGAATATGGAATTTTAAGTGCCACAGCGACCATGAATAGTAATTCTAATGTGGATGTGACAGGTGATGTGCCCACTGGCTGCAAAAGTGATTATATAATTGCAGTCACAAATACAATGCGTAATGATACTAAAAATAGTGGTGCAGCGTGGGGGTCGAATTCTATTGACCTTGGAGCCCCCGGAACAAGTATTCTTTCAACATGGAACAATGGTGGTACGATACCTAAAACGGGTACATCGTTTGCTTCTCCTCATGTGGCTGGAGCAATTGGGTTAATGCATTCAGTGATGACGCCGGAATTTGCACGTTTTTATAAAAGCAATGGAGCAGAAGCAAGCGTTATTTTAAAACAAATGATTCTTGATGGAACAGACCTGTTAAACTCCCTAGTTGGAATTACCGTAAGTGGTGGTCGTTTGAATTTATATAATACTGCTTTACTCGTTCAAAACTATTTACCTGCCGATTCTCTCGATCCAAATCCTATTTCAAATCTTCATGCGGATACGTCCGTATGGTATCAACTCACGTTAACTTGGGAAGATCCTACGACGTTATTTGGAGATGATCCCATTTCTGATTTTGTAATCGACATCAACCGTGAAGGTATTTTTCACACCAGCATTTATTCAGGCCTGGAATCATTTACAGACTATGACTTATTAAGCGGAGTGCCTTATCAATATTCGCTCGTTACACGGTTAACAGCGAACGATTCTATTTCGGTTCCGGTAAATGTTTCTGTGCTTCCCATCGGTGGAGATTGTTTGGTTGGCGATGTAAATAGTGATCAACTGATCAATATTCGTGATATTAAAAAAATACTAAAATATATCCTTGAGAATGAGGAACCTACCATGGAGGATATTTGTAGGGGTGACTTGGACTACGATAAAGAGTTAACTGTTGCAGATGTATTACTTTTAGTGGATGTCGTTTTAGGACGGCCTTGATCTAATTTTGGAATTTATTCCAAAGCTAAAAGTTCTTCTATTTTTTCAATCATATGGCCGAATTCCTTTTCATCAAACAAGCGCGTCAAGAATACAATTTCTCCGTTTTGATCAATGATGACATTTCGAGTGACTCCAGATTCTCTATCAGCAAATAAAGCAAAAATATCCGCACCGGGATCCAAAGCCATGGGATAAGTAATTTTCATCTCGTTTTTAAACTTCTGAACAACGTCCAAGGATTCATCGCGATCAACGCCGATTAAAATGAAATTCTGGTCCTTAAATCTTTGCCATACATCCTTTTCCAGATGAGGCATTTCCTTGCGGCAGACAGAACACCAACTGGCTGTGAATTGCAATACAGTCACTTTTCCTTTCAGGTCAACATTAGTTATGGTCCTGCCGTCAATCAACTGAAGAGTAAAGTTTGGTGATTCATCCCCAATTTTTACAATATATCCCCGCTTATCCGGCTCTGTTGGAAAAGTGAAAGTTGAAAGAAAAATAATTATTGAGAGTAATCTAATCATCAATTACTTCTTTTTATTTCTTCCTTCTTCCCTATCACTTTTTCCTTAATCATCAAACCCTTGTTCTTTCATCCACTCGTCAGATAAAAATTTAGACATATAGTTTCTGACTCCATCCGGTAACAAGACTAAACATTTTTGTCCTTTTTCTAATCTTACAGCTTTTTCCAGAGCTGCAGCTATCACAGAACCGCTTGAGCCTCCACAGAGGAGTCCTTCTTCTCGAATGAGTCTCCGCGCGAGTATAAAGGATTCTTTATCGCTGGTCTTTACATATTCATCCACAAGGCTGTTATCCAGTACATCCGGAAAAAAATCATAACCAATGCCTTCTACCTCATAAGGATAGACTTCGTCACCTCCGCCAAGAATAGAACCATACGGATCAGCTCCGATAATTTTAATGGAAGGAATCTTTTCTTTCAGTTTTTTTGCCACACCAGTAATGGTTCCACCTGTTCCGACGCTCATTACACACATATCCAGGTCCGTTCCGAAATCTGCAAGTATTTCCTCAGCAGTGCCTTCATAATGAGCGATGGGATTATCTGGGTTTGAATATTGATCCAAGAAATGGGAATTGGGAATTTCATTATTCAATTTTTTAGCAACGGAAATATGACTTTCCGGATCATCCCAAGCTGCTTCTGTGGGTGTTCGAACTATTTCAGCGCCCAATGCTTCCAATACGACCTGTTTTTCCATGCTCATTTTTTCCGGCATCACTATGATACAGCGGTATCCTTTTACGGCAGCAGTCAGCGCCAATCCAATTCCGGTATTACCAGAAGTTGGTTCAATTAATGTGTCGCCTGGTTTTATGCGGCCGGACTTTTCAGCTTTTTCCACCATTCGAAGGCCGATTCGATCTTTTACGGAGCCACCAGGATTAATGAATTCACATTTAGCGTAAAGATCACAATCTAACTCACTTCCAATCCTGTTAAGTCTTATGATAGGAGTATTACCAACAGCCTGTAAAATATTGTTTAAAATCATTGGAGTCCTTTCAAGAATAAAGTCAACGACGTAATTTAATGGGTCGAAATTTAATGTAATATTCATGGAGAAATAGAATGAATCTTTTACAGAATAAAGTATGTATTATCACCGGTGGCGGTAGAGGAATCGGAAAAGCCACAGCCAATAAATTCATTGATGAAGGTGGAATTGTTTATATTGCAGATTTTGATGAATTATCAGGTACAGCAACCGCAGATAAACTTGGAGAGAAGTGTACATTTGTTAAAACAGATGTAAGTAATTCAGAAAGTGTAAGATTGTTAATAAACCAAGTAAAAGACAACCATGGCCGGATTGATGTAATAATTAATAATGCAGGAATTTTACAGGATAAGACTCTGGAAAAAATGGATGAAAAAGAATTTGATAAGGTTATCCAGGTCAATTTACGTGGCGTTTATTTATGCACAAAATATGCTGCTGAAGTTATGCGGGAGCAGGGCAGTGGTGTTATCTTGAATGCGTCGTCAGTTGTGGCTCGTTATGGAAATTACGGACAGACAAACTATGTTGCTGCTAAAGCAGGATTGGAAGGCATGACGAAAGTTTGGTCTCGAGAATTAGGAAAATTTGGAATCCGTGTCAATGCTGTAGCTCCGGGATTTATTAAAACAGATATGGTTGCTCAAATGCCGGAAAAAATCATCAAAATGATGGAAGATAAAGTGCCTCTTAAACGCTGGGGACAACCGGAAGATGTGGCCAACCTTTATTGCTTTCTGGCAAGTGATGAAGCCAGCTATATCAGTGGTGCTGTTCTCCCTGTGGATGGGGGAGTCGTAGTCTAACACATAAGGACTAAAATTAAATAAAAAAGCCCTTTTGAGCAGTCAAAAGGGCTTTTTTATTTGAGAGTGAATCCGTTACGAAATCTTGATTTCGTGACTTTTCGGTTTCACTTCTTCTGCCTTGGGCACTTCTACTGAAAGTATTCCGTCTTTAAAGATGGCTGTGATTTTATCTTCTAATACTGTTTCAGGAAGGTGGAAAGAGCGGCTAAAACTACCATGATTGCGTTCCCTGCGATGATAGGTAGAACCGTCTTCTTTGTTTATATAAGACCGCTCTCCGCTGATTTCCAGTACACTATCACTTAAAGTAACTTTCACATCTTTCTTTTTCATACCCGGAAGATCAGCTGTAATTGTATAAGCTTCATCTGTTTCCCGGATATCCACGGAAGGTGACCATTTTTCACTTTTATTGATAACAGGTGTATTCCAACCGTCATTGAAACATTCATCCATCATACGATCAAAATTTGATAACATGTGTCTTTGAGGTATCCATTTTACGAGTGTCATTTCTAACTCCTTTTTTATTGTTAATTAAATTTTCGAATTAATAAGATCAATCATTATGCCAGTAACTTCATTTTGCCATTTTTACGGCAATCAGTGCACATGTGGCAGATGTGACAGTTTCTATGTCATACCAGTCTGTAATTGTTGCAGAAACAGACAACCCTTACATTGTCATTGCGAGACACTGATTTAGTTGTGTCGTGGCAATCTCCTTCCATCAGCAGTATCAAGGAGATCGCTTCGTCATTTCATTCCTCGCGAAGACATATGTATTTATTGAAAATATATCTGAACAAAACTGTTTACTGTTCATCAAATGAATAATAGCGTAATTTTGAATTCAATAATTAAAGAGAAATAATATCGATGAGTAAACTAGCATTATTTGGCGGTGATCCCGTCCGCACAAAACCATTTCCATCATGGCCGAGACCCACAGCATCATTGGGCTCAAGCGTATTAAAAACGCTTGAAAATGAAAACTGGGGCGTTGGGAGTTCTGCGATATCACGTTTTGAGGAAGCGTTTGCTGCGTTTCAGGATGCAAAATACTGTATAAGTACCAGTTCCGGGACCACAGCCATTTGGGTTGCGCTGAAAGCTGCGGGAGTCAAAGCAGGGGATGAAGTTATAATCCCGGCATACACATTCATCGCCACTGCTTCTGCTGTGCTTTTAGCGAATGCTGTTCCTGTTTTCGTCGATATCGATGAAAAAACTCTCAACATAGATCCAAAACTTATCGAGAATGCTATTACTGAAAAAACGAAAGCCATCATGCCAGTGCATATTGCAGGTAATCCGGCTGATCTAGACTCAATTATTGAAATTAGTAAAAAGTGTGATATTCCTGTAATCGAAGACGCAGCCCAGGCTCATGGCGCTGAATGGAGTAGTAAAAAAGTTGGCGCTATCGGGTTGGGAGGAATTTTTAGTTTTCAGACATCAAAAAATATGACGGCTGGAGAGGGTGGCGCTATTATTACCAATGATGATGATTTTAAAGAAGCGTGTTTTTCATATCACAACTGCGGACGTGTCAGCGGTGGTGAGTGGTATGAGCATCAATATCTTGGAGGAAATTTTCGATTGAATGCATTGGCAGGCTCCATGTTGATACCGCAATTGGAAACAATTAGAGCTGATATGGATCTCCGGGACAAGAATAAACTGAAGCTGGATAAAGAGTTGGCTCAAATAGATGGAATCGAATTGATTGAATCATATAAGCAGACGACTCGATCTGCTCACCATTTATATATCATAAAGTATAAAAAAGATGCCTTCAATGGAATTCACAGGAATTTATTTTTTAAAGCGATGCAGGCGGAAGGAGTTTATACATATGCAGGATATAAACCTCTCTACAGGGAAAATTTATTCATAACCGATCCTAAAGAATATCCTTGGTTGAAGGATCAAGATTTTGCATCTATGTCTTTGCCCGTTACTGAGCGTGTTTGTGATGATGAATCGGTTTGGTTAAAACAGAATCATTTACTGGGGAATGATGATGATATTAAGGATATCGTTGATGCGTTTGAAAAAGTAACGTCTGCAATCAAAAAAGAACCAAAATTATTCGAAAATTAATCAACAAATGAAGTGAATAGCTTATCATAAATGGGTGCCATTGTATCCCAATTATATTGATATGCCAACGCACCAACTTTCTTTAGTCTTATTTTATCTATATTTATTATACAATCTTTCAGTTTTTCTACTAGATCATGTTCATCAGAATAAATATGGTCCGGATACATTTTATCTGGGAGCAGTTCTGGATAGCTAAGCCTATTCGGGAGTAAAGGGTAGGTATTACAGTAAATTGCTTCCATGATACTAATACCGAAAAAATCCTGGATGTTTGTTACTGGCAATAGATCGGCTTTCCATAGCCATTGAGCGTATTCAGAGAAATTCTCGCAATAACCAAAGTGGAAAATTTTATTTTTTAATTTCTCTCGAGCTTTATCAAAAATGGAAGGTACAGTTTTAAAATTTTTCCCCAATACGACCAATTTAAAATCATATCCTGCTTCGTCTAAAAGTATAATGCTTTTGAAAAATTCTTCTGGATTTTTGTCATACTCCCAGCGATGATTCCATAAAATAATTGGGGGTCCAGAATAATTAATTCTGTAAGGGTCAAACTGTTTTAAATCGAGCCCTAGTGGTAATACTTGGGATTTATCCTTAATAATTTGAATTGAATCCAGTTCATTATAGTCAGGGAAATTTTTTAGCATTAGTAGGGTTTCTTTAATAAATGAATCCATATGATAATGAGAGTTGAATAGAACGTTGTCGGCAGACAGTGCGGAAGCATAATTAATAAACCCATAATGCTTATTCCGTTTTTCTTTTACATCTCTATCAGTTGGAGACCAAGGGTATGAGAGCTGGTTTTCATG
The DNA here is from genome assembly GCA_964538995.1 of uncultured bacterium. Lineage (GTDB taxonomy): Bacteria > Fidelibacterota > Marinisomatia > Marinisomatales > TCS55 > JADFRD01. The sequence continues at coordinate 7,858 of CAZIFK010000092.1, forward strand.
AAAATATACTGCAGTTGGAACTCTTGATGTTTTTTTGCGGGTTAAGCTTAAAAAGGTGGATAGATCCAACATATCCGTCGCTAAAATCAGATCGGAGTAAAAATTCGACTGATTGAATATATTTGCTAGACTAACCGCACCTCCGTGCATACGCCATTTCCAGAATTGACCTTTCATAGTCAGAAGATCAATATGATGCCGACTATATTTTTGAAATCCGTTTGCCCATGATTTATGAGATCCGGTGAAATAGGGTTCAATGAGAAGAATATTCATGTTAAATATTAATTGTATTAAAGCTCTTAAAATATATAATACATTTCAGAGTGCCCGGGACTGGAGTCCCTGTCTGCCGACAGGCAGGGAACCAGCATTCAAATGCCCTGTGAGTCTAACCATTCTCGTCCAATTCCAGATTTTAAGAAACGTTCCCTGGCAATGGCTTCCGCTCTTGTCTTGAATTCCTCGTAGTGTACTAAATACCAGGGTTTAAATGCTTTTGTAGATTTTATTTTACCGTAATTATGGTCTTTCAAACGTGAAGGAATATTTTCACAGTGTCCACTGTATCGATAATTATTAACTTTATTTCGGAGGACATAAACGTAATACATTTCAGAGTGCCCGGGACTGGAGTCCCTGTCTGCCGACAGGCAGGGAACCAGCATTCAAATGCCCTGTGAGTCTAACCATTCTCGTCCAATTCCAGATTTTAAGAAACGTTCCCTGGCAATGGCTTCCGCTCTTGTCTTGAATTCCTCGTAGTGTACTAAATACCAGGGTTTAAATGCTTTTGTAGATTTTATTTTACCGTAATTATGGTCTTTCAAACGTGAAGGAATATTTTCACAGTGTCCACTGTATCGATAATTATTAACTTTATTTCGGAGGACATAAACGTAATACATTTCAGAGTGCCCGGGACTGGAGTCGAACCAGCACATCCTTGCGGACACTAGACCCTGAACCTAGCGCGTCTACCAATTCCGCCACCCGGGCAATAAAATAGTCAGCGATATTAATGTTTATCGTCGAATCTTTGCAAGGTTTAAACTTGTATACCCACACCAATATTTCCTATTTTAACCGTCGATTTTCTACATATGGATATTAAAGTTATTGCACGGAATAAAAAGGCTTTTCACGATTACCACATTCTCGATCGTTTTGAGGCCGGTATCGAGCTAGTTGGCAGTGAGGTGAAAAGTCTGCGTGAAGGAAAAGCGAATCTTAAAGAATCATACGTGATTGTGCAGGGTGGTGAAGCGTACTTACAGAGTATGCATATCGGTGCATATTCACACACAGGTTATTCCGGTCATGAACCTTTAAGAAAAAGGCGTTTGTTACTTCATAAAAAAGAAATTCAAAAATTGAATCGGAGTATTGCCCAGAAAGGAAACACGATAGTTCCGCTAGAGATTTATTTTAATGAAAAAGGAAAAGCAAAAGTTGAGATTTCTCTCGTAAAAGGGAAACGTCAATATGCAAAAAAAGAAGTTATTAAAGAACGGGATATTAAACGAGATACTGAAAGAGAGATGAGTAGGAGAAGATGAGTTTTATTTCTATTGATAGCCAATTAGAATTGATCAAACGAGGGGTAGAGGAAATAATTCCTGAAAAAGAAATGGTTGCCAAGCTTGAACGATCAAAAAATGATAATAAGCCCTTAATTATAAAATTAGGCTGTGATCCGAGTCGGCCTGACCTTCATATAGGTCATGGTGTTGTTTTACGAAAAATGCG
>CAZIFK010000093.1:0-7515 GCA_964538995.1 uncultured bacterium
TATAGTTCAGGTGTAAAAGAAAAAGGATGGTCGCCTTTTTATAAAAAATTATGGCGTAGTAATTATTACGATCATATTATTCGAAACGAAAAAGATTATGAACGCATTGTAGAGTATATTCGATTAAATCCCGAAAATTGGAAAAGAGATAAAAATAATTTGGAGAATTTGGATTGAAGAAAAAATATTACCAAAGATGCATCAAAAACAATCCATGTTCTCTTTCTGGGTGAATTGGGTTATGAGATTGTATAAATGAGTTTTACGATTAAATTGAGACAATTCAGGAAAGTGGTGGTTAACCGTGTATTTTCAGTTAAAATGCAATTGTTTATTAAATGAGGAATCCTATTAAATGTAATATTGTTTTTAACGAAACTTTACGGGTTATTTAGAAAAAAACTCTCATAGCGATTTTAATAGAGAGACAAAAATATGAAAATAAGAAAATACTTTTTGAATTGCTTTCTTCTTTTGATTCCTATTTTTATCTGGAATTTGATTTTTATTGATTCTTTGCCACAAAATTATAATATGGATTTTCCAATGAAGGATATTCCTACAATTATTGGAATTGTTGAAAATATTTTAAGGATTATTGTCTTTGTTTTACCTCTTACTATGGTATTTTCATTGAAAACAAAAACACAAAAAATAGGATTAATTATATATATAATAGGGACTATCCTATATTTTTTATCTTGGATAGCTCTAATATATTTTCCAGAGAGTCTTTGGAGTAAAAGCATATTGGGATTTATGGCTCTTGCTTATACTACAATAATTTGGTTTATAGGTATTGGAATGATAGGTAAAACTTCATTTATAAAAATACCATATATATCTTCACTATATATCCTTATTTCGCTACTTTTTGTATTATTTCATTCAATTCATGCTTTTATCGTTTTCCAAAGGTTGTAACAAAAGTAATAGGATAGTAAAATTATTAGACTCAATTGAAATAAAGCAAAAGTATAATGATAGGTGCAAATTAAAGAAATGATTCTCACAAAAATTTGATAAAGATGCAATAACTGTGATTGAAAACTAAAAATGGTGAATGCGGATGGATGGAGCAAGTACTCAAAGAGTAAATTATAAACGAATTTTCCATGGCTGTTTTTGGGCGTTGACATAAAGTTTCTCGTGCATTACCTTCAAAACAGGTTAAGAGACAGTATGAATGAGTTTTACGAATAAGTGTAATAAGGGAAAGGTAAAATTATGCAGCAGGATTTAAACAGACATCTTGAATTACAAAGCAACATTCTAAAAGATTACAACAGTAACGCTAAATCAAAATTCATATATATAAATGAATCCAAGTTAAATACACATTACTTGGAATCCGGTACAGGGGAGGAGCTTTTAATGATCCATGGTGGTTTTGATATCGCCATGCAATTTTCTCCATTATTCAATGAATTAGAACAACATTTTCACTTGTTTGTACCTGACCGACCCGGTTTTGGACTTACTGACCAATTTAATTATCAAAATATCGACATTATTGAACATGCTAAAAATTTCGTCAAACATTTCCTTGACGAATTAAATATTGAAAAAATACATTTGCTTGGTAATTCTATGGGTGGATTTTGGTGTTTTGTCTTTGCCTTAGCATATCCGGAACGGGTAAAAAGTATTATACTTTTAGGTGGACCTTATGGAATTGATAAGCAATTACCATTATTTTTAAGATTAATGGCAACTCCGGTTATTAATAAACTAATATTTGCTACGGCTGCCAAACCAAAAAAACTCGGTACAAAAACCATGTATAAACATATGGGAATCGATCCGGAGGTAATTTCCGATGATTATTCAGAATATGAATATTTATGCCAAATTCTGCCGGGATCATCTACAAGCTGGAAAAGTATTGCTGAAAATGCTATCAATTTTAATGGAACTAACCCTAAGTATCTAATCCCGGATAAGCTTAAAGAGATTAAACACAATACTCTATTTATCCACGGGGATAAAGATGATGCAGTTTCCTTATCCTCAGCACAGAAAGTTAGCAGTACAATGGAAAATGCCAGGGTGGAAATAATTGAAGATGGAAGCCATTTGCCTTGGTTTAATAATCCTGATAAATGTACAGAACTAATTATTGATTTTTTGAAATAAAAACTTTACCCAATAAAGTTTACTTTCTATACGGGTTATGAGACTGTATAAATGAGTTTTAAGATTAAGTATGGGACAATTCAGGAAAGTGGAGTTTATACGTGTATTTACGGTTAAAGCCTAGTTGTTTATTAAAGAGTAAACCCGCTAAACGTAATAATTGGGTTTAGCAAGAAGTTAGCAGTAATGAAAGATGAAAAATAAAGGACCAACAAAAATGAAAACATTAGTTAAATGGATTTTTGGATTTTTTTTGCTTTTTACTGTAGGGTGTAAAAACTCTGATGAACTTAAATCGGGACAAGGTTTTTTGGATGTTAATGGTGGTAAGATATGGTATGAAGTAATCGGAGAAGGTGATAATACACCAATACTCCTGTTACATGGAGGACCTGGGTATCCAAGTTATTATCTTAATCCTTTAAAAGCTTTAGCTCACAACAGGTCTGTTATTATGTTTGACCAATTAGGATGTGGTCGATCTGATAAGCTTGTTGATACAACATTAATGACGATTGATGCACATGTTGCACAAACGCAAAAGCTAATTGAGCACCTGAAAATTAAGGAACTAATCATTTATGGACATTCTTGGGGTACCATGTTGGGAACAGAATATTATGACAAATTTCCTGATGGGATTAAAGCACTTATACTGGGAAGTCCATGTATCGATTTAACAATGTGGCAGCGAGATGCAGATACACTTATGTCCATACTCCCAGACACTATTAAATCAACTCTTCGGCTTAGTATGGAGAATATTGTTCCTGATTCATCTAAATTAAAAGATGCCATAGATTATTATTATAATCAATATTATACTCGCAAGCATCCGCTATCAAAAGATATTTTGAAGGCGGATTCAGCATGGTACCGGTCCCCAATCGTTTATAAGTATATGTGGGGGCTGGATGAGTATTTTGTCAATGGAACCTTACATGGCTATGATGGTAAAGATATCTTAAGAAAAATTAGTGTCCCTGTTTTATACATAACAGGAGAATATGATGCAGCAAGACCTTCTACTGTAAAAAAATATCAAGAAATCACCTTGAATTCAAAACTTGAGATTATCAAAGGTGCAGGACATCAGACACAAAATGATAATCCAGAAGCCGAAATAAAAATTATAGAATCCTTTTTATACGAATTAGAATGAAAACAGAAAACACTACTGCTAACATCAAATATAAAACATTGGGACTTATGTGGTTATATCAGGTTTTAGTTTTCTGATCAGTTTTTGTGTAGTAGGACGATGACACGCTCCAAAACACCCAACATTTCATATTTGAGGAACGTTAAGGCAAATTCAAAAGCAGCATTTACAATTATCATTCGTCATTAGACAGAAAACTAAAAAGATTTAAAAATGAGAAAATTAACAGTTATTATTCTAATCGTATTCTTTAATAATTTTTATTTATTCTCTCAAAGTTCCGAATATAAGATAAATGAATTGATTAGTGCTTATGCTGAAAATGGACAATTCAACGGAACAATCCTTGTCAAAAAAGGAGAAAAAATAGTTTATAAAAACGCATTTGGAATTGCAAATCGAGAATGGAATATTGATAATACAATTGATTCTAAATTTTTAATAGGTTCTATTGGTAAATCAATTACCGCCTTTATGACATTAATATTAGTAAACGATGGATTAATCGATTTAAATGCTACAATTAATGACTACATCCCTGATTATTCCGGACCCGCAAAAAATAAAGCGACTATTCATCAGATGTTAACGCATACGTCTGGTATTCCGAATCATGGCGCAATACCTAATCTATCAAAGAAACGGATTAGATGGATTTATGATACTGACCAATATTTAGAATTAATAAAGGACATTGAATTAAAATTTGAACCAGGAGCTGGCTTCCAGTATAGTGGAATTGCCTATAATTTACTTGCTATTATTTGTGAAGAGGTAACAAATAAGGACTTCGCAGATTTACTTAAAGAAAGGCTTTTTATCCCTCTTGAAATGAATGATACAAAGCATGATAAAAATCTTGATATTGATACAAAACGAGCTAATGGTTACGAATACCATTTATTAGAAGGATTTAAACACCCATCATATGTTGAAATGTGTATTGTAAAAGGTTCGGGTAGTATTCTGTCAACGGTTGGAGATTTAGCTAAATTCAACAACGAATGTTTTAACACTCAAAAATTATTAACAAAAGATTTATATCAAAAAATGTTTACGCCATACGTTAAGGATTGGCAACATTACGGCTATGGTTGGTGGATTACGAATAGAACTATTAATAGTGATACATTGACATTTATTAGTCATGGGGGAAGCACAGATGGATATAAAGCATACTCAACAAGAATTGTAGAGGACTCTATTGATATTTTACTTTTTCAAAACAATTATTATCGAACTGAACTTGGTGTTAAGTTTGAATATTTCATTACAAATGAGATAATTGACATACTTTATGGAAAAGAATATTCCTTACCAAAAAAATCAATTGCGAAAGAGTTAGGTTTTATTATAGGGCATGAGGGTATAGAAAAAGCTATTGCTACTTATGCTATCCTTAAAGAAAAAGACAATTATTTTATAAATGAAGTAGAATTCGATTACCTTGGGTGGGAACTCTATGAAGATTATGAATTAGAAAATGAGTCTACTGCAATCTACGAGTTTGCAATTGATGAATACCCAAATTCCTTTCGATTGAATTATTCTTATGCTGTATTATTGACTGAGATCAAAAATGAAAATGCAAAAACGTATTATAGTAGATGTATTGATTTGTATAATAATAATTCAGAAAATAATAAGTTTAGTCAAGAATATGAGAAAGCGTTAAAAAGGATTAAAGAGAAAGAATAATGAACTTGCCATAACACGGTATATATTCATGAGCGGCTTCGGTGGTTTGCAAAACTTTTTTACTTTTAAAAACTAAAGCAATAAATTGAAAATGAAGTGTTTGTAATTCCGCTCCAAAATATATACCAATCGTTAGAAATCTCTCGTCGTAACACGTTATGATGAGACCGGTTTGAATTTTCCGTTCCCATGGCTGGTTTTGAGCGTTGATTCACCGGTTGTAGCACATTACCTTCAACACGGGTTATGAGACGGTATAATTGAGTACTACAGAAAAATATAACACAGCGAGTGTAAAATCAATGAGCAAAGCAATATGAGAACAAAACAATTATTACATTTCATCCTGATTGTCTTATTAATTACTTTTATGGCGAACGGACAAGAATCAAAAATAGTTGATACATCTATGGTACTCATTCCCGGGGGTGAATTTTTGATGGGAAAAGATTCGGAAAAAGGATATGATTTTAGTCCTGCACATATGGTAAAAGTCGATTCGTTTTTCATGGATAGACACAAGGTTACAAATGCCGAGTATTTTCGGTTTTGTAAAGAGACAGGTAATATACTGCCAGAGTTTTGGAATACAGATATTTTTAGAAGTGGAGAGGATTATCTAAACTATCCTGTGATTGGTATCAACTGGTGGAATGCGAAAAAGTATGTACAATGGGCAGGAAAGCGATTGCCCACAGAAGCAGAGTGGGAATATGCAGCTCGGGGAGGATTGATTGAAACGGATTATCCAAATGGGAACACGTGGACAAAAGAGAAGGCGAAACAAGATTCCGGTGGTTGGGAAAATTTAATCGATCCCGTAGGGAAAAATGAACCGAATGGTTTCGGTCTTTATAATATGGGCGGAAACGTTTGGGAATGGGTGTCCGACAACTATTCTAGAGATTATTATAAAGTTAGTGAGACGGATAATCCAACCGGACCGAAAAATGGAAATAATCGAGTAATAAGAGGAGGGAGCTGGCATTCGGGACCCATGTGCAAAAAGGTATATTATCGAAAGGGATTGCCAAACAATTGGAGTGATTTTGCAGTGGGATTTAGATGTGTTAAAGACGTTGGTTTTGGGCGTTGACTCGATGTATGTCGTACATTACCTTCAATACGGGTTATGAGACAGTATAAATGAGCTTTACGGTTAAATATGAGACAGTATCAAAAGGATGGGGGCTGGTCAATTAGTATATTTCAAAAGTAAAAGGGGAGTATTGCATGAAGAATAAGGCAATCCAGTTAGTTATTTTCTATATTTTTATTTTTAATACCTTTGGCTTTGCAAAGGGAATCGTTTTAGATGATTCCTTTTACAGTAAATCACTTAAAATGGAGAAAATGGTAGATGTTTATCTGCCAGAGGGATACGACTCAACCAGTACTACGCAACAATATCCGGTTGTATATTTTTTACATGGAGGATGGAGCAACCAGGATTCATATTCAAATATAATTCATGTTGTGGATTCACTCATCGAAGCAAAAATTATTGAACCATTGATAGTCGTAAAACCCGATGGCAGTATGGAACCTTATTTAGGGAGTAGCTACGTTAATTCTGTATTATTTGGACCAGTAGAAGATTATATCACTTTCGATCTGATAGAATACATCGATGCAAATTATAATACAGATCCAAGACGGGAAAAACGATGTATTATGGGACATTCAATGGGTGCAGAAGGTGCCATGCGTATTGCTTTGAAGCATCCAAAATTATTTGCAGGTGCAGCATCCCACAGTGGTGTTTTAGATTTTAAGTTTTCAGAATTTTTTTTTCCAAAAGTAATTGGTGAATTAGATTCAACTAAAGTCCTTAAACCCGAGAATGGTTTGTTTTCTGAGATCCTTTTCAGTAAAGCTGCCGCCTGGTCACCCAATCCGGACAATCCGCCTTACTTCGTTGATCTACCTATTGATGCGAGTGGTCAAATCCTGGAAGAAGTCCTTGCCAAATGGAGAGAAACTCACGCAATACACCTTATAAACTCATACGATAAGAGTAATAATCTGGCCATCTACCTGGATTGTGGCACTCAGGATTATATGCACCCTTATAATGTTTCTTTCAGCAAGTATCTTGATTCCTTAAATATAAAACATACATTTAAATCTTACGAAGGGAATCATAGTAACCGGTTAATAAGCAGATTTTCGATTGCATTGACATTTTTTGACAGTGTAATGAATTATATACCTGAAGAAAGAATATATTTTAAAAGTACTGCTGTTAACGAATGCATAATAAACACTCCAAATGGTTATCAACCGGATAAATCTTATCCAATGGTAATTAATCTTCATGGCGGAGGGAGTTCTTATGAAGATCAAAGTAAAATATATAAACACCTCGATACACCTGGGTTTATCATGGCGACCCCGCAAGCTCCTTATAAATGGCTTATGGATGGTAAAATAGGATATGATTGGTCAGCCTGGCCTACTGGTGATCTTGAAGTAATGGATACAGCATTAGAATACTCTTCCGAATACATTACTAATTT
>CAZIFK010000093.1:7615-9358 GCA_964538995.1 uncultured bacterium
CCATGGATTGATTTCTTTGAACTTAAATGGCCAAATGATAGAGAAATTAGAAGAGCCAAACGATTGAAAATATTAATTGCTCATGGACTCAAAGATCCTATGGTTGATATCCAATTAGCCCATAAGTCAGAGGAAGTATTTAAGGCATTTGGATATGATGTTACCTTTATTGAATTTGATGGCGCCCACAACATAACCAGGTTTGAGATGAACCAAATTAATGATTGGATTACTCACGTAAAATAATGATCTGATCAGACACATTTCCTTTGCAAAAGCCTGCCCGAATCCGCCGGCTGGCGGAGTAGGCATGGCTGCGACAGGTAAACTATTGAAATCTCTCATCTTAACACGTTATGATGAGACCGGCTTGAATTTCCCGTACCAACGACTGTTTTTGGTCGTTGATTCACTGATTGTGTAACACTACCTTCAACATGGGTTATGAGACATGATAAATGTGTTTTACGGTTAAATATGAGACAATTCAGGAAAGTATTAGTTATTGATTCTAGTACAAAAAGTGAAGTTTGTACGTGTATTTTCTGTTAAAGCATAACCGTTTATTAAAGACTATACCCACTAAACAAAATAATTGGGTTTAGCAAGACGTTAGTTGCCATTTATTAAAACTGTTACAATTTAAAAGGATAAAAATATTATGAAACGACTTTTATTAATTATGGGCTTAATTGTTTTGACTTGGGCCTGTCAAACGATGGATGAAAAAGAAATGACCATTGAAGAACGGCAGGAAATTGCCAGTACTATAAAACAAAATTTTATGGAAATGATGGAGCTGTTTAAGAATAATAACCAGGAAAATTTTGAAAAATGGATAAATGCATATGTTGAAAGCAATGATGAAGCCTGGATGAAAAATCCCGCACTCTGGTTTCAAGGGCTTAACCTCTGGTCTACCAAAGAAGCTATTTACGAAGTTTGGAAACCCAAGGAGGGTAGTCGCTCACGCACTAATTTAAATTTTGAAGAGGATTATGTTGCGGTTCTTTCACCTGAAAATGCTGTTTATGTGTTCAAAGGTACTTACTCGATTATTGATAAAGACGGTAATACAAGTGATGATTATCCAATGAGTGGTACATATGTATATGTCTTGAGAAATGGTGAATGGAAGATACTCCACACTCATTTATCCTATCAAAATAATTAGAACTTCAAATAATAAGTTGAAATAGTACTCTGTAGAGTTCTCTCATATGAACACAGGGAGAAAGAACTTATTTTAATTTGTTGCCATAATTAGACAAAAAAACAATTTAAAACGGCAACTAACATCGGCTAAAGCCCATTAAAACGGGCTTTAGCCGTATCCGTTGGCGGTCATGCAAAAGCCTGTCGTAACACGTTATGATGAGACCGGCTTGAATTTTCCATACCCATGGCTGTCTTTGGGCGTTGACTCAATGTTTATGTAACATTACCTTCAAGACGGGTTATGAGACAGTATAAATGAGCTTTACGGTTAAATATGAGACAATTCAGGAAAGTGGAGTTTATACGTGTATTTACGGTTAAAACGTAGTAATCAATTAAATACTAAACCCGCTAAACGTAATAATTGGGTTTAGCATGATGTTAGGTGCAATTAACAAAAAGATATGAAAGTAGGATTTCATTTTAATGCCGATCATGAATCATTAGGAAGTTGGTATGGATTACCCATTTACTGGCAATTCCGGAAACATTCGGACACCATTCCGGAAGTTCTTCGGACACCAT
>CAZIFK010000094.1:0-9352 GCA_964538995.1 uncultured bacterium
GGTTGCAGAGCCTTTAAATATTTTAAAACCTGCTTGCTTAAAGAAAAGGTCAATGATTATTTCTTGTCTGAAATACCTAATTCTAACTTTACATCATCCATTTCAACAAAGTCATTAGATTCAAGAATTTCCAGTATTTCTTTTTCATCAGATGATTCTAAAAGCAGTTCACCTTTATGACTAAAAGAATGATTCAAAAACCATTCTCCCATTGCTTCTCTTAATAAGTCTGAAATGGAACGACGGGTTATAAAACTAGCACGGCGGGCTTTTTCATATAACTTATTATCGATCGTTAAATTTATTCTCTTCATTATTTTCCATATAGTGATGTATTAATGTATATGTGCATTAATGTATTTAGCAAGTTTAATTTGAAAATAGTAATTACAATAGTCATCCGACAGATGCCATTGACAGTTGACGACGTAAAGCCATGAGGAAAGAAACGATTCATTCAATTGAGAATAGATGATGAAGTATCATATTTTTTTCACTTATTTGTTTTTGATTGATTATTAATGTCTTTTTATCCAAACAATCGTAAAATTATAAGAGGATTTTGGTTTATGGATAAAACATTTGTAATACAGTATAACACTTATCAGCAGTGCACTATCAGGTTTGTGCATGATAATAGTATGTTAGATTGGCTTTTGAATTTGATTATAAATCTTAAAAAGGAATTGAAGTTATGGGTGTAATAAATGTTTTTAAAAAAATATTCACTGTTTCATCAGAAACTGAACAAAAGCAACCTATACTTAAGAAAATTGGAATTGCTGAAGCAGTATGTCCCTATTGTGGTGTTGAGTTAGAGAAAAAACCAACTAGAAAGAAAAAATGTACAGACTGCAATAATTATATTTTCGTTCGAACTAGCCCATTTGATAAATCACAGGTATTGATAACTGAGAATGAAATTGATTTGATTGATGAACAGTGGGCAATTTATAATGGTACTTATGATGATTACTTAAGTCAAAAAAAGAAATTTGAATATGAGAGAGAAAAACTAACTAAAAAGTTTGGTAGTACAGCATCGGAGAATGATATCAAATGGTCACTTCTGAATGAGGAGTTACTATCAAATGCAAAGAATGGCGATTGGGGTTTATATAGAAATACTAAGTTTGCTTTGACTAATATATTAGTAAAAGAGGAACGTTATAAAGACGCTTTACTAGGGTATATAGAAATTTGTTATTTAGATCTAAATGGTCCTAATAATACTGGCGGAATGAAAGATTCTCATTTTCCACCATTTTCGACAGATAGGGCATTTCTAGCGCCAGGTATTGTCAAAAAGATTTCAAAAATGATCAAGGTATTAAACCTTGATAAAACTGAGGTAGAAATTTTGTTCTTTAGAATATCAAATAAACTGGAAAAAAGTTTAAAGCTCCCAGTGTCACCAAAAAAAGTTTGGGTTAGGATAAGTAAAGAATTGTAATATTAGAAAAGAATACTCTCAAAGCCAATCTAACTCGCACTGCTACTGACGCTGAAAGCTTCCAGCAAGAAAAGAAGATTCAGGAAAACAAAATGATGTTCAGATTAAAAGAAATGCAAATACAGAATACACAAACAAAGAGATAAATATGAAATGAAAAAAACTAAATTCTTTATACCTCTACTCATATTATTAGTGATATTTTTAGCATGCGAGAATTCAGAGGAACCAGACACAACTCCACCTACCGTTTCTATCGCATCTCACACTTCAGGTCAAACTGTATTCGAGATTGAAACGATAAAAGTATCAACGAATGATAATGAAGGGATAAGTAACGTTGAGTTCTACATAGATGATTCATTAGTGTTTTCAGACACAGAGTCACCATATCAATATAAATGGAATACTACTCATTATCAGAATGGGTCTCAACATATTGTAAAAGTAATTTCTTTCGATACCTCAGATAATTCTACGGAATCACAACCGATTATGTTGATAGTAGATAATACAAATTCATCTCCACAGCCTGTCAATATCATCAACGTATCGTATAATCCGTCTGAAATGGAAATCACCTGGGAAAAATCCAAAGATCATGATTTCTTTTTGTATGATATATACACTTCGGATAACGAAACAGGGATCAAATCACTAATTGAGTCTTTTTACAATATCGATGATACATTGTTTGTTTTAACTGAGTTTGACCTAACATCACCACTATGGTTATGGGTTGGCGTCACAGACACTTTGGGATATTCCACATATGGGAATAGTTATTCAGTTGTTGAATACCCTCCTACTGTATCCGAAATAACATCAATTATATTTGAAGATAATTCATTTAATATGTCTTGGGATCAAAATAATGATGATGATTTTGAATCTTACAGTTTATATGAGTCAGATAATGAAATTATGACTAGTAAGAATTTAATATATTTTTCTAATGATAGGATAGATACCAATTACTTACAATTAGGAATTAATAATGATGTAAGAAAATATTATCAATTAACGATTCAAGATATTTATGGTATTGAATCAAGTAGTCCTATCAAAATTGGTAGTTCTTATATAAAAATTGTTTTTCAATCAAATCGATTTAGTGATGTATTATTTTTAATAGATATTGATGGGAATAATAAGACTCAACTCACATACAGTGGGAATAGCAGGTATCCTATGTTTTTTCCTAATGGTCGAAAGATTCTATTTATTGAATATGAAAATAATTATAAATTTTACTCAGTCGATATTGATGGAAGAAACATGATGCAATTAACCAATATTACAGGTCGTGATAGAGATCCTGATATTTCGCCGAACGGAGAAAAAATTGTCTTTCAAACTAATCGCGATGCAAATGAAGAAATATACATTATGAACTCTGATGGTTCTAATCAAATTAATTTAACAAATCATACTGGTAGTGATAATGAGCCAAAATTTTCTTCAAGTGGAGTTAAAATTGTCTTCTACTCTTACAGAAATGGGAATACAGATGTGTATTTGATGAATAATGATGGGAGTAATCAAACACGACTTACAACAGAACCACAGTATGATGGACAACCTTCATTTTCTCCTGACGGTTCGAAGATTGTCTTTAGGTCATATCGAGACAGTAATTATGAAGTATATATTATGGATGTTGATGGTAATAATCAAATTCGATTAACGAATACATCCGGTGAAGAAAAAGAACCTCAATTTTCACCAGACGGGGCAAAAATACTTTATCAATATGACGAAACAGGGCACTATAAAGAAGACATTTATATTATGGATGTGGATGGCAGTAATAAACTAAACCTAACAAACAATCCTGAAGATGACAGAAATTCCCAATTTTCATCTGATGGTTCTTTTATTATTTTTCAATCTGAATGGGACCATGAAGGGAATTCTGATATACATAAATTGGATATTGACGGAAGCAATCTTACTAATATATCTAATGATCCCTATTTTATGGAGTATAATCCATCAATTCAATCACGGCCATGATCGATATTCTATTTACTTTTTCACACTGCTTAGAAAATTTCTACGCAATTTCAATCATAATTTCAGTTTATATTATGTTCTTAATATTATTTGAGTAGCGTATGAAAAAAGTATTTGATTTAGGGATTCTTGATACATCCAATGAATATGAAAGTCCCGTTTCATGAGTTACGACGCAAAGACCTTTAATGTAATGATTGCGTCGCCTAGCGATGTTCCATCAGAACGAAATATTGTTCGCGAAGTAGTCTATGAATGGAATACTGTCAACTCACAATCGAGAAAGATGGTTCTCCTGCCGGTTAGCTGGGAAACTCACTCTTCTCCTGAGATGGGTAATAGACCCCAGGCAATTTTGAATGATCAGGTGCTAATAAAGTGTGACCTCCTAGTTGGTATATTCTGGACCCGAATAGGCACTGAAACAGGAAAGTATATAAGTGGAACGGTTGAGGAAATAGAAAAACATATCGCTTCAGGTAAGCCCGCTATGCTGTACTTCAATGACAAGCCCGTGGAAGAGGGGAGCGTAGATAATGAGCAATATTCAAAGCTAAAAGTATTTAGAGTTTCGTGCCAAAAAAAAGGCTTATACGCTGCATATGACAGTCATTCTGAATTTAAGGAAAAATTCTATCACCATCTTCAAATAAAGGTTAATGAGCATGAGATATTTAAAGAGTCTAGAGACCAAAGCCAAGTCCATCCAGTCATTGTACAGTCTGAAAGGAAAATTCCATCTCTAAGTGATGAAGCTAGAATACTTCTAAAGGAGGCGAGTCTAGATAGACATGGATCTATTCTATTTGTTCGCTATAGCAATGGTACAGACATACAAACTAATGGAAAAAATTTAATAACAGAGCAAGATCGAAGGCAAGTGGCTAAATGGGAGGGAGCACTTCAAGAACTCTTAAGCAAAGAATTAATTGTGGAGCGCGGGCATAAGGGTGAGATATTTGAGGTGACAATCATGGGATATCAAATTGCAGATATGATTGAATTATAACCATAATAATACACCCAAGCCGGACGGTTTCTCTGCCGCTTGGTTAGATTCTGAAAGATATGATTGAAAAATTTGGAAACGGGTTAAATTCAAATTGGTTTAACCTGGTTCCAAAAGTAGAACTGCACTTGCACCTGGAGGGTGCGATTCCCCACGAGGCATTATGGACACTTATTCAAAAGTATGGAGGCGATCCATCAACCCCAAACCTGGATGCATTGAAGCAAAAGTTCGAATTCCGGGACTTTCCCCACTTTTTGGAAAACTGGGCATGGAAAAACCGGTTTCAACGTGAATACGAAGATTTTACATTCATGGCCGAAGCAGTTGCGACCGACCTGATACGCCAAAATATTCGTTACGTTGAAGCATTCTTTTCACCATCGGACTTTGCTGACCTTGGCCTCAAACCCCAAAAGCTGGCTGAAGCTATCCGTACCGGCTTATCATCTGTAAAAGGGATTGAAATATTCCTCATCGCTGATTTGGTTCGGAATTATGGTCCGGAAAAAGCAACCATCACCCTTGCAGAAGTAAACGAAGTTCGAGATTTAGGTATAATTGGAATTGGAATCGGTGGCGCAGAACACGAGTTTCCACCGGAGTTATTCGAGAGCGTTTATAAAGAAGCTCGTCGCCTTGGTTATTACACAAGCGCTCATGCCGGGGAGGCTATGGGTTCGGAAAGCATATGGGGAGCCATCCGCAGTCTTCGCGTTGATCGAATTGGTCACGGAACCAGAGCAGAAGAAGATAGAGCTTTACTTGATTATCTTGTGGAACACCAGATTCCATTGGAAATGTGTCCCATCTCTAATGTGCGAACCGGGGTAGTGAACTCAATCGAGGAACACCCTATCAAACGGTATTTCGAGCGTGGTATAATTGTTACAATCAATACCGACGATCCGAAGATGTTTGGCAACTCGTTGGCCGAAGAGTATCGGCTTCTTGAGGAAAAGCTAGGTTTTTCACGAGAGGAAATACGTACTTTGATACTTCAAGGCATCCGGTCATCCTGGCAGTCAGAGGACAAGAAAAATCAACTCATTGAAACGTTTAGCAACGATCCAGCCTGGGAAATGGGTGCAGAATAAATTAGCAGATGTTCACCAGATATGAACCTCAATAATGTTTAAACAGGTCGGAACATTCTGTGAAATTTATTTTAATTTATCTGACCCATCACAATAATGCGCACCTAAAGAAATGAAGTACATGTCTTTCTCGTATTGCAACTGAGGCTTACCCGCCGCAATGAAAAGCAGAAGGGAGTTCTTTCATCGTTAATCAATCTATCGCCATTTTCTTTGACGCAAAGAAAACGGCTGCAAAAGAAACAGTCGCGGTGGGAAATTGTATCAATCTGCAACATTGTTTCGGGAATGATTTAAAACTCATACCCGATTTGTTATCGGGTCTTCAGACAATAAATCATTCTGATCCTCCACTCTGTTTTGATTATTAAGATAAAATTTCCCAAGGCGACAAAAACAACCCATAACCTATTCGTTTGCTCAATCAACCATACATTCATGTCGAAAAATGCCTGCCCACCGGAAGTGAAATGCAGGAGAGCCTGCCTGCTGTAAGAATAAAAGTAGTATAAAGAAAAGCAGCCAGCTACAGAGATGTAATACTTTAAATTATACGCATATAATGAACCAAGGTGTGATATTGTGATGAACTATTTACCTATTGTAAAATTTTCCAAAGTTGTCATTTATCAGACAATACACTTTTGATGCGTTTCGTAATATTCTAAACGAAATTAGATAAGGATATAGGTTATGATTAATAAACATATTGTCATTATTGGATTAGCAGCCACTTTATTAATGGCTGGAGGTTAGGACGTTTTTGCGGAACACAGCTTAGATAAAGCTCTATCTATTGGGAAGACAGAAGGAAAGGGCGTATTGGTAAAATTCCACGCGGACTGGTGCCATTTCTGCAATAAAATGGACAGAGTAACCTTTACAGATAAAAATGTACAAAAAGCATTGGCTGATTATATTCCAGTAAAAGTAGATGTGGATACAGAGGAAGGCATTAATTTTGCCAAACAGTATGGAATAACTTCTTTACCGACTATTATTTTGTTTGATAAAAATGGAAAAAAACGATACCATCAAGCCGGTTTTCATTCAGCCAAACAATTAAAGGAAGTACTTAAAATGGGAAATAGCTGACATGTCTATACCGGCAATCACTGTTGAACAAATGCGGGAGGTGGATCGCCTCATGGTGGAAGAATACCATATTAGTCTCCCGCAAATGATGGAACATGTCGGACGAAATCTGGCTGACTTTTCCATTGAGCGGTTGAAAACAAAGCATGGTGAAAAAGATCGTTTTAGTATAGTCATTGCCTGTGGGACAGGGAATAATGGCGGTGGCGGAATGGTAGCAGCTCGATTCCTGGCAAACAGGGGGCATATTATCACAGTCGTATTAGCAGGTAATTCAGATAAATTTAAACCAGTTCCAGCGAACCATTGGAAAACACTCCAAGCCATGAACGTTCGAATGATTGAGGTAAACAGCACAGATTCAATCGGAGCTTACAATGATTCTGACTTGATCATTGATGCCATTGTTGGATATAGTCTTAAAGGAGAATTAAGGGGTGTACCCGCTCAGGTGGTCAGGGATATTTTGCAAAGCGGAAGGGAAGTGGTTTCTTTAGATGTTCCTTCCGGTTTAGATGCTACAACGGGAAAATTCAGTCTCGATTGTATTAAAGCATTGGCCACAATGACGTTGGCATTACCAAAAACCGGTTTGATAAAGGAAAAAGCAAAAGGTTACACAGGTGATGTTTTTATAGCTGATATTGGTGTGCCGCCGGGTTTGTATACAAAGTTGGGGCTGCCTGAGGTTGATTTGTTTCAGGATGGTTCGATTGTTAAGCATTAAATCAAGGGTTGGTTTAATGTCTGTTACCTCCATCATAGAACCCAGAAAATTTTATTCCTGTCATACGATGAATTGTGTAATCACTGGTCGTAAGGTCAGTTGCGGATAGTTTGGAAATATCACTGCATCCACACGCACGAGAGATAACCTTTAAAAGTTTATTAGTCGCTGAAAAATAATTAGCTAATTGTTTTGCTGATTTATCAATGATCAATCTTGAACGCAAATGATCCTTCTGCGTGGCAATACCTACAGGACAATTATTCGTATTGCATGCCCGCATTCCAATACATCCAATGGCTTGTAATGCCGCATTACTGACAGCCACTGCATCGGCTCCTAACATTAATGCTTTTGCAATATCATCGGCTATTCTTAATCCACCCGTAATAATTAAAGTGATATCTGTAGCTCCTGCATTATCTAAATAATGACGTGCCCGTGCTAATGCTGGAATTGTGGGAATATTAATATTATCACGTAATACAGTGGGTGCGGCGCCCGTCCCGCCGCCCCGACCATCCAATATGATATAATCTGCGCTGGCATCAAGAGCAAATTGAATGTCGTCTTCTAAATGACTGGCGGCAATTTTAAATCCAATAGGGATTCCGCCGGATACTTGCCTTACTTTATCGGCAAAATCACGAAAATCGACACTTGTTTTTAGATCAGCGAACGCAGCTGGTGAAATGGCCGATTGACCTTCCGGAAGATTTCGAACGGTAGCAATTTCTCCCTTTACTTTTTCTCCCGGTAGGTGCCCGCCAGTACCAGTCTTGGCGCCCTGACCGCCTTTAAAATGAAACGCTTGGACTTTTTCAAGTTTGTCCCAAGAAAATCCGAATTTTGCCGATGCCAATTCATAGAAATAACGTGAATTATTCTCTTGCTCATCAGGTAACATGCCTCCCTCACCGGAGCAAATACCCGTACCGGATAATTCAGCACCTTTGGATAAGGCTATTTTTGCTTCCCGTGAAAGTGCGCCAAAGCTCATGTCTGAAACCAGTATGGGTATTTGCAGTGTTAACGGTTTTTTAGCTCGAGGACCGATAACAACTTCAGTGGAAACATCTTCATCGTCCAGAAGCGGACGTGTGGCTAACTGGGCAGGGAGGAACTGAATATCTTCCCACTTGGGTAGTAAATTTCGATCTACGCCCATGGCGGCAGTGAAGCCGTGAGGACATATCCTATTAAGACCGTTTTGCGCTAGTTCCTTTATATAAGAGGTATATGGTTCGGTATTCTCCGGATGAGTATCAGCGTAAGTTCCCAGGTACTGATCCCGCTGAAACGGCTGCGGATTCGTTTCATTAAATGCCATTACCTCGGTTTCATCAACACACAGGTCGTCGCCTTGGATAATCGACAAAAATTTATGTAGGACTTCTTTATTGTTATATTCACTAACACCGGTGTCATATCGATAATCCCAGTTGTGAACACCGCAAATGAGGTTATTTCCCTGAATATATCCATCAGCCAGTAATGCTCCGCGGTGATGGCAGCGGCCATAAAATACTGAAATATTATCATCATACTTGATGATAACCAAGTCTATGTTTCCAACTAATGCATATGTTGGTTCGCGATCTTTTAAACGTGAGATACTGGCAATTTTTATATGATTTTTTTCCATATTATTTTTACATATTTAGGATTTGTTTTATACAATCATCAATTAGGGTCAGCTGAATTTAATAAATAATCAGATACTGTTCGTGGACAAGTCATCCTGTGATACGCTCAATATTGCTTCCGGCGAAGCTGCAACCCATACCAATTGCTTTTCAGTATATTTAACAAATAATAAATAAAAATAAAGTTGTCAAGATAGTCCTATATCTCGTCGAATATTTACAAACAAAACTGTAGCGGAGGAGGGATTTGAACCCCCGACACGCGGATTATGATTCCGCTGCTCTAACCAACTGAGCTACTCCGCCAAA
>CAZIFK010000095.1:0-9347 GCA_964538995.1 uncultured bacterium
ATAAATGAGATGATTTATGATTACTATGAAAACTTTGAGTTAGGGGAAGTGATATATAGTCCATTGATGATGAGTGATGGAGGAATAATCAACAATCAGCCCGAAATAAACGTTGTCGCTGAACCAGTATTTGGTCTTGCCCCTTTAACAGTCACATTTGCTGCTACTGCATCGGATATAGATGGTACGGTTGAACTATATGAATGGGATTTTGAAGGAGATGGTGTTTTTGATTGGAGTTCATCAGAAAGCGGAAATACAGAGTACACCTATAATACAGCAGAAAGCTATGTAGCTGTTTTAAAAGTGACCGATGATTTAGGGTTGGCTAATGTGGAGTACGTTGAAATTCAAGTGGTAGAATCTGGTCAGTCGATAGAGGTAAGTGGTAATATAGAAAACAACATGACATGGAATGAAGGTTTTACTTATATAGTCATAGATAACGTTAATGTTCAAGAAGGTGTAACCTTAACTATTGATCCTGGAGTGGAAGTGCGCTTTGACTCTGATAAATACATAAAGGTACAGGGCTACCTTGTAGCCAGGGGGACTGCATCTGATACGATATTATTCACCTCTAATAATGAAGAGCCTGCAAGAGCAGATTGGGAGAGTATTTGGTTTGAAGGTTCTGCAGTTACCTTAGATGAGGATAGCGTATATGTCGAAGGATCGGTAATAGAACATTGTAAAGTTGAATACAGTAATGAAGGTGTAAAAATTGATGCTGGATCAACATTATTGATTGACCACACCGTAACTGAGAATAATTCATATGGGGTATACATTAGGAGTTCGAGCAATAATATCATAAGAAACAGCATTATGACCAATAATGGTACTGGTATCTATTCCCCCTACCAAACTACAAGCAATTACAACAGTATTATCAATAATGAGATAAACTACAATGATAATTCTGGTATTGATTTTAATGGATATCAAGCTCAACAAAAATACAATCAATTTAAGTTTAATACGATATCCTTTAATGGGAATGGGTTTCATGGTGGAAGCGGTTCTGGTGGGACTTTCCAATATAATGTCATAAGTGATAATCTAATTTTCAGCAATACAGGAAATGGAATACGTATAGATTGTGATAATAACGCAATTGCTGACAATGTCATCCATGATAATAGTACGGGAATATCTTTGTATCATGCGCGTAACAATACAATCAACAATAACATGATATATGAAAACTCTAATTGGGGTATTCATTTAAATGGACAATCTTCTAGTAATACTATTGAAAACAATACTATCGATAATAATGATTCAGGAATACAATTAACAGGTTCTAATAATTATAATTCAACAAATTGTAATATCAGATATAATACAATTACTAATAATAACAATATAGCTGTTCAAATTGATGTAGGCCCTCAAGGTGAAATCCAATACAATAGTATGTTCAATAATGGTGGGACACATGTATTTATAAATAACACCGATTCAGATATTTCTGCTGAAAATAACTGGTGGGGAACTACAGATGTATTCGAGATAAATGAGATGATTTATGATTACTATGAAAACTTTGAGTTAGGGGAAGTGATATTCAGCCCATTCCTTACATCTCCAGACGTAAATGCACCCATTTCACCACCCACCAACCTCGCCGCTACCCCCGGCAACGAACAAGTCACCCTGACCTGGACTGCCAACAGCGAAAGTGACTTGGCATCATACAAGGTTTATGGCGGGTCCAGCCCAAATCCGACCACTTTGCTTACAACAATTCCCGCAGGTATTGAAACCTACACCCATACCGGTCTTACAAATGGAACCACTTATTATTACCGTATATCTGCAGTAAATAATACCGGCAATGAAAGTAATAAAACAGGGGACGTGAGTGCGACACCGCTGGAAATTAAACCTCTGCATTTTATTCAGGTACAACCTACCGGTTTACCCTATAATATAGTAATTGATTCCGTATCATTTATAGGTTATGAATTTTCATTTGGGGATACACTGGGGATTTTTGATGATACTCTTTGTGTGGGACTTGCTCCTGTTTCTCAAACTTATTTATATGGCCAAAAGCTAAACATCGTCGCGTGGGAGAGTGATACTGATTATGATTTGCCTGGGTTTACAATAGGAAATTCAATACGAATCGCATTGTTATCCCATTATTTTGGTAAACGGGAGGTATTTGAACCTAATCCAAATTTTATTGTCGGGGACGGGACTTTTGGTTATGGTAGTTTTTCAACAATTGATTTAGAAATGGAATTTGATGATGTTCCAATTTTTGAAATAAATTCGACAAACGTGTCTTTTGGAGCAGTTCCAATTAATGAAACTGGAACAGAAAGTTTATTGATCACGAATAAAGGTACTCGAAACCTGGTTATTCATGATATTATTTCAAATCATTCTGCATTTTCTACAGAATTTGATAATGAAAAGATCATTGTTCCTGAAGAAAGTATATCTATACAGATACATTTTTCACCATATAGCATAGGGTCTTTTACAGACGAACTATCGATATTATATAATAATCCTGATAATTCCCCTCAACGTGTCGGATTAACGGGTATCGCTACACAAACATTGCAGCCCGAAATGACCGGATATTCCAATACAATTAATATGGGAGAAATTGCTACTGGAGATACAATTACGGTTGGCTGGGTTGTACAAAATACCGGTAATGATACATTGAGTGTTTCGGATATATATTCAAATGACAATCATTTTAGTGTTGATTTGAATTATTTTACTCTCGAACCAGGTGGATTGATTTCTGTACCGGTAAAATTTTTCCCAAACGGAAAAGGATTATTTTCAACAAGCATGTATTTTTCTCATAATGCTCCAAATGTAAGCCAGAATTGGATTGATCTTTCCGGTGTAGGTTACGATGGATATTTTAAAATGGTTCAGCCTACAGGACTCCCTTATACAATCATCGTTGATTCCATTTTGGTGGATCACCTGGAATTAAATTATGGAGAGGAAATTGGTGTTTTTACTAATTCCTTATGTGTTGGTGTTGGTGTTAAAGGACTTTCAGATAACATTCAGATTGTTGCCTGGCAGAAAGATGAAAGTTTTAATTTACCCGGTTTTTCAGTAGGTGATTCAATTTCTTACAAATTCTGGGGTTATAGGTATAATGAAAATAGAGAAGTTGATTTAATTTCGAATTATGATATCGGAAATGGATTATTTGGTTATCAGCCTTTGACAGTAGTGAACTTATCCGGTTTAACTGGTTTTTTCTCTTCGATAAAAACATCGAGTGATAAGTTAGTTTTTGAAACGACATTCATTCATAATAGCATTTCCCAGGAAATGGTAATTTCGAACGAGGGAAATGCGATATTAAATATTAGTGACATACAGTTTAGCTCAAACATATTTTTTACAAATCAGACAACTTTTTCAATTCCTCCGGGTTCTACAGATATTTTACAAGTTTTCTTCCAGCCTACCGAATCTATGTATTACTCAGAATCAATGATTATTACCTATAACGATCCTTTGAATTCTCCACTCAAAATTAACCTCGAAGGACTGGGTTTGCCGTTACTTCAAAGTCAATTAAGGCTTTCATCGCCACATTTAAAATTTGAACCGACAGTAATCGGGGATTCTCTGATGTTAGAGTTTGTTATACAAAACGATGGTAATATACCATTGTCCATTAATTCAATCGTTTCGTCTACATCCGACTTTAATGTTGATTTTTTACCCTTGTTTATAAACTCAGGGGCAATGATGAAATTCCCAGTTACATTTCATCCGTCATCCAAGGGATTGAATGTGGCTAATTTCAAGATCACTTCGGATAATGCTAGTAACGGATTAAACCATTATGTTTATGCCCAAGGTATTGGATATGATGGATTTTTCCAACCTGTTTCCCCGACGGGTTTACCCTATCATATTATTATTGATAGCCTTGCGACATTTAACGGTTCGCGTCTTGAAATAGGAGATGAGGTGGGTGTTTTTGATAATGATTTCTGTGTGGGTGTTGGCGTCGTAAAAGATGAGCTTTTGAAAGATAAACCAGGAGCGATGGTTGTCGACGGAGATCATGATTTTATTGATTGTGGCGTACCCGAGCTAATGTTTAACTCAACTTCAGGGACGATGGAAGCATGGGTTAATCCATCAATGTTAAATAGTGACCATTGGTTTTTTTCCTATTCCATGGACGATGAAAACGCTTTTGCAGCTTGTATTCAAAGTAATGGTGTCCTTGGATATCAGATGAATTCTGGAGGTGTTCATGGAACAAGTAATCAGACAGCTCAAATTGATCAATGGACACATGTTGCTATTTCGTGGAATAATTCTGAAATAAAATTATTCGTTAACGGCATCTTAGATAAAACAATTAATCAATCGGGACATCCGACTTATTCAGAAGACCATTTATATATTGGAATAGATTCTTTTGATAGAAGTCAATACTCTTTTTCTGGTAGCATTGATGAAGTAAGGTTGTGGAATATTGAACGTAGCGAAAGTCAAATACAAGATAATATGAATTCAATTATTTCCACAAATTCAAACAACTTGATTGGATATTGGCGCATTGAGAATGATGAAATATCAATTATCAAAGACCTTACAGGTAATGGTTATAATGGTACCGTATTTGGCGATATCCAGATAACAGGGGATATACCTCCGATTTCGCCCTTATCAGGCGGTATGACTCAATTGCAGATCACTGCATGGGAGAGAGATGAAACCTATGGATTGTCTGGTTTTACAGTTGGGGATTCCATGCTTTTTCTTGTCAGGAGTCAATTCAACAATGGTACTGATTCAATCCCCAATATATATTTGGCTGATCCTGTTTATAGTTCAGGGGATGGATATTTCGGGACAGGTAAGCTGTCTGCCTCTCAACTTTTTGTGACAGATAAAAAATATTCAAAAAATATTGGTTTATCTAAAACATCAATAGATATAGGACAGGTTCAAATTGATTCAGTGAGCACTGAAATTATATCCATTTATAATTACGGAAACTTTCCATTATCAGTGTTTAATATTAAAAACAACAATCCCTCTTTTACATTGTCAGATAGTTCATTTGTATTATCATCAAATGATTCTATGTTGTTGGAAATTAGTTTTCATGCAACACGTATTAAAACAGTACACGATACGATAGCAATTAACAATAATGATCTTGATGAAGAAGATCAATTAAAGTTTATCTATCTTTCTGCAACTGGGATCGATACAATTGGTCCCCACTCACCGGATGATTTTAATGCAGTTCCATTGTCGAAAGCTATTACTTTGAACTGGATAAGCAGTACAGATAAGGACATTAGTAAATATTTAGTTCATCGTGGTATAGAATCAATTTCAGATTCAGTCATAGCGGAGGTTTATTATCCGGACACAACATTTACGGATTATGATGCGATCCGTGACGTAGAATATTTTTATTACTTAACACCGGTAGATACTCTAAATAACAAAGGAAAATCATCTACTGTTGTCAGCGCAATTCCCCATCTGCGTCATATACTGCTATCAGATGATAATCTGGATTTTGGGAGTATTCAGGTTGATTCCATAAAGACGTTGGCGTTTACTATTTGGAGTAGGGGAAATCAACCGTTGAATATATCAGATATGAACTTTTTTAGCGACCAATTTGCCATAAGCGACACCATGGCGAACTTGAGCTCTGTAGATAGCATAACATTTACGATAACACTAAAACCAAAACGTCCAAAGGGAATAATTGATACCCTCTTCATTTACAATGATGATGTTGATTTGGAAGACCAGGTAAAAAAAGTAGCACTTATTGGTATGGGTATTGACACAATCCCACCAATGCTACCAACGAGTGTTTCGTCCAATACGGCTCCTAAACAGATTACAATTAAATGGGCAAGTAATAATGAACCTGATTTAGAGAAATATTTAATCCACAGAGGCATTGGTATACCAGACGATTCTATTATCGCTGAGGTTTTTTCTCCAGATACAATCTTTGTCGATACAGATGTCTACAGAGACATAATATATTATTATTATGTCATAGCTGTGGATAGTGTTGGAAATATGAGTGTACCATCAGATACAATCATGGCACTTGCTGTGAATAGTCCACCTGAAATGACATTGTTAAATGATCTGTCACAGGAAGTGCACGGAAATATCCAATTGCAGTTTTTAGTTGAAGATGTTGAAAACGATTCTATTGTATATGGATTCTATTTCTCAACTGACAATATTAATTGGATTATTCCAAAACTTACGGGTATATCAGATAGTAATACCACCGCAATAATAGATACATTGGAGTTCACCTGGCTTAGTTGGGAAGATTTCGGTGAAAATGAAGTATATGATGTTTATCTGAAAGTAGAAGCATTTGATTCATTTGATACAACGATATTTATTAGTGATCCTTTGAATATAGATAATTTTGTGGGGAGCCTTTCCATCAGTCCAAGTCAGGAATTGGACGAATATTCCAGAATAATTGATTTTCCATATGCAATAATGGATACGACCAACGATCATTATTCGTTGTCTATCTCATATTCTAAGGATAATGGATATTCGTGGGATAATGCAGGAATGTTGACTGTTTTGGATTCAACAACGTATTTAGATACACTCAAATGGAATTCATTAAATGATTTATTTAATTATGTTGGCGAAGTAAATGTTGCTTTTGCATTGAACGATGGCTGGCAATATGGAGTTGGTGATACAATAAAATTGCAATTAGATAATCAATTTTTACCTACTATTACTGAAGCAAAATTGGCAAAAAGTTGGTATGAACCAATAACATTCACGTTTAATAAAGAAATCAATTTTGGTTCTATTATGGAAGGGCTTTTATTTTCTTCCCGTCATGGAATTTATGAAGATTTGACAATAGACTTTGATGCATTCAATTATGTATTAACTGTATTTTCGCAAAGTGGATGGTTTACTGGAGATACACTTGATATTAAGATTACTCCAGGTATCGTTGATATTTATGGAAATCCTTTTGATGGAAATGGAAACGATGATCCTGATAGCACGGGTGATAGTATTTCATATTCATTACCCATTGAATTCCTTGGTGATTATAATGAATCCGATTTAATTGATTTTGAGGATTTGGTAACTTTTCAGCAAATATGGTTTTCAGATACTCTTGATTCCCATGATGAAATTGGTCCGGCAGAGGGGATACCACCTTATGTACAAATATTTCCTGACAATAAATTTGATTTTGAGGATTTGATGATGTTTGTACAAATGTGGAACTGGAGTGCCGGATTTGATTACGGTGGAAATTTAATGTATAAATCATCCGAAACTTCCAATAAAGAAGTAAAATTAGACATTAGCTATCCTTCTACTAACAATGAAAATCCTAATTTTAATGTTCATTTGAATGTATCTGATCTTATTAACGTTGGAGCTTTGGAGTTGACAATTCAATATGATACAACAGATATTATTTTTTACAATGCTATTTCACTTTTAGATGAGTTCTGGCTCATGTTAAGTAATGTAAGTACAGAGGAGGGCAAAATAACCATAAATATGGCCGATCTGAATGAGGATATTCGTTCAACAAACGACAACCTATTATCTTTGATTTTTATTAAACTAAAGGACATTGAATCAAACTTAGTCTGGAAGGCTGATATTCGTAACAGAGATGGTAGTATAAAATATAGAGTTACAGAAAATTATAAATTCAATACTTTTGTGCCTATTCCGAAAAAATATGCATTACACCAGAATTACCCCAATCCATTTAATCCCGTAACTACTATCCGTTATGACCTCCCTGACAAAACGGGTGTTCATCTCGTTATCTATAATATACTTGGTCGGGAAGTCATCCATTTGGTAAATAAAACTCAAACCGCAGGTTTCTATAGTATTATTTGGGACAGCAAAAACCAATATGGAAAATTAGTAAGTCCTGGAATATACTTTTATCTTTTAAAAACGGATAATTACTCATCTACCAGAAAATTGATTTTGCTTAAATAAATAAGTTAAAATTTCAATTATTTGTTAACTGGATAATTTATTTTATTGGCAACTCCCGTCTCAATTATAAACCATTTCAGACATCATTAATAGTCAGTAATTTTACCGTCTATTATGACTGGAAATCGCGGAAAAATCCTTTGGGTCGATGATGAAATCGACCATCTAAAGCCCCATATTCTCTTTTTAGAGGATAAAGGGTATCAACTGACAACAACGACCAATGGCTCTGACGCCATTACTTTAGTCGGTCAGGAATCATTCGATCTGGTTTTATTGGATCAATTCATGCCTGGAATGGATGGCATGAGAACTCTACGGGAAATCAAGGATATAAAACCCGCATTGCCAATTATCTTCATCACCAAAAGTGAAGAAGAAGATCTCATGGATGAAGCAATATCCGAAAAAGTGATTCAGTTCTTCATAAAACCCGTTAACCCAACTCAAATCTTCATGGCGTGCAAACAGGTTCTGGAAGAATCAAAAATCCGGGAAGAACACGCCACCAGTGGTTATTTACAGGAATTCCAAAAAATTCAGTTTCAACTTCAGGAAGAATTGAATGCTAATGATTGGTGGAATATTTATACACGGTTGGTGAAATGGCAATTAGAGTTTGATGAACATCCGGATATCAGCTTAAACGATATCCTTGCAGAACAAATTCATTCAGCCAACAATGAATTTGTTAAATTCATAGAATCAAATTATAAAGATTGGTTATTTAGCGAAAATCGCCCGGCGCTGTCAAATGACGTTTTTGCCCGTTTTATCAAACCGGAAATCAAACAGGATACAAAAACATGCTTACTAGTGATAGATGCTCTTCGGTATGATCAATTCATGGCCATTCAGGAGTTTCTTAACCCTTATTACGATATCAAAATTGATTATCATTTTTCACTTCTACCTACTGCAACACCCTTTAGCAGAAATGCTATATTTTCCGGATTGTTTCCCGATGAATTTGTAAAGAAATTTCCAGATCAGCTTAACGATATGCTTTGTTCTGCGAAAACGCTTAATCAACACGAAGAAAAAATGATGAGAACGGCTTTGAATAAATATGGATTCAAAAACAAAACGCTGCGTTATGAAAAAATAAATACAGCAGAATCTGGTAAAAAATTCCAATCGCATTTCTCTGAATTCAAAAATGTGGACGTACTTGGAATTGTTGTTAATTTTGTTGATATGCTGGCTCATTATCGGGCCGAGTCAGATGTATTAAAGGAAATGGTTCCGGATGAATCCGGATATCGATCAGCCATCAGGATTTGGTTTGAGCATTCGTGGCTTTTCACATTGCTGCGCGATTTAAG
>CAZIFK010000096.1:0-9269 GCA_964538995.1 uncultured bacterium
TGGCAAAGCTAACCGTCCCGTTCCAGCGGCTAATTCCAAAACAGGGCTTCCAAATCCATCCGCAGAATTAGTTATAAATTCAATATCATTGGTTTTCCACCAGTGAGCAGCATTGTACAACTCAGGGTCGGAATAAATATCTATTATCAAAGTGTGGTTTGCATTTTTATACGTTTCAAAATAGGTGATTTAATTCTAATAGTAAACTTAATCTTATAACCGTATTGGAATCGTGCATTTTCCCTAATTAAACTCAAATATTAATAAACATTGTATCACAATATAACAATAATATATATTATATACGATTATAGTACATAATACGTTATTAGTAAGTTTAGTCCATGAACGTCAGATTTGAAGTAAGGAAGTAATGACAGCAAATACAAAAAAAATCCAAATCCTTGAAACCGGTGAAATGCTTTTCAATAAATATGGAGTTAGACGCGTCACCGTTGAAGAAATTTGTAAGACAGCCGGCGTCAGTAAAATGACATTCTACAAATATTTCCATAACAAAGTAGATTTGGCAAAATGCATTATTCAAAATTTGACGGATGAGGCTGAACAGCATTTTAATAAAACAATGAGACTAGCAATCCCTTTTACTGAAAAAGTTCATTTAATCATTGAGCAAAAAATAAAAAATAATGAACGCATTGGTGAGGAGTTCTACGGAGACTTAACAGGTGCTGTCCCTGAACTATTGGACTTTTTACAGGAGATAGGTCATCAGGTCTATAAACGAATGTTGGAAATTTTTAAGGAAGCCCAGGAAAGGGGGGATATCAGGAAGGAAATTCCAATGGAGTTTATCCTATATTCTTTGAATTCTCTTCTTGATAAAATAAATGATCCTCAATTAGCTAGTATTTTCAAGGACCGTAAAGAAATGATTGAGATCATGGTTGAAAACTTTTTCTTTGGAATCGCTGAAAAACATACTGATGCTTAAAAACTTTGGAATTATTTCTATCATATTATCGATGAGAATCATTTTATCGGCACCCATTAATTTTGAAGGTCAGTCTTCTGTTGCCGGATTCAATAATCCATTATTTTCCCAGTCGCAATTTGAATACAGACTTCAATATATTCCAATTATCAGCCTGGAAAACCAACATGATAATTCTGGGATATTTGATGCAGAGTGGGCGATAGATTTTAATTATACCAGTCATTTTGACTCCCTTTCTATGACTAACTACAGGAGCTGGATAAGATATAAAAATAAAGATATTGAAATCAGAGCTGGAATTCAAAAGCTTAATTTCGGTCCGGCTAAATTGTTCCGGGCGCTGCAATGGTTTGATACCCTTGACCCAATAGACCCACTACAATTAACTCCAGGTGTTAATGCAGTACGATTCCGGAAAGAAATGAGTCAAACCAGTCATTATATGATGTGGTTGATACATAAGACTGATGACATGAAAATTTTGGAACCCCATCAGTCGGTAAAAGGATCCAATGAGTTTGGTGGCCGGTATCAAGCACTAACACCATATGGGGAATTTGCTATTACCTCTCATTTTAGATTCATACAGCCTGGCGTTGATAAACTGCCTGAATTTCGATTGGCTTTTGATGGTTCGGTCGATAAGGGTATCAGTGCCTGGTTCGAATCCGTTTTCATTCAATCAACAGAGGAACCAGGTTTTATTGATTTCCAGCAAATTACAACTGTTGGTGTTGACTATACATTTAATCTGGGAAATGGATTTTACAGTTCCCTCGAAGCTTATCGTTATAATTCTTCCGGAAGTAATATTTCCTCCAACACAATAAGAAGACTGGGAGCATTGTTTTCATATCCCTTATCAATTTTTGACAATTTCATATCAGTCTCATATTATGATTTGGAATTAAAGGAAAGTTTTCAATACATCGCCTGGCAACGGGCTTACGACAATTTGACTTTAGACGCTGGACTATTTTTATTTCAATCTACTGCCGGTTATCAAATCATACTGACTCTTCATCACTAATAAATAAAGGAATTATCATGGAGAATTCAACTATCATACAGATAAAAAATCTCAAAAAAGATTTTCCGATCGGGAAGGGTGTGTTCACCGCTTTACAAAATGTTAATATCACTATTAAAAGGGGCGAATTCCTGGGGTTTATCGGTCCCAGCGGATCGGGGAAAACCACTTTGTTAAATATTATTGGTTCCTTGGATATTGGTACTGATGGCGAGGTAATTGTTTTAAATAAAAATGTTGGTACATTGTCTCAGATTGAAGCTGCCAGCTTAAGAAGTGGGTCTCTTGGTTTTATTTTTCAAACATATAATCTACTTCCTGTATATACAGTATTTGAAAATGTAGAATTACCGTTATTACTATTGAAACAACCCCAATCAGAAAGAAAAAAGGCGGTTGAAGATGCTCTTGAGTGGGTTGGAATAAGTGATAAAACTAATTCTAGGCCGGCTCAATTATCCGGGGGTGAATGCCAACGAGTATCTATTGCCAGGGCCATGGTGAAAAAACCAAAAATCGTTTTAGCTGATGAACCTACCGCAAATCTAGATGCCGAAAATTCTCACAATATATTGAAAACAATGGAATCTCTTAACTCAGAATTCAAAACGACCTTCATATTTGCCACACATGATGAAAAAGTTATTCAATATTTACGTCGTAAAATAAATTTGGTGGATGGGCAGGTTGTAAATGATGAAAAAGTTACCATCAACCCAACAGGGGGCTGATATGAAATTAGCACTGAAATTAGCCTACCGTAATCTGGCGGGTGCGCGTTTAAGAACCTGGTTAAATGTATTTGTGCTTTCACTCTCTTTTGTCATGATTATTTGGAATAAAGGACTATTAAGCGGGTGGGACAAACAAGCGCGGCGGGACACAATAAACTGGGAAATTGGTGGCGGCCAATATTGGCACGAGAATTATGATCCTTATGATCCCTTTACAATTGAAGATAGTCATACCAGACTTTCAGAAACAATTCTGGATGCTGAGGAACAAGGTCATTTGACTCCCATTTTGATCGCACAGGCCGCCATGTATCCTCAAGGACGGATTCAGAATATTTTTCTCAAAGGCATTAATCCTGAACAAACCATATTAGAACTGCCGTCTTCCTATTTGAATATTGATATTGACGAAATACCCGCATGCATCGGAAAACGAACTGCAGAAACAAATCACCTAAATGTTGGGGACTATTTTACCATCAGGTGGCGAGATAAAAATGGAACTTTTGATGCCGCCGAAGCAAAGATTGTCCATATCTTCAAAACCAATGTTCCGGCAATAGACAATGGTATTTTGTGGATACCTCTTGAAAGTCTGCGAACGATGATGCAGCTGCCGGGTGAAGCTTCACTTTTAGTTACATCTCAGGAAAAAGAATCATTGGGAACGTTCAAGGGATGGATATTTAAAGATCATTATTACCTGCTTACTGCAATACGTGAAATGATTGAGATGAAATCAATTGGCGGTTCAATTTTTTATCTTATTCTATTATTGCTGGCTATGCTTGCCATATTTGATACGCAAGTATTATCCATATTCCGTCGCCAAAAAGAAATCGGGACTCATATTGCTCTGGGAATGACTCAGAAACAGGTAGTAGGATTATTTACTGTTGAAGGGGCGATGCACTCCGTATTAGCGGCGATTTTGGGGGCTGTGTATGGAATCCCATTGCTGGGGCTACAGGCTATGAGAGGTTGGACAATGCCGGCGGGAACCGACGATTATGGTCTAACAATTGCCGAAACCATTTATCCGGCTTATAGCCTGGCATTAGTTTTAGGAACAACCTTGCTTGTTCTGATAACAACAACAATTGTGAGTTATGTCCCGGCGCGAAGGATCTCTAAAATGAAACCAACCGATGCAATTCGAGGAAAAATACAATGATTAAATTTCTTGTTAAGGGGTTGATGCGTGACAGACATCGAAGCTTATTTCCCATCATAATAGTAACAATCGGTGTGTGGATTACTGTTTTTCTTCATTCTTGGATAACCGGTGTTTTTACAGACATGGTTGATTATTCCGCCAGATTCTCCACCGGTCATGTTAAAATCATGACTCGGGCTTATGCTGAAAATGCAGATCAGTCGCCAAACGATTTAGCCTTATTTGGTGTGGATGAAATCATTTCCAAATTGCAAAATAAGTATCCTGATATGACCTGGGTGAAGCGTATTCAATTTGGGGGGTTATTTGATATCCCCGATGAAAATGGCGATACTCGCTCCCAGGGCCCGGTTATGGGAATGGGTGTGGATTTATTGTCGCCTGGGAGTAAGGAGATTACTACCCTGAATATCAAAAAATCTCTCGTACGCGGTCGTGTGCCTGAACAGCCGGGAGAAATATTAATCAGTGATGAATTGGCATATCGATTAGAAACTGAAATCGGTATGAATGGTACCTTATTAAGTTCAACGATGTATGGAAATATGACCATGTACAATTTCCATATCGTCGGAACAGTTAATTTTGGTGTGGCTGCAATGGACCGGGGCGCGCTAATCGCCGATATATCCGATGTTCAGGAAGCGCTGAATATGACCGATGCGGCCGGTGAAATATTGGGTTATTTTGAGCACAGGATCTATGATGATTTAAGAGCTCAAAATATTGTTGAAAGTTTTAATTCCACCTACCAAAACATGGACGATGATTTTACTCCTGTTATGGGTACACTGAAAGAAGTGGGTAATTTGGGAGAGTATCTTGATTATGCATCCAGTTTTTCCGGAATTATTATATCTGTATTTGTCATAATCATGTCAATTGTGCTCTGGAATGCTGGCTTATTAGGGGCATTGAGACGATACGGCGAAGTTGGAATCAGATTAGCTATTGGAGAACGGAAAGGGCACATTTACCGTTCAATGATTTATGAATCCATTTTTATTGGATTGGTAGGAT
Source organism: uncultured bacterium (assembly GCA_964538995.1). GTDB lineage: Bacteria > Fidelibacterota > Marinisomatia > Marinisomatales > TCS55 > JADFRD01. Next base: position 4,920 of record CAZIFK010000096.1, read on the forward strand.
CAGTCATTGGGACAGCCTTGGGCTTGAGCGCCGGTTATTATTTACAGATCAAAGGACTGGATTTAAGTTCTATGATGCAAAATGTAAACATGATGACTCCTGTTGTCTTCAGGGCATCCGTTACGAATCAAGCTTATTATATTGGTTTTTTCCCGGGACTCCTGGCGACCATCATCGGAACAATGTTCGCCGGCATCGGGATTTTTAAACGTCAAACATCTGAGTTATTTAAGGAATTAGAAACATGATAAAAATAATTACTTTTACTATTTTTATTCCTGTTATTCTTTTTGGGCAGAATATTACCGGGGATGAAATTTTAGAGCAATTGGATAAAAACCGATGGTCAGAAACAAGTATTATCGTTTCAACAATGAAAATTCATGGAAAGAGAGGGACTCGCACTATCACTTCAAAAACGTGGATGAATGGTGAAGATCAATCATTCACGGAGTATTTATCGCCTGTCAGGCAAAAAGGGGTGAAGATGTTAAAACTTGAAGATAATTTGTGGACATATTCTCCGAAAGCAGACCGGACGATAAAAATTGCAGGACACATGCTAAGACAGTCACTCATGGGTTCGGATTTATCCTACGAAGATATGATGGAAAACAATAAACTTAGCGAGGCATATATGGCCTCCGTAACAGGGGAGGAAATAGTAAACAATCGAGATTGCTATGTGGTGGAGTTAACAGCTATCGAATCTGTGTTAGCTTACCAAAAACGTAAACTATATGTGGATAAAATAAGAATGGTTGCTATCAAGGAAGAGCGGTTCGCAAAAAGCGGTAAATTGTTAAAAACAACTCTTATTGAAGAAGTAATGCTGGTGGAGGGGCGCTGGATACCTAAAAAAATGATTTTTAAAGATGTTTTATCGAAAGGAAGCGGGACTGAATTTATTATTGATGAAATTGAATTTGAGGTGGAAATTCCTCAAAATATCTTTTCAAAAGCGTCCTTAAGAAAATAGGTAATATCAGGAATTCAATTATAACTAATTTCATACGTCTGATTCATTTCAAGCATAGTTCATAATATTGGCTATAACTGATTTTTTAGTTATTTCAATTTTCCATCCCAACCAAAAATATGGAAATCGGTTTTCCCATATTTATCAAACGTGATTCCTTCACTGACTAATATGGATTTCTGTAATGAACTGGAGTTTACGTTGGAACGGGTACTGATTTTCCCCTGACTGCTAATCACCCGCTGCCATGGTATACCTGAGTTTGTTGGCGTGGCTGCCATACTCCAGCCGACCTGGCGGGCTGTACATCCAACCATCATGGCTATTTGACCGTAGGTTGCCACCTTCCCCGATGGGATTTGAAGCACAATTTGATAGATCAATTGATTGATGTTTAGGTTCAATAATTATTAATTCGACGTTCTTATAATATATAGGTTAATTAAGCGCAACCAGTTCCTTGGTTGTTTTATTCAGGATTTCGCAACCGTCTTCCTGGATAATCACATTATCCTCAATACGCACACCACCCCAGTCGGGTATATAGATTCCGGGTTCAATGGTTACAACATTATTTATTTCTAAGATCGATTCGCTCAAATGACTTAACCGTGGTTCGGTGTGAACGTCGAGCCCTAAGCCGTGACCCGTACCGTGATTGAAATATTTCCCGTAGCCCTGTTTAGTAATGACGTCTCGGGTTACTCTATCCACCTCTTTGCAAGACATGTCTGCTTTTGCTGTATCACAACCTGCTTGCTGGGCCTCTTTAACAATTCCATATATTTCACGATGCTTTTCAGTGGCATTACCCACAAGAGGAGTACGTGTCATGTCTGCATGATAACCAGCATATTTTGCAGCAGCATCGATGACGATAAAATCGCCTTTTTCAAAAGGACGGTCGCTAGGAACCGCATGTGGTAAAGCCCCATTTGGACCTCCGGCTACGATGGGTGAATACGCTTCCCCATCACTTTCCTGACGATAGCGCATCATTAAATGAATTGCAATTTCCTTTTCCGTTGTCCCCGGTTTAAGTATGGGTAAAATTTCATCATAAATAGCATCCGTTATTTCCACAGCGGTACGAATGGCATCCAATTCTGACTGATCTTTCACTGCCTGGAGGTTTTCCAAAAGCATTGATGTCGATTCCCACGTTACATCTGGAAAAGTGCTGGTCATTATTTTGTGCTGGCTGACGCTGACATGGTCAGCTTCAAATGCCAGTTTCATTCCGTTTCTAATTATATTATTCTTTTCAATAATAGAAAAATGTGTTCCAAAATCAATAAGGCATTCCATTCCTTTAACCTGTTCATTCGCTTGCACATCATAGCGTCCATCGGAAATGAAAAAGGACCTTTCGTTTGTAATCAGGCACGATGCTGCGGATCCGGTGAATCCACATACGTAACGAATACTGGTGAGATTAGTAAGTAATATTCCATCCAGTTCCAGTTTACCCAATTGCTGTTTCAATCTATCTTGCCTATTTAAAAAATTATTTTCGCTCATTTTAGATTTCCATGGATTCCTGAATGCTTTTTCGTTCTTTCGCTATGCGTTGTTTATCACCACCCTTTTCTTCTAACACATCCAGTACCTGAAGCGCTTGAAAATGCAAACCCTGATTTCGCAACACAGCAACCATTGTAAATGTGGCAAGACGGGGGCTGATATCTATATTGTCGATTTCTCTTTTAAGCGCTTTTGATTTAACTCTTTTCTTTTTTGAAATTGTGTCTGTTTTTTGTGAATTGTCGCTAGCAATTTCGACTTGTGCTTTTTCGCTTCCAGGATCCCATTCTGCAATCAATTCCCATGTTTTTAAGACAGATGCTTCAGTCCGTTTTAATTCAATTTGAACATCAACTAACGCCAGAGCTGCCTGTAGATGAACCGTGCTATTTGTTAGTGCTGATTTCAGCGATTTTTCAGCATTGACATAATCTTCCAAAGCCTGTTGAGCTTTCCCTAAAATAAATAAACCATCAGCATTTTCCGGATGGTACTCCAATCCTATTTCACATACTTTTATTGCTCTTGTTAGGTCTCCGCTGACTAAATAATGATTGGCTAAAACAGGAAATAACACTGTGTCAAATTGTTCAGCAAAATGAAGCTCCAGGGCCGTGCGACTGTTCAGGTCCATGGATCAGCGACGGTTGGATTGTACCCAGTCTGTAATATAATCGATGGTTTCCTGAACGGGCGTTCCGGGTCCGAACAACTTACCGACACCAATTTCAGCCAGCGCTTCCATATCTTTTTTCGGAATAATACCACCGCCGGTGAGAAGAACATCGTCCAATCCCTTTTCGTTCATCAGTTCCACTACTCTGGTAAAAATGGTCATGTGGGCATTGTTGAGACTGGATAAGGCAATAACATCCACATCTTCCTGCAAAGAGGCAGAAACAATCATTTCAGGGGTTTGTCGCAGTCCAAGATAAATAACTTCCATCCCGGCATCTCGATAGGCCGACGCCAAAATTTTAATCCCTCGATCATGGCCATCCAGACCTGGTTTGGCCATGAGAATTCTGATTTTTCTTTCCATTACATTCGTCTTCTTATAGATAGAAAATTACGACGTTTGGTCGTTTGCTTTCATGATTAATCATTCTTTGCTATTTAAAACAATGGTTACCGGCCCGTTGTTATCAATCTTTACGTTCATCATGGCGCCAAATTCTCCAGATTGAACAGGAATGCCTTTTGATTCTAACCGTTTCATAAAATTTTCGTAGAGTGTTTTGCCTTTTTTAGGTGGGGCCGCATTAATAAAACTTGGTCGACGGCCTTTACGGGTATCCGCACACAGAGTGAATTGGCTTACTACTAAAGCAGATCCATTCACCTCTTTAATAGATAAGTTCATTTTATCCTTTTCATCATTAAAAATGCGAAGCCCGGAAATTTTATCGGCAAGAAATTGACTGTCCCCTTCTTCATCATCATTCATAACACCCAGTAAAATAACAAGGCCATCATCTATTTGTCCGATGATTTGATTTTTAACAATGACAGCGCCGGAGGAAACACGCTGTAGAACGGCGATCAATTAGACACCCATATATTTTCTTTACCATAAATATCTCGAAGCTTTTTTATAAACTCACGACTGGAGGAAACCATCACGTTATGTGATAAAATTCTTTGCCCTTTTCCTTCTTTCGCTACCACATGAAACATTAATCCACAATTACCGTGATGTTGTTGTGCTAAAGAAAATAATGCATCCACATCATCGGGTTTCATCTGGTCAGTTTCAACACGGACGTTAACTTGTTTCGAAAAATAATCTCTCGCTTTATCCAATGAAACAATTTCATCAGCAATGATTTTCAAGTCACTAAAATCAG
>CAZIFK010000097.1:0-9177 GCA_964538995.1 uncultured bacterium
TGGGATGGAAAACCGGCAACACTCAATTTTTCGTCAAATATTACGAAACAATTACAAGCCGAGAATGCCCTCCATGAGAGTGAAAAAAAATTCCGAAGTGTCGTTGAATCTTCTCCCATGGGTATGCATATGTACCATCTGGAATCAGATGGTAGGTTGGTATTCGTGGGTGCTAATAACGCCGCAGACCGAATCCTCGGTGTGGACAATAACCGGTTCATCGGAAAAACCATCGAGGAGGCATTCCCTCCCCTCATTGCAACAGAGCTACCTAATCGCTATCGTCTTGCCGCCGCAAAAGGGGAATCCTGGTCTACGGAACAGGTAATCTACGAAGATGAGAAAATAGCAGGTGTCTTTGAGGTGTATGCCTTCCAGACGGAGCCCAATAAGATGGTCGCCATGTTCAACGATGTTACCAAACGCAAACAGATCGAAGAAACTCTACTTGAATCAGAAGAACGTTATCACAGTTTATCCGAAGCGGCTTTTGAAGCTATCTTTATTTCAGAAAAGGGAATTTGTCTTGAGCAAAATATAGTAGCAGAAAAAATGTTTGGATATACATCGTCAGAAGCTGTGGGCAGGTACGGTACAGAGTGGATTATACCTACGGATCGGCAGTTAGTAATGAATAACATGTTGTCTGGGAACGAAGGCCCTTACGAAACCACAGCTTTACGCAAAGATGGTACAACATTTCCATGTGAGATACAGGCAAGGATGATGCATTACAAGGGTCGTGAGGTAAGAGTCACGGCACTAAATGACATTACTAAACGCAAACAGGCTGAGAAAGAATTGAAAAAATTTAACAAAATTATAGAAACCACTACCCAGTCTGTAATTGTAACAGATTTAGAAGGAAAGATTCTGTATATAAATCCGGGTTATTTTGTCTTTAGTGGATTTAAAGAAGAAGAAACCATTGGTAAATCTATGTTTCAGTTTACATCAAAAGAAGGCGCTGATAAACTGCAAAATGAAATTGTCCCCGCCTTAATCAATACTGGTAACTGGCATGGAGAAATGGAAGTAATCAAAAAAGATAAACGGATCGTTCTGGTAGAGTTAATTTGTTCTTTGCTTACGGATAATCAAGGTAATCCGGAAAGCCTAGTTGCCGTATTTACGGATATCACCGAGCGCAAGCGGGTCGAGAACGAACTAAAAGAAAGCGAGGAACTAAACAAGTCCATTGCAGAAACAGCCGGCGATGCCATTATATCTATCAATGATGACGGTAATATTTTATCTTGGAATAAAGCTGCTGAAAGAAGTTTTGGTTATTCTTCATCTGAAATGGTGAATAGAGATCTATCGTTAATAATTCCCGCTCAATTTATAGATGGACATCACTCTGCACTAAAACGGCTAAAAAACAGGGGGAAAGAAAAGCTAATTGGACAAACAATAGAATTAACGGCTCTTCGGAAAGATGGGACAGAATTTCCTGTAGAGCTTTCTTTGTCAAGTTGGAAGAAAGATAATAATAAATATTTCGTAAGTATTCTTCGGGATATTACCGAGCGCAAGTTGGCGGAAAAGGAAATCACAATGCTTGCCCATGCTCTCAAAAGCATTAATGAGTGTGTGAGTATCACCGATTTACAGGATACAATACTATTTGTAAACCAATCGTTTGTGGATACGTATGGCTATCAAGAAGATGAACTTATTGGGAAAAACATAAACATCATCCGTTCACCGAATAATCCACCCGATATAGTGGAGAGCATTCTCTCGGACACAATTCGTGATGGATGGTCAGGTGAACTAATTAATCGAAGGAAAGATGGCACCGATTTCCCCGTTCAAATTTCCACAACTGCCATCCGTGATGCAGATAACCGGGTTATAGCGCTTATTGGAGTCGCGAATGACATCACCGAACGCAAGCTCGCAGAAGAGGCACTGCAAGAAAGTGAGAAAAAATTCCGTGATGTAATTGAACAATCCAACGATGGTATTTATGTACTTCAAGGGGATCGGTTTGTCTTCATTAATCACCGTTTTACCGAAATAACCGGTTTCGTGCTGGAAGAAATCAGCAGTAAAGATTTCGATTTTAATACACTGGTTGCTGAAGAAGGCTTACATGTATTAGAAAAACGGGAAGAGCTTCGCAAACAGGGGGAGGAAATACCAAGCCGTTATATCTTCAAAGCAATCCGGAAGGATGGTCAGAAGAGGGATATGGAAGTCAGTGTTACCTTGGTGGACTGGCAAGGCAAACCAGCCACCCTTGGTGTGGTGAATGATGTGACAAAAAGAATCCAAACCCAGTTAAAACTTGAAAAAGCCTTGGAGGATGCAAAACAAGGCATCAAAGTAAAGTCACAATTTATGGCCAATATGTCCCATGAGATACGTACTCCTCTTAATACGATTTTGGGTTTTACCGATTTAATTGAAGAAAGTACTCGCCATGTAATCGGTGAAGAAGAAAAGAAATTTTTTAGAGTGATCAGTTCCAGTGGACAGCGGCTGATGCATACGGTGCATGAGATTCTGGATATATCACAGATTGATGCCGGGACTTATACTGTGAAAATAGAGAATTATAATTTAGTGCCCATGATTCAAGAAATAGTGGATGGAATGCAAATAAGGGCACAAGAGAAACAACTGTTATTAACGTTTCATTCAACTCGAAAAAAGGTAATAATTCGAGCTGACCGGGATGGGATTTCCCAGACCATCATCAATATTATTGATAATGCTATCAAGTATACAGAAAAAGGAGAAATCACTGTAGGTTTAAGACAGAAATCCAAATGCGCTATTCTGACTATTCAAGATACTGGTATCGGTATGTCTCAAGAGTATTTAGAGAAAATATATGAGGCTTTTACGCAAGAGAGTGAAGGATATACAAAGAAATATCAAGGTATTGGATTAGGGATGGCAATTGTAAAAGGTCATCTGGATATGAATCAGGTAGATATCGACGTGGACAGCACCAAGGGAAAAGGAACGATATTTACGCTAACGTTTCCAGATCCCCATACCATAAGCTATGAACAGGTTAAATCGAAAAATGATGAGGATTCGTAATGGGAGATAAGAAAAAAACATTTGTGCTAGTGGTTGAGGATGATATGAATTCACAAATGCTGATGAAATATTATTTAAAGGATCATTATGAATTGGATTTTGCTGTATCTGTTACTGAAGCCATTGTAAAGTTGAAGAGTCTGTATGTAGATATCATATTACTGGACTTATCCCTTGAAGGTGGTGAAGATGGATTGGATTTAGTCAGATATATGCGAAAGGAAGACAAATGGAATGATACTTCTGTTATCGCCACCACAGCACATGCGTTTACTGCAGACCGGGATAATTGTATAGCTGCAGGATGCAACGACTATATAAGTAAACCCATCAAGAAAAACGACCTGCTGGAAATGATGAGTAAATATGTCTGAACCAAAGGATAGCAACATCTTTGAGTCACAGGATCTGTCGTTCCATAAAACAGTGTTCTATACTACTTAAATAAGGTTCATCACAATAATGCGTACCCAAAGTAATAAATTTAAGAGAAAGGAGAGAGAAGTTAAAAATATTAGTGGTTCATGCTTTAGATATAACGTAACAGAGAAAACATTTACCCCGTCCTTCAGGGCGGGGATTAAAGAACCACCCAATAGCGGGCTTTAGCCCAACGAGAGGTATCATAATGGCTTTTATTAAAATTTGGGTTCATTTCGTTTGGACAACAAAAAAAAGACAACCATTCATGACAAAAAATGTAAAGTTACAGATGATTGAACATATCAAAGAGAATGCGATTGAAAAAGACATTTATATCGACTCTATTGAAGGTGGAAAAGAACATTTGCATGTTTTGATTTCACTTGGAGCAAAACAAACTGTCTCTGAAATTGCACAATTATTAAAAGGAGAATCATCTTTTTGGCTTAACTCTGAAAATTTGATAAAAAGGAAATTTGGATGGCAAGATGAATATTTTGCTGTTTCTGTGAGTGAATCTGTCATACTAAAGGTAAGAAAATATATTCGCAATCAGGAAGAACACCATAAAAGAAAACCTTTTTCAGAAGAGTATGATGAATTTATGAAAAAATATGGGTTTCATGAATAATAGGGCTAAAGCCCCGGTTCTTTTTCACCTGAAGACCCCCACCCTAAAGGATGGGGTAAGTGAAAAGGGAAAGTTTATATGTGTTGTAATGTGGAATATTTCATAATGGACATTTTAAACCTTTTAGGTACGGGATATTGTGATGAACCTAAAATAAAAACCTTATTTTGCATGGTATCCAAACATCGTTGGCGAGTCATATTGAAACAAAGCAGTAATAAGATATGAAAAGTTACAATATTATAAAGATAAAATTTTTTCGAGTTCTATTGTGGATATTTTTTACAGCCATAATAGTTATAGCAGTATTGTATTTGACAATGAGTTCGCACAGAACCTTTAAAGACACGATAACGTCAAATTTTAATTCTCAACAATCAGTACTGGTAAGATTTCTGGGTGACATATTCTTTGATCATGTTTCCAAAGCTGATCAGAATTTAAATTATATAGCTCGGCAGATTGAAAAAGACGGTAATACATCCAATGCTTCGAAATATATGTCAATGGTTTATTCAATGAGTGATGATGATTTTATTTCAATCAGCCTACATAGAGAAAACGCCCAGTTAATATATAACACTCCATCGGACAACAAAATAGACGCTAATTACAGTCAGTTTGTTGCAAATTATATTATCAAGAATAAAAATATTACTAAGTCTTTTCTTTCAAAGAGATACCGTAATGATCAAGGACAGAATCTCATAATATTATTCAAACCTTTTACTATTTCTAATATAAAATATTATGTAGTTGGATCATTGGATATTGAGAAATATTCCGAACTCCACTTAAACACTTGGGAGGCAAGTGATTTATCTTATTTCATCTCTGATAGCGATGGGAATATATTTGGTATTTTGAACGTTGATTGTGAAGATTCTGAGTTGATGAAAAGTGGAAATTTATTTTTACTTGACGATGAGTGTCTCTCCTGTCATTTACCAAATGAGTTTGACGTATTAAAACAATCATTGGATGAACAGGACGTAACTTATTCTATTCAAGAATATCCATCCAAGGGTTCTGTAAACAGAACAGCTTACTCAATACCTCTATTTAATGAAAAATGGATTGTTTGTTTGGGCTCGCCCTATGAGAAAATACAAGGTGCTGTAGAAAAAAATGCGCGCCAAAGTATGATGTTTGCAATTTTGGGAGTTATCGCCATTGGGATAGTTGGGGCTTTTGTTTATAGGATAAAAAAAAGAAATGCTGTTGTTGAAGTAGCAGACGCCCTTATACAAAGTGAGAAAAAATTCCGCACAATTATTGAGAATATTGAAGATGGATATTTTGAAGTTGACCTGGCTGGAAATTTTACATTTTTCAACGAATCGCTTCGAAAACAACTTGGGTATTCAAATGAAGAATTGATGGGAATGAATAACAGAGATTATATGAATGAAGAAAACTCAAATCAGGTTTTTATGGAGTTTAATAAAATTTATAAGACCGGGGAACCAACAATAATTACGTGGGAGTTCATAAGAAAAAATGGTGAAAAACGATTTGCAGAATCTGCTATTTCATTAATTCGCGGATCAAAAGGTAAGCCCATAGGATTTCGTGGAATCGTAAGAGATGAAACTGAACGGATGCAAGCCGAGAGAGCGATTGGCATTGAGAAGGCGTACCTCGCAGAACTTATAGAAAGTACACCTCTGGCAATTGCGGTTTTGGATAAACAGAGTAATGTCCAGCGGATAAATAAAGAATTCACAAACTTGTTTGGCTATGGAGAAGAGGTCTTGGGTCAAAATATAGATAATTTGTTGACAAACGAAGAGTTACGGGAAGAAGCAGAAAAGATTTCCGCCACTAGTTTGATTGGAAAGCGTGTTGAAAAAGAGTCCGTCCGGATTCGGAAAGACGGTACTCCTGTAGATGTGTCGATTATCGGAACCCCTGTAAAGTTTGAAGATGGACATCCAGCCATTTTCGGTATCTATCGCGATATTTCAGAACAGAAACGTGACGAAAATATCCGGACCGTATTATATGAAATTGCCCGTGCGGTAAGTACATCTAAAGATATGCAAAGTATGTATCGATTGATCCATGAAAGTTTGAGCAAGATCATAGATACGTCTAATTTCTACATAGCCTATTACGATCATAATATAGATTTAATCACTTTTCCTTATTATATCGATGAGGTAGACGATAACACAGAACCTATAAAACCAGGTAAAGGTCTTACCGGATATATTTTAAAATCGAAAGAGTCATTATTCCTGAGTAAACATGATATTTTAAAACTAATAAAAAGTGGAAAAGTCGATCAGATTGGAACACCGTCAGAACAATGGCTGGGAGTACCACTTTTGTTTGGTGATCAGGCGGTAGGGGCAGTGGTTGTTCAGAGTTATACAGCTCCTAATTTGTATTCAGAAAAGGATATAAAAGTTCTTGAATTTGTGTCATCTAATATTACCGACGCCATGACCTATAGGCTAACCCAAGATTCATTGCAGGAATCGGAAAAAAGATATCGTGTACTATCGGAAAATTTGGAGAAATCCAACTCAATGAAAGAATTGCTATTGGATGTAATCACCCATGATTTGAAGAATCCAGCCGGTGTAATTCAAGGAATGACAGAAATGATGATAGAGGAGCTACCGGAAAATGAAATGGTGGAGGCAGTAAAAAATTCTAGTGACACACTTTTGGAAGTAATTGATAATGCAACAGTACTATCACAGGTTGCTTTTGGTGATGAGATTAAAAAGACTGATACCAATTTGGCAGAAGTAATTCAGGAGATAGCAAAAGAATGGAAGTCTATATTAAATAATGCCGGTATGACAATGGAAACAGATTTTCCAAGCAGACTTAGTATAATGGCAAATCCAATTATTTCTGAAGTATTTAAAAACTATATCAGTAATGCAGTAAAGTATGCTAATAAGGGAAAGAAAATTTTAATTACCAGTGAAGAGGTTGAAGGCTCCATAACAATAAACGTTAAAGATTTTGGTGAAACACTTCCCGAAGATAAACGCAAAGCCGTATTTATTCGAAGTGTACAATTGGAAGAGGGTGAAAAGCGTGGTCGTGGCTTGGGATTAGCAATTGTTAAGCGTATTGCTGAAGCACATAACGCCGAAGTGGGTGTTAAACCGAATAAACCAACAGGTAATATATTCTACATTACATTTCCAACTGAATAGAGACCAACACCCTATATTTGGACCACATTATTATGGTTTTGAAACGGTGAATTTCGTAATGCATCTTCAAAGCCTTGGAATTGGACGAAATTAACTATTTGGGATTCGAAAATATAAAAAACTGCGTATATTGATAGTGAATATTTTGAAGAGATAAAACTCCAAAAGCGCGTTACATTTTGGAGTATCAGTGGTATTAATCTCTACTCTTTGCTTAATGGTATGAAAAAAATTCGTCAACTGACCCGAAAAGATTTTGAACAAGAGACAATTGTTACCACACGCTGGGGCGATATGGATGCCCTTGGGCATATTAATCATGCAAAGGTTTTAACATATATCGAAACAGCACGAGTAAAATATTATTTATCGCTTGGATTTGGTAATAATAGCCTTCAACAGAATCCGTCAATAATTCTCGGCGGGATGAATATTGACTATATTTCACAAATAGAACACCCATCTGAATTATGTGTCTGTCATCGGATTAATCGTGTAGGTTCAAAAAGTTTCGATTTTCTCTGTGCGGTTTTTCAAAAGAGTCAAATTCACCCCTGTATTGTTGGAAGTTTCAAAATGATCTCGTTTGATTATAAAAGGCAAATAACAATCAATGTACCTGATGTGATACGTAATCGATGTTGGCATGATAGCTGATCTTTCTCGACGATTCCCTAAAGATAAAATTCACACCCGTTTAATCGATAGACTGGCTTACGCCCATGACGCCAGTTTGTATCGAGTGGTTCCAAAAGCGGTTGTTAGGCCATCTGATGAACAAGATGTCATTGCTCTTTTGAATTATAGTAATGATACCCAAACTCCCTTAACATTTCGTACAGCTGGAACATCATTGTCCGGTCAATCGGTTGGGGAGGGTATTATAGCAGAGACTGTCCGAGATTGGAAACAACGAAAAATCCTGGATGATGGAAAAGCAATCCAATTAGCGCCGGGAGTGATAGGAGGTCACGCAAATCTACTGTTATCATCATTTAACAGGAAAATTGGCCCGGATCCGGCGTCTATAAACTCGTGCATGATTGGTGGAATTCTGGCAAATAATGCCTCGGGGATGGTCTGCGGAGTAAAGAATAATGCTTATCACACAATGCGATCCATCCGATTTATTACATCAGATGGGAAATTGTACGATACATCAGTCGAATCTGATTACGAACGATTCATAATTGAACAAGAAAAACTGGCAAATGGCATTATTGAATGTAGAAAACAGATTCTAGCCAGTGTTGAATTGACTAATAAAATTCGTAATAAATACCGCATTAAAAACACAATGGGGTATTCTATCAATGCATTTATTGATTATGAACATCCGTTAGATATTTTTACCCATTTATTGATTGGTTCGGAAGGGACGCTGGCATTCATTTCTTCAGTTATTCTAAATACCATAAAAGATCCGCCGTCAAAAGGAACAGGGCTCATTCTCTTTGATGATATTGTAAAAGCATGCGCATCTATTCCATTTTTAAGTGAGCAGGGTGCCAGTGCGCTGGAAGTGATGGATTATGCATCATTGACAACAGCCAAGCATTTAAAATCACCCCCATTTGACATAAATACACTGCACCCAAACCAAGCCGGTTTACTGTGTGAATTTGAGGATGATGTTGAAGAACATTTACTCGAAATAATTAAAAATTCATCAAAAGAGATAATGAAAATGGGAGGGAACCTTGTTCATCCTTTTAGTTCGGATCCCTATCTTCGAGACTCTCTATGGAACATTCGAAAAGGATTATACCCTGCAGTCGGTGCATTGCGAAAATCCGGAACAAGTGTTATCACAGAAGATATTTGTGTCAATCATACGGATCTTCCATTCGCAGTTCAGGAATTGCATCAAATCTTTCGCTCATGGAA
>CAZIFK010000098.1:0-9087 GCA_964538995.1 uncultured bacterium
GGTATTTGAAACTTCGTCACTACTTGAGCAAACAAACCTGTTGATAAACAAATTATAGCAATTATTCTATAGATCATTGTATTACTACCATAGTGGTTATGTACGGTTCAGATAAAATACCTGAGTAATCCCTGGCGTAAAAATAGGATGTATACGTACCCAGGGGATTATTGGAATCAATTGTAATATGTCGTGAAAACTTGCCATCATTTGCAACGTCATCCCAGAGGTACATGGGGAAAAAATCCTTGTTGCCGTCATCGTAAAGGGAGATAGGACTGCCGATTGACCATTCCCCATTTGGTTTTTGAAACATGAGATAACAGGTCTGGACATCTTCGTGCCCGTTAGGATCATTCACAGTTACAACAATCGTAGCCACAGAAACACTGTCAGGTCCGGGTAAAATCATGGTATCCGGCATGCTTACTGTTAAAATGGTTGGTCCCTGATTTCCCATCTCATAACCGGCCATACTGCCTTTGATTTCATTTCCATATTGAGCCAGAAATTTTACATATACTTTTCCGGTATCTGTTGGCTCTAATACGTAAGAAACAAAATTGGTATCATTATTCACTTTTAATGAATATATATCATCATTGGCAATAATATCACCGGATATCCCGGCATCATTCAAGACGAGGGTGTCGGCGGTTTGAGTTGTATCAAAACCAAAATATAACGCATTGACGGCCTGTAAACTTTTCCCCAAATAAGACGGTTCAGTCTGAACGCTGAAATATAAATGGTTTAATCCTTGGTTATAATTAAACTCCATATTCTGTAGAAGGACAGTATCATCCGCTTCTGTTATATCTCCATCAGGACAGCCCCAAATGAAAAAGAGTATGCCCAATAATAACCAAACATGTTTACGCATAGGAACAAAATAAAACGGATTCATCATTCGATTCCATAGATATGATGAACTAACAACGTGCCGACTTGCTCCAGGCTTGATGAGGAACATTTATCCGGCTGATCCTGATGGGTGTGCCAGTAGTTTGAGTACTGATTTGGATAATCAAAATCGATGATATCCACTGCGGGAATACCGGCATACTTCCAAAGAGGCACATGATCATCATAGATTGGATAGCCAAGGGATTGATCGAATGCTGGTAAATTCAACCTGTTAGCCAGTTTCCATAAACTACGAACCAGTTTCGGTGCTTGCTGGTAAGAAAATCTTTCGATTGGAAGATGTAAATATGTATCCCCCACCATATCCAAAATGATGGCATGATCTGGTTTTAGGATTGGTAGGTTTTTTGAAAAAAACAACGAACCCTGGCCATAAGATTCACTTTCTCCGGGCATACCTAAATCTTCACCATCAAACAATACAAGAGTAATACCAACCGTTAAATCATGATTATGGAATACCTCTGCCAACGCTAACAAAACCGCTACACCGCTGGCACCATCGTTGGCGCCAATGATAGGCTTATTTTTGTATTCGGAATTTAGTTCTTTATCTGCCCAGGGACGCGTATCCCAGTGGGCTCCCAATAAAATTTGCTTTTCTGCATCTTGATTAAAACGAGCAATAATATTTGACAGATTATATTTATCTCCTCTATACGGATCAACATACATAAAAGGCTGAGTCCAAACGGTGTCCGCTTTGGTATTCAATTCATCGATTAAATAATCCATACAGGCATAATACCCATCTGAACCGGGATTCCTGGGGCCAAATGAACATTGTTTTTCCAAATACATAAATGCACGATCTCCAGAAAATTCCGGTATGGAATTTTCACATCCTGCTGTGACTAAAAGTCCAAATAAAGCCCAAGTTATTTTCATTATTGTTTTCATTTTTTTACTAATAACCCCCAATGAAATATGCTCATTCTTCGCATTTCACGGGGCAGGCACTGACCAGTTACCATTTACTAATCACCAGTTACCATTCACCAGTTACCAATCTACCACTCACCAACTTTAACCACTGATAGCAATGTTTATATCAAACCCAAAATCTCGGTCTATTTTCTTTCCCGTTGTTTTGGAATCTGATTCTCTGTATTCATAAATGATGCCGCCGCTGATTTGAGAACTGAAAGAGTATGAAATGCGTAATGACGTTTTCCATCCAGAATTGAAAGCCAACTGCCCAAACTCTGCTCCACCATCTTTACTGCCTAATGACTCACTTTCATTCATATCGAAATTCAGCGTAAAGTTTACAGTATTTTGAATATGCCAATCATCCATCATTGGTAATGGGATGGTAAATCCTCCCCGGTGACTGTAATTGCTGCTGGCTGTCCAGCTTTTTTCATTCCGGACACTCAAACCGTTTTGTTCATCCTGGACAGATCTTGACAGGGAATGTCTTACATTAAATGAAATACCCTTCTTCAGATTCATGTTTAAACCAATGAGTGGTGAAAAACTGATATTAGTTCTTGAAGTGCGTTGATAGTCTTCATATTCACTGATAAAAGAACCTATTTCAAACAATGGCATCATTGGAATATCCAAATTTTCAAATTGCCAAGATCGAGAATTCCTTCCATTTAGGGCATGTTCCAGACTGGCCGTTCTTGCAATTTTTTTAATAAAGGGCCATTTTTCAACCCCTGTCCATCTTACGCTCCACCCAAAAAATGGAAAACCGTTTTCCAGTTTATCCCCCCAAGATAAAAAGTCGCGCTCCATCGTTCGTTGTTCAATATTTGAACCGGTGATAGTCGTAGAGACCTTTTGTGCATAATTAACAGACGTTGAAATATTGCGTGTTAGATTCAATCCGGTTCGAACAGAAAAATCCTTCTTATGATCCCAGGAACCCAAGTTTGAACCTATATTTTCATCATGACCCAAACCATGCTCCGGGAGCCAGCCAAACTTATAACCCATGGGAACTTCTCCCTGCACTCCACGACCGGTACGATTTAGATTTTCCATGTATGTCAAACTAATTGGATTTACTTTTTTAATAACCCTATGCAACCCTGTAAGAAATGGAATATCTTTTTGTTCTATTTTCTTCTCTTCTTCAATTCCATTGTTTTGTGATCGTCCTCTTCTTCGATTCCTTGTTTTACGTGTGTTTTTTGAGGGTGGTTTATAAAACATTTCAAAAATCTGTGACGGAAGAATACTCACACTGGAAGAAAACCGCAGCGCGGTTCCTATGTCCGCACCATCATTTATACTGGTTCTGGGTTTATTCCATCTAAATGCAGCGCCGTGGCTGATATTCGGTTTCAGCCAGGTGAAGATTTGTGGATTAAATGAAGTATTTAAATTTTCTGTTATATTGACGACAATACCAGGATCCATATTTTGAATTGCTGACCAGACGTATCCTCGATAATCCTGCATATCACTCGATATTGACCGCTTGTACTTGGTTTTCAGTTTATCTGTCAAATTGTAATCCAAACTAAATGATCTATTTAAAGTAAATGAATACTTATCACCTATTCGTCCGCCCAGACGTTTTGTTTCTTGTTTTAAGGTTTCATTAAAATTCATACCGGCATTAAGGCCAGACGGCGTATAATATAGCGGTATCTCTCCCACTTTTGTTCCAAGCCAGGGGACATTTTTCAGCCACTTAAATGGTGTTATATAATTATCCCGACCGAACGAATAATTGTAAGTTACCTTCCCCGAATATTTTTCATTAATGACTTCTGAACTTAATACATTCGATGCCTTGGATCGTGATGCGGAAAAGCTCGGTTTAATTTTATCCAAAGTTGCTTTAATTATTTTATTATCTGATTTACTGGACTTTGTTAATGATGTACTAAATGAAATATCCTGTTGTTTCGTCACGATCGAATCAGGGATGGCATCCTGATTCACCAAAATATCGGAATCCGGAAAATATTTTGGTTTTCTTACAGAACTCGAAATAGATGTATTGACCGGTATGCTGATACCCCATGATTTTGGTAAAAATTTATGGATTTGGGTATTCATGCTTAAACGAAAATTTTCTGTATTGTTATTGCTCCCCAGTCTCTGTTGTAAAGTATGGAAATCGGCATCTTTTCTGCTATAGGAAAACGTGGAACTTATCAGATCAGCCAAATTGAATTTTGATTGCAACCGCATGGCAACACCGCGATCTCTCTTAATTCCGCTTAACCGCATTTCATCCAACCAAATTTCGCCGGTAATGGGTTCATCTGCATTGTTAGTAATCCCTACAATAAAAAACTGAATACTCGATAAGGATGGTTTTCCTTTAATTTTTACGACTTTTCCTGTTAGTATACCTTCTTCATCTGTAAACGTATAAATTTTTTCATTATCTATAATTTCATAAATATCGGTATCCTGATATTTTTTTACAGTGGAGGAGTCCTGAAGCTTGAGTGTCGTCAACCAGTTCAGATCTATCTCGATTGAATTGCGTCCTCTCGATTCATCCCAACCGGAAAAAATCGGTTGGACGATTTCATAATAATTCTTTCCCTGTCCAAACCGAAGAAAAAAGTCCACGTCTGTTTCGTCTTTCTCAATCCAGGGATTTGGTGTCTCTCCATATACATACATTTTTAACTTGTCGTAAGTGAGGTAATTGGCGCCGGAAATTCTCATCAAACTTTTGATGGCGGCTCCACTGTGATGCGCTGGTAAATCCTGGAATTTCAATACTAGTGATTGCTCTTTAGAGCGTATGTCATTGATCCTGTCATATTCACCTCTTACACCCTTTGGGGGTGTATAATTCGCATTGTCTTCATTATTCACTACAGAAATGGCAAAAACACTATCTGCATTTTCTTTGCTGAACACGTTAGACGTATCCACAGCAATGCCCAATTCCTGCCAGTCATTTCCTACTAATTCAATTTTTGCAATGCCTATATTTACATCTCCAGTATCCGACACCATCAAGCGTACATGACGAATTTCTGTCCATTCATTATTCATTGAAGAATCTAACCGTGCAAAATGATTCAATGGGATCCGATACAATTTCCACCCGGTAAATGATCCATCTGTTTTTTTGGTTTCACCTGCCAAATAAGTCGTATCAGAGAGGAAGAATGATTTAGTAAAGTAATCGTTCTTTTTAATGAGTTCATTTGAGCGATCCAAACTTTCCGTATCCGGATAATTTCCTCCATCAAGTGCATTATTTTCAGTCCCGTTTATTTGAAAATAATTAGTACTTCCTTCCTTATATGGCCAATTATCTCCATTGGGATCTTCTAGGTTTCTATCCGAACCGGTATATACAATATCGGCCCATAAGGGATCATCCACCACATCCACATAAAATGTATCCAGACACCCTCCCCAGCCATCTTCATATTCGTCAGTACATCCGTCAATGCCAATATCTTCACCATCGTCTAAAAGGTTATTTCCAGCCATTCCAGCTATTTCTTCATCTTCAGTATCCAATAATCCATTCCCATTCCTATCTTCACTAACTTGGCCAAGATCAATGGTCATTTTTCCTTTTTCACCATAGAGCCAAATTTCAAAAAACTTCGTTTGTGTTTGATCATAATCCCCCGAATACAATGGTGATGTAATGGTTGCCCAAACAGTATCCTGCGATAATCCCCTCTGCAATTCACGTGGACGATATTCCAACTTTAAGATATCCGTCGTTTCATTTTGGGCTCGAATGGATGTGGACTGATTTGGCCAAATATCTTTCGTCCTGATTTGAACATATGGATTATACCAAGTCAATTTGGCTCGTTTTCGTTGGGAATAAAAATGACCCAATTCAGAAATTAACGGCGCAGATCCTTCCTTCCAATACCGTCTCTGGATTGGAATGGACGTAGTTCTCTTGGCGCCTTCAAAATCATCAATAAACGCAACACCATTCGGATCGCCCGTGGCAGAGTTGCTAAGCGGATTAGGATTCGGTAGCACCTGGGCGATTTCTCCCTCGATTGAAAAAGCGGATATTTTTTCCGTTTCAATAATGGGTAATCGATCCAAGGCTCGGGTCAATCCATCAAATTCTAATTGATAACGGCCATTCAAATCCCAAATAAAATTACGCATGGGCTCATAACCCACTTCCACCTTTTCATTGATGATTGATTGATTATAGAAAAGAGCCGTAGCCCCGATGAAAGAATTTTTCCCAAGATCCATTTGCGCTCGGGTACCCACAATTGTTTTTTTATCAAAGGATACCAATTCATGTTTTTCAAATAGAATCTTCAGATCAGCGTTTGGATCCAAATTACTATCCAAAACAAGCGTACCCGTAAAATAATCTACTTGATAATCAACGCCCCGTTTCAACTCATCATCACCTAAAAATACCTGGTCACTTCCCTCCACAATCATGAATCCTAAATTGATACTGGCTGATTTATTTTGATACTTCACTTCAATTTCCCAGTGTTTATCCTGTGTGATTTGATTCATAATGGTGGTTGTATACATTTTCCCTTCCCCAAGGACTCCTTTTAAATCCGTGTTTGTATTCCCACCTTTGAGAGAATCATTGGCAAATGGATGAAAAATGGGAAAAAACAATTCACCATTGGAAAGACTCACAATATTGGGATTATTCACATCAATAATATTGTCGCTGTTTAGTGCATTGGTCTCATCCACAATGTCCAAACCAAATTGGGTTATGTAGGCAATTCCGTTTGCATCCGATTCTTTATCCGGGGACATGGTGGTATTCCAGATTTTTATCTCAAATCCTTCTTCATTAATATTTTGTGCTCTTAATGAATACACATTTTTAAACATGAGGTCCCATAAATCATGACCTGGAGTCAGATTCTCCGGCTTAATTATCTGCAGCGCTAATATAGAGTCACTTTCGGAAACACCATGTCCCACCGCCAAAACAGTGTCGAGAACAATTGACCTGTCCTTCCTATCTACCTCAACAATGAAATAATGACAAGCCAATAAATCAGTTGATGAGGAACTTTTCATGCGTATGAACCCAAGATCATTACTCAACGAATAATCCTGGCCATTTTCCAACCGCTTAAAGTTGACATTTTCACGATCATCATCAGACGGATTATTGATATCCACAAAAGCTGTTCCTGTGATTGTATTGGGATCCCGTAAATCATCCTTGCGGTATAATTCAAAATTGAGGATTGCATAGTTCTCTATATAATGCTGTCCTATGTCGCTTAAAGGATAAAACGGCGGAATACGTGTAATAATTTTAGATTCTCCATTGTATTCTGTTGGTTCATTTTCTACTCCATTTCGGTACATTTCATTTATAAAGAAATATTTATTTTTTAAATAATCATAATCCTGCAGACGAATACTTTCAGCTTCATCTGTTCCTTTATATTCTTTGATTTCTTTTTTTGTTTTTTCAATGGAAGCAATTGTGGTTATATCTACCGGTCCAAGTTTAGACACTGCCTTCAGTCCAAACAGGCCTTTATTTTGACCGGAAAATGTCACAAACTGTGTTGACGGTAATGAGAGTGAAATATTCCCAGCATCGATTTTCTGAATAATATCATCTTCCGCACCCTGGTAGGAAATACGAATATTGTTCTCCCAATCAAAATCCCGTTCTGAATCATTGTCCATTAATATAGTGATGCGGTCGCCAATCTTTCCTTCAACATTCAAATTCTGTTTTTGATCAAATTCGAGATGGGTATTTTGCGATTCTTGCAAACTGGAACGGATCAATTCCTGATCCTGAAAAACCATTTTACCGGAAATATTAATATTACCACGGACTCGCAATGATGCGGTACCTAATGCACCCATATCCACTAAATCAAACTTAATACCCTTACCACCGCGGCGTGATTCTGTTTGATTTTCTTCAGCTCCCAAAGTCATTTTTTTAGTAAAAACAATTTGGCGCTTCACTTTAATCATATGTTGAAAATACCATTCCACAGGAGCTGTAAAAGGAATCCTGAAAATCTCATCCTCAATAAATTCAGTTAAAGTGATGTATTCCCAATTACGATCAATATAAACTTCGATATCATGTTGGATAAAATCGGTTTTTATCCAGCCCAGTGGTCTTGTAAGCGTATCAGATAGAAGACTTAAGGGTTTGGGTATATTCGGAAATGCCGGTGAAACAAAATCAGAGTGTGGATAATAGCTTTCTGGCAGTTTAAAGACGGACGAATCCCGCTGGCCATTCTGAGCAAAATTTGCCGAAATGGTCATAAAAAGCACAAAAATGACCGCGTACCCTTTTCTCAAAGGGGTTCTCCTTATTGTTGTTTTCGGTGTTATTAGCCCCGATTCACGGGAATCAATCCGATAGCGGTAGGTCTATAGACTATACTCCTGAATTATAATTTACTGCTCCAATAAGCAGACAGTTGTTTATGAAGATTTTGTAATGCGTATCCACGATGACTGATTTTATTCTTTTCCTCGGCAGAAAGTTCCGCGAATGTACAATTCATTTCCGGTACATAAAACAATGGATCGTATCCAAATCCTGACGTGCCTTTTGGTTCAAATGCTATCATTCCCTCTATTTTCCCTTCCGATGTCAGTTCTGTTTCTCCATCTACAAACGCAGCAACTGTTCGAAATCTGGCGCTTCGTTCATTTTCACCAATATCTAACATTTCTATAAGGAGCTTTTTTACATTATCCTCATAGGTCGCATGTTCCCCGGCATAACGGGCAGAATACACGCCTGGCTCCCCGTTGAGAGAATCGACTTCAAGGCCAGTATCATCCCCGATGGCAGGAAGTCCGGTTATACGGTTTACAGTTCTCGCTTTTATTAATGCATTTTCTTCCAGTGTTTTTCCTGTTTCTTCAATATCTCCCACTTCAGGATAATCATCCAGTGTAACAATCTCAACGGATAAATCCCGGAGAACTGATTTCATTTCTTCCACTTTATGCGGATTGTGTGATGCAAGTATAATTTTCATTTGTCTTCAAAAAATGTCGCGGAAAGTAGTCGTGCACACTCCAACCCACAAGGACTTTAATACTGATGAGTTTGCATTTGCATAAGGATATAAACGCCGGTAATTTCAGCGGCTTTTTTAATGCAATTATTGTGGCTTGGTAGCTCCCGCCAAAGGCGGACAGGCAGTCTCCAACTTCGCTACCAGGGCATGACTGATTATTAAAATTGTGGCTTGGTAGCTC
>CAZIFK010000099.1:0-8964 GCA_964538995.1 uncultured bacterium
ACAAATCCTCAGGGAAATCGACTTTGATACAATTATCAGCAATGTAGGAAAGTATATTAGTAAAAAGGAATTTCCGGAATTTCTTTATGAAGTCAGTTGTTTGGCTATCGACTCAGAGAAATGAAATAAGATAAAATTTACATTACAAATATAATTATGGATAATAAGGTAGTAAATACTACAATTATCTAGGTGGCCTAGTACATTCTGCTATGAGGATTAGCTTCATATTCAACACTTGATTACAATAATATTGTATTGATAAATTGAAATTGGTTTTAAAAATCATCATGATTTTTTTGGTGCAAAAAATAATAACAATAGACAAAATATGAGTCCAAAATCAAGTTAGTATTGTGAGAAATTATGGTAACTAAATTGATAAAATCGACATGTCCGTATTGTGGAGTGGGGTGCGGACTTGATGTTATGGTAGAAAATGGAAAAGTCGCAAAAATAACCGGCTCAAAAGAACATCCGACAAACAAAGGCGATATCTGTTTAATTGCAGAAAATCTGCATAAAGTTTTTGATGCAGAAGGAAGACTCAACCAACCATTAATCAGAAAAAACGGCGAACTTATGCCGGTCAAATGGCAGGAAGCACTTTCGTATTCGGCGCAAAAACTCAACGATATTATTCGGATATATGGCGCTAATGCTGTTGCGTTTTATGGCGGCGCAGCAAATCTGACAGAAGAATATTACCTAATGAACAAGCTGATAAAAGGGGTTATCGGTTCTAATAATCTGGAATGTAGCACAAGGTTGTGTATGGCAAGTTCGGCAATGGGTTTTATTTCTACAATGGGTGCTGATGCACCGCCGGCTTGTTATGATGATATAGAAGAAGCTGATTTGTTTTTTATTGCCGGAAATAATATGGCTGTTACAACTCCGGTATTATTCCGAAGAGTCCAGGCTGCTAAACGAAATAATAAAGCAAAGGTAATCGTTGTTGATCCTCGAAAAACACCGACTACCAAAATCGCTGATATTCACCTGCAAATAAAACCGGGAACCGATGTTGCTCTCAATAACGCAATTGCTCATGTTCTGATAAGAGATAAATTTATAGATGAAGAAAAAATTAATTATTACACTTCAGGATATGATGATTTAAAAAGTTTTTTAAAGAAATATCCACCCGAAAAAATGGCGGACATTACCGATTGTTCTGTGGAAGATATTGTTCAAGTTGCGCATCTTATAGGCAAATCAAAAGCGATGCTTACTTTTTGGTTTCAAGGATATAATCATTCTTCGCAGGCAACTTTTAAAAACAATACACTTCATAATCTTTCTTTGCTCACAGATAATTTTTGCCGTCCAGGTGCCGGGCCGCTTTCCATAACCGGGGAGGCAAATGCCCTTGGCAACAGGTGGGTGGGTGCACTTTCCCATCTGCTGCCAGGGTTGCGTATGTTAGCCAACTCTCAGCAACGTCAAGAAATAGCTGAATTCTGGCAGATTCCTGTTGAGAATATAAACCCTGTTCCGGGAAAAACAATTTTAGACATCATCAACGGTTTACATAGCGGTGAGATTAAAGCGTTATGGGTTGCAACGGCAAATCCGGCTGCGTCGTTGCCAAACACAGAATGGGTTGAAACGGGGTTGCAAAAAGCAGAGCTGCTGATTGCACAGGAGATCTTCCATCCCACCGAAACAACGATGCTTGCCGATGTTGTTTTTGCCGCAGCGCAATGGGGTGAAAAAACCGGAACATTTATTTCATCCGACCGCCGCGTGCAGTTGGTTGAGCAATTTGTTGATCCACCTGGTTTTGCAAAACCCGATTATGAGATAATTTGGCTGATGGCGAGAGAAATGGGATTTGAAAAGGAATTTCCGTTTAACACACCCGAAGAAGTGTTTGAGGAGT
Organism: uncultured bacterium; assembly: GCA_964538995.1. Taxonomy (GTDB): domain Bacteria; phylum Fidelibacterota; class Marinisomatia; order Marinisomatales; family TCS55; genus JADFRD01. The sequence goes on from CAZIFK010000099.1 coordinate 1,886, forward strand.
GGAAAAAAATATCTAAGGGAAGAATTTGCGACTCAAACGGAATTTCTTATGAACGACTTAGAAAAACTTATGGAATACAACTTCCGTGTCCGGATGCAAATCATCAGGGAACCAAACGATTGTTTGCTGATTTGAATTTTCCGCGAGCCGATGGAAGAGCGGCGCTTTTATCGCGTGATTATATTGAACCCTCGGAAATTACCAATAACGAATTTCCATTTAATTTAAATTCCGGGAAATCAGCAACGCATTTCAATACCAGAACACGAACTGGCAGAATTAAGGATCTAAACGACCTTGCACCAGAAGCAATCGCTCATCTGCACAAAGAAGATGCCCAAAGTCTAAGCATTAACAATTCTGATGAAATTGTAATATCATCACGACGAGGAAATATTACTGTAAAAGCAAAAATATCTGGTACAATCCGCAAAGGCGATGTGTATGTAGATTTTCACTACGGCAAAGCTTTGTGGGTTGGTGACAAACAACTCACAAATAGACTTAGCAATAATGTGTATGATATGTATTCCAAACAGCCTGAATTTAAAATCTGTGTTGTTAATATTAAAAAGGCTGATAATTGAAAGCTCAACCGGACATTCAACAATTACACCGGACAATAAAGTTTTACGAAACCTTATTACGGGTATCAAACGATGGTATTTTAATTACTGATGCGAGCCAGAATATTATTGAAGTCAATGATACTTTTTGTTCATTTGTCGGACAAAATCGAAATGCGGTTATTGAATCAAATATATTTATATGGTTGGAGGTTTTCGGTGAAGATGCTGTTAAAAAATGGATTCAGCTTGAAAAAGCGGTTCAATCAAAACAAGCAATAAGCAATGTTGAGTTTCAACTTTCGCTAAACAATAAGACACGATATTTTGATGTTAATGCCTCACTTTTAGAAAAAATTGAAAAGGAGGAACACGGTGTAATTATTAGTAATTGGCGCGATATCACCGAACGCAAGCAGGTGGAGGAGAAGCTGCGAGAATCGGAAAAAAAATATAAACATCTTTCTAAGGAATTAGAAACAATATTCGATAATCTTCCAGCGCTTGTTTTCTATAAGGATACAGAGAATAGATTCATTCGAGTAAATAAATATGTTGCTGATTCATATGGAATGACGAAAAATGAATTGGAAGGTGCAAATTTATTTGATCTGCATACTAAAGATGAAGCTCAGGCTTATTGGGAAGATGATTTGGAAGTAATAAATAGCGGTAGACCTAAATTAGATATAGATGAATCTTGGGAAACACCAGCAGGATTAAAATGGGTTAACACAAGCAAAATACCTTTTATTGATGAGAACGGAGATACGATCGGAATAATTGGTATTTCATTAGACATTACCGAACGCAAGCAGATAGAGCAGTCGCTTCGGGAGAGTGAGGAACGGTATAAATCAATACTTGAAAACACTGATACCGGATTTGTAGTTGTGGATGAATTTGGCCTCGTTGTAGAGGCCAACGAACCATATTGTCGACTGGTGGGCATAACGAAGGTTAGCGAAATTCTTGGACGTTCGGTAATAGATTGGACAGCACCCGAATGTAAAGAAGAGAATGCTGCTGCTGTTGAACGATGTGGGAAACAAGGCTATGTGCAAGATTTTGAGACCACATATATTCGAGAGGATAATCAGCGGGTAAATATTATCATAAACGCCATAATGCATGACTCAGGCGAAGGTAAACGCCTTCATGCTCTTTGTCGGGACATCACCGAGTGCAAGCAGGCGGAGACGGCACTACAGGAATCGGAAGAGCGATTCCGGCAGATAGTTGAAAGGTCGAGCGATGTCTTCTACAGCCAGAACATCAACACCACCAAATTCGAATATATAAGCCCCAAGGTGATGGACATTTTAGGTCGTACACCGGAAGAAATGTACAGAATGGATTATAAGGAGCTGGCAGCTCATATTCATCCCGACGATCTGCCGAACCTGATAGATTTCGCGAAGGATATGGTTGATGCTGACAATAAGGGTATCGGATCTATCGAACGAGAATTCCGCGTAATGCATAAGTCCGGGGAATATGTATGGATCCACGGAAGCTACAATCTGATCCGTGACGCCAACGGCAAGCCGGAATTCATCGTTGGCGGACTACAGGACATCACCGAGCGCAAGAGAGCAGAAGAGGAATTGAGAGAGAGTGAAGAACGCTTTCGAACCATTTTTGATTCTGAACCGGAATGTGTCAAATTACTTGACGAAGACGGTATAGTACTAAAAATGAATCCGGCGGGTCTAAAAATGGTTGGCGCTAATACCCCCGATCAGGTGGAGGGAATGTCTGTTTATCTTCTTCTGGCTCCGGAGTATCGATCGGCATTCAAATCGTTTTGTGCAAAGGTTCTTCAGGGTGAACCAGGAATTATGGAGTTTGAAATCATAGGCTTAAAAGGTAAGCGCCGATTACTTGAGTCTCATGCAGTTCCAATACGAAATATAAAAAGGGAAGTTACTACCATTCTTGCCGTTACGCGTGACATAACCGTTATCAAGGAACAGCAAAAACTGGAAGCCAGTCTGTACCGGATTTCTGAAGCGGCTCACAAAGAGGAAAGCCTGGATGCCTTGTTTAAAGTGATCCACGAGATCATATTGGGTCTCATGCCCGCCCGCAATTTTTACCTGGCCTTGTATGACCGGGAAAATGACATGATCACCTGGCCATATTTTGAGGATGAAATTATGGAACCGGATATGGCTGTTTCCAGAAAACGGGGACATGGGATTACGGAGTATGTTCTGAATTCCAGGAAGACTCTGTTCATTAATGGCGAGGAGTACCAGTCTCTGGTGGATGCGGGTAAAATCGAACTGCACGGCGAAGTGCCGGTCCAGTGGATTGGAGTTCCTCTTAGGATCGAAAAAGAGATCATCGGCGTCATGACTGTGCAGACTTATTCAGAAAAAGTAACCCTCACAGAGACTCACAAGAATATTCTGGAATTTGTTTCCACGTCCATCGCCGAGGCTATCAGCCGGAAACGGGCCCAGGAAGAAAAGGAAACACTGCTGGGGGAACTGCAGGAAGCCGTTGATAAGGTAAAAACGCTCAGTGGAATGATCCCTATCTGCGCCTGGTGCCACAAGATCCGCGATGATGAAGGCTTCTGGGCCCAGGTGGATACTTACATTGAGGAACATTCTGACGTTGAGTTCACCCACGGAATTTGCCCTGAATGTTCAAAAAACCTCTAGGACATAAACACACATCGTAGCATTATAAGATGTCCTTCGGCAAGACATACCGTCTTGATGTCTCCCCGCTTAATAAAAACATCTCCAAAACAATAATATTAACCGCTGCAATCTTGTATATTCACGTACTATGTTTTGCAAAGCTTTCATTCGTTTAAATTACTTTGAATAGAAAACCAGAGTTGTAAATGAAATTCAAAATATTCATCCTAATGTTGTTATGCTTTATTGTTACAGTTCATAGTCAAGATAGTTTAGATAAAAAGCTACCTATTGCTATTCTCACTCTCGACGCTAAAGGAATTACCCAGCAAGAAGCTGACATTCTTACCGAAAGATTACGTACTGCTTTTGTCCAAGATGGACGCTATCAAGTTGTAGAGCGTAGTCAAATGGAAACCATTTTAGCAGAACAGGGATTCCAACAAATGGGATGCACTACTAACGAATGTCTTGTACAGGCAGGTTTAATATTGGGTGTACAAGATATGGTAGGCGGTTCTGTAGGAAAAATTGGTGAACGGTATGCAATAGATGTCAGATTATTTGATGTTGAATCTACTGAAATTATTAAAGCTGTGTCGCGAAATGTCCACGGCACTGTGGATCAATTATTAGATGTCATGTCCGGTATTGCAAATGAATTATCCGGATCACTACCGCCAACCATTCAACAGCAGGGACACTATCGAAGTGAAAAAATTATTCGCACAGATCGTGAAATTGAAGATGGAATTGAAGATGTCGTGGATGCGATAGAGTTTGCAGCAGAAAAGGTATCCGAATCATTGGAGTCAGGGGGAATTGAAACTGGGACTATTCTCGACAGGATAATCAATCCAGCTAAGGATGATAATGCAGATTTCACGCGTGGAAAAAAAGAAGGCATTTTTTCTGCACAGACACAGAAATGGAAAAAAGTATGGGTTGGTTATCCAGCTGGATTAGGATTTATTTCAGCAATTAATAACGGTTTAATTGCTGGGCTTATCACAGGAGGTATAACAAAAATGATCCAGAAAAAGATTGAGGGTGAACCACAGCTGTCAGACCAATTACTTCAAAAAATTAAAGATGAACCACTGGATTATCAGGAAGGATTCAGAAAAGGATATATTAAGGAGCAAGAAAAAATCAGAAACCGACGTATGAATGCAGGATGTTGGGCAGGTGCCTTAGTAGGTTTTTTATTGTTTTAAAAAAAATAAACGTAAATATCAAAGCTTCAATGCCATCGAAATCTGGTACGATTTACCAAAATTTTTCTTCACCATTTCCCAAAGGGTGTGTATAACTAGTAATGATATACCCACCATCTTTTGTCATTAGGACGGAGATGCCCTCACCATTCAATTGTCCACCAAAGGTTTGATTCCATAATTTATTACCATCGAAATCAGTTTTGATTAACCAGACATCAGAACTATCATTCTCGAAAGAGTATGTCCAACCTGCAATGATATACCCACCATCTGTGGTTTGGTGGACGGATCGATAAATATCACTATCACCACCGTCAAAGGTTTGGCTCCATTTTTCCTTTCCATTGGAATCTGTTTTGATTAACCAGATATCCTTTTCACCATCTCCGAAAGATGATATATTACCTGTTATGATGTACCCACTGTCAGTGGTCCTTTGAACGTAACCTCGCCCATCATCGCTAATTCCGCCAGAAGTCTGATTCCATTCTTTGTTTCCAATAGAGTCTATTTTAGTTAACCAGACATTGACAATCTCGTTCCTAGTTGTCTCCCCGGTAATAATATATCCCCCATTAATAGTTTGTTGAACGTACGAATGCTGATCCTCAGCCGTTATACTATCTGTAAAGGTCTGATTCCATTTTTCAACACCCACCGAATCTGTCTTGATTAGCCATACATCTGTGGTTAAGCAATTTCCGAAAGATATTGTATAACCTGTCATAAGATATCCACCATCGGTGGTCTGATGAATGGAAAAACAAAAATCATCATTATATTTCCCAAATATTTGAGCACATCCTTCTTCCCATACCGTGTTAATAATTATGAATAATACTAAAAAAATATTCTTCATTTATTTTCCATCCAACAATACCAATTCCGCACTAAAAAGTTGAATCTCAATTGCGAGACATTCTCTAAATACTCTACACTAAATAACAAAGTTTGATATTGACTTGCCAGCATTGGAATAGAGTTCGAGATTTCGGGATTGTAGAACATCATTTTAACTATTAATTATAAGCTGTTTTATCTGATTATTCATAATTGATTATAGTGTATGATTTATCAACATATATCTAAATTCCAGCAATGGTCCCAAGGAAATAAAGAAATTTAACAATATTTTTGACCGAGCGCAGAAAAGGGAACCTTTTACACTCATAGAAGAATACGGTGAACCTCCCAATCGTCTTTTTAATGAAATTGTAACAAGTCCAGTTTTCAGTGGCGATAGTCAGATTACGGAGATTTTGTGAAAAAATATACACACATAATTATTGGACTAATGCTTTTGTTGTCTACTAATATTCATTCAGAGTCATTTTCTACTACGAATTGTCAGCTTTTAACCGGGAGTAAATTCCAAGACCATTTCTATGGGTACAACACAAACACAGGGGAAATGCGAACCTTAACGCTAGAACATTTTGGTGTCTGGGATTATGGTGATAATTTTTTCTTCATGGATTTGGTTACGGGACAGTTTTTGGATTTTATCGGTACACCAACGGGTAATAAGACCCGAATGTATGGCGAATGGTCGTTGCGGCTGAGTGTGTCGAAACTTTTAAAGAGTGACCTGTCAATATTACTTTTGAAAGATATGTATTTAGCCGGCCAGGTCAATCGCGACGGTGAGGGTTTTCATGCTGAACTTATCGGTTTGGGAAGTGACTTGAACTTACCACTGTTTTCTCTGTTTAGTTTCAATGCTTATTCCCGCAAGGATAATTTCAACAGTAGAACCTGGCAGACGACCTTCGTCTGGATTTTACCATTAAGCCCATTCCTTCATACAGAAGGGTTTATGGACCTTTACGGTTCCGATAATAACGGCATGGAGATAGGTACACAATCTCAAGTGCTGGTGGATATTGGTGCTCTTTTAGGCAAAGTGCCTGGAAAATTTCAGGTTGGGCTCGAATGGTATATACACAACAATGATAATCTGAACAGCAGCGTACCGCAAGCCATGCTAAAATGGATATGGTAAAATGGAAATGGATGGATATTCAAGTGAAATAACTTTTGTTATTAAAATGGCACTGGTTAGCGGTAGCGGTCGTATGAAAACCCCTTTGTGTTTCCCCTATTAGCGAAAGCGCAGGGGAAAAATAGGTTTCTTGAATGGAATCCTTTAACCATCTCCCCTGTCACAGGGGAGATTTCAAGAGGGGTCTTTTAAAATGGTGAGATTGTTGAATATCATACACTTAACCTATGCCGAAGTAATAATAATCCTTGTTGCTGGATAACCTGATACATTTATTCGCTTCGGTGAACGTATGTTCAATCCATAGGTCTCGCGTTCAGTTTTTAAACCGGTCTTTTAAGGACAACTCCGTTCCAGATCAACTCCACTTGTTGTTTTGTCTAACATACTCTATATTAATCCGATACTAACTCTCCATCTTTTAAATGAATAGTTTTATTGCTGATAATAGGGTTTGCCCAGAAACCGATACTCATGATATAGCCTAAAGTAACATATAAAAACATCATTCCGATCTTTAAACCAAAAAGGTCTCCAAGACCACCAATGATCAACGGTACGAAGGCTCCGCCAACGATCCCGGTGCAAAGAATACCGGAAAAAGAACCATGCTGTTTTTCAACTGAATTTAAAGCGA
>CAZIFK010000100.1:0-8871 GCA_964538995.1 uncultured bacterium
TTTCCCATCTGATTTCATGTTTGAAATGAGTGATGAAGAGTTTAGGAATTGGAGGACGCAATTTGCGACCTCCAATTCTCAAAAAATGGGAATACGGTATAAACCAATGGTGTTCACTGAACAAGGCGTGGCTATGCTTTCTTCAGTATTGCGGAGTAAAAGAGCAGTGGAAGTGAATATTTTAATCATGCGGGCATTTGTTCGGATGCGTGAATTGTTGTATTCGGATAAAAATCTGGCCTTGAAGGTGGAAAAATTGGAAAGAAAAATGGAAACTCAAGGAAAATCTTTACAGCAGGTGATTCAAATTGTTAATCAATTGTTAGAACAGCCGGAGTCAAAACAGAAAAAAATAGGATTTAATGTCAAGGATAACTGATCCCAAATACAGTACCTCTATCTTGATATTCCAGCTGGAATATTGTATTATTTTTTAAAAAACTATTTAAGTCACATTAATAAGCCTACTTGTTTCACCGAAAACTCTACTCCTAAATTATAGAGTTTCTTTCATGATGAATAATATCACATACCCAGAACCATGTCAAAAATCATAGCGCTCACAAACCAGAAAGGTGGTGTTGGTAAAACAACATCAGCCGTTAATATTGCAGTCGGCTTGGCTGTGTCCGAAGAGAAAACATTGCTTATTGACTTGGACCCTCAAGCCAATACAACCACCGGTGTATCTAATTTGATAGATGCTGAAAATATCAAAACCATCTATGATGTACTGATAAGAGATACAAACATCAATGATGCTATCATCAAAACGCAATTTAATTATTTAGATATCATTACGTCAAATAGCGATTTGGTTGGTGCGGAAGTTGAATTGGTGAGTCTAATAGCCAGGGAGTATCAATTAAAGACAGCCCTTGAATCAATTAAACAGAAGTACAAATATATCTTGATTGATTGTCCTCCATCGCTTGGATTGTTAACGGTCAATGCACTTACAGCTGCAAAGTCGATTATTATTCCAATCCAAAGCGAATATTATGCCCTGGAAGGACTTGGACAGTTGTTGAATACCATAAGGCTGGTTCAGCGCAATTTGAACGAAAAATTGCAAATTGAAGGCGTTTTATTAACCATGTTTGACAGTCGCTTAAATTTATCTAAACAAGTTGCAGATGAAGTAAAAAGTTATTTCGGAGAAAAATTGTTCAAAACAATCATTCATCGTAATGTCCGTTTAGGCGAGGCTCCCAGTTTTGGGAAACCGGCACTATTGTATGATGCCAATTCAGTGGGAGCCAGAGATTATATGGATTTAGTAGAGGAGATTTTAGACAGTGGCAACTAAACGATTAGGAAAAGGACTGGAAGCCCTCATCCGGCCCTTTGAGGAAATGCAAACTGAAAAACCCTCAGGCATAACAGAAGTACTCCTCTCAAAAATAATAGCCAATCCAAATCAACCCCGGAAAGATGGATTGGATAAAATAAGTTTGGCGGAACTAGCTGCGTCCATAAAAGAAAAAGGAATTATAACTCCAATCACAGTTCATGTCATAGATGATGGATATATGCTGGTAGCCGGCGAACGTCGCTGGCGGGCATCAAAAATGGCGGGGTTGAAGAAAATACCAGCCTATATCTTAAAAATCGCCGATGATGCTGAACTGATGGAATTGGCACTGATTGAAAATATCCAACGGGAAAACTTAAACGCCATTGAGGAAGCAGAAGCCTATGCCGTTTTACAAAATGAGTTCAAATTGAACCAGTCTGTAATTGCTAAAGCGGTCGGTAAAAAAAGAGTCACTATTTCAAATTCGCTACGCTTACTAAATCTACCTGCAGAGATTAAAAGCAGTTTGCGAAAAGGTGAAATCAGCGCTGGGCACGGACGGGCTATTCTGGCTATGAAGACGCATGCAACACAAGCAAAATTGTGGCGTAGAATCCTTGAAGGAAAATTAAGCGTTCGGGCGGCTGAAGATATCGTAAAAGGGAAAACTACTCCTCCATCAAAGCCGATGAAAAAGCGCATTCGAAAATCTTCCGCGGCTGTACGAACACTAGAAAATGAATTGATCGATCTTTTAGGAACAAAAGTTCGAGTTCACCACAAAGGCACCTCGGGCACAATAGAAATCGAATATTTTTCAGAGGATGATTTGGAAAGAGTTTTGGATCTACTTCGTTCAATTCAATAAATAAGTCATGAAATCCAATCGGTACACAATTCATATTATTTCGGAAAATATAGATGCCCAGAAAAGATTTTCCATCAGCCGATTTTGGATTTGGACTCTCATTCTCCTTTTCATTGTTTCCTTGGTGGGCGTGGGCGTGAGTCTTTGGTATTATATACCCCGCATTGTTGAATTCCGTGAAAAGGATCAGCAATATGAAAAAATGCTTTCGGAGCGTGCGCAGGTATTGGACTTATATCGTGACTTGAATCGAATGGGTCAGATGGAAGATATTATCCGCAGCACTTTTAGTATTATAAATGAAGGTGAAAATGAGATCGATCTGCGAGATGAAAAAGCATTTACAATTTCCTATATTGAGAATATTCCATCGCAAGCACCTGTTGATGGTTTTTTAACCCAGCGTATGTTGGATCATTCTCATGTTTGGCAGAAAAACCATTATGGAATTGATATCGCCGTGAGTGAAGGCGAACCTGTTTTAGCGACTGCTAGCGGTCGAATTATTTTTTCCGGTTGGACATACGATTTAGGGAATTTGATTATCATTTATCACGGAGATGGTTATTTTACACATTATGGACACCATCAAATAAATCTTATGCAGACTCATGGAATTGTAAAACGAGGAGATGTTATTGCCTTGGCTGGTAGTACGGGCATATCTTCCGGTCCGCATTTGCACTTTGAAATTTGGAAAAATGGCAGGGTCATTGACCCGTTAGAATTTTTTCCTGAATATAAAGAGAAAGATTTAAGCGTAAAGACAGATGGCTAAAATTAATTTTCAAAATATGAATAGCATGGTGGGACAAGATGCTGTGTTTAACGGTAATATTAAACTGGAAGAGGGTATTATTGTATATGGCTCCGTTTTTGGTAATATTGAGACCAAAGGCGCTGTGAGGGTTTCCAGGACGGGAAAAATCCGAGGTAATATCGTGTGCAGTGATATTCATATCGGTGGTACGGTCGAAGGAAAAGTTGTTGTAGAAAATAGGGCTGTACTCGGAGATACTTCAAACTTAGACGGTGATTTGACTTATAAAACACTCATTATCGAAGAAGGTGCTCAATTTCAAGGTCAGTGTATTATTTTAAGTAATGATTCATCAAACCAAGAAAATATCGTAGACGATGTAGATTCGACTGAAAACTCATTTTTAATAAATGAGTGATAACAAGAACGAGTTTTTTGCTCGTTCGTTTCAGTATTTCCAAAAAATCGTTAAGGAATCCAGTCCAGCTGCAGCTGCATCATATTCTTTAATCGGAGGCGTGATCATATTGGTGCTGCTGGGATATTTTTTAGATGAATGGCTGGGGACAAAACCGTGGTTAATGTTGTTCGGCCTGGCAATAGGATTATTCACCGGATTTTATGAATTAGCAAAAACCATCTGGCGGAAGTAAGGATGTCAACAATAAAATTTTCTATATATATAAGCGTATTCTGTATAGGAACTTGGGGCTTGATTGTCGGGGGTATGGATCAATACTTTAAGGAGATTTTTCTAGGCATGATTGCACCATTGGTTATTGGAATTTTATCGATTGTTTATATAGATGATGTCCAGAAAAAATCACCTGAAAAGGTTACAAATGTTATGTTAAAAACGTTTGCAGGTAAAATGATATTCTATGGTGCATATTTTATATATATTTTCACTTTTTATACTTTCACTCCAATACCATTTATTCTTAGTTTCGCGGGCTATTTTATAACGCTTCACATATGTGAGGCGTTGTTTTTAAAATCTATTTTTATCAACAGGCAATAACGATCTATAAATGAGTGCAGCTGCTGAACATGGCCCCACCGGCGTTGGAGGTGTTTTGGACCAAGTTGGTGACAATATTATTCACCATGTCTCCAATAGTTCATTAGATCATCCACTCATTCAATTACCACACATATTTGGAATTAATTTTTCAGTCACAAAGCATGTTTTGATGCTGTGGATTGTTTCAATTTTGGTAGCGTTTGCAGTTATTATTCCCATAAGAAAATTGTTAAAACAGGATAAACCTATTCCTACAGGGTGGATGAATGCACTGGAAGCTGTAGTAAAATTTATTCGTGATTCCATTGTCAGACCTAATGTTGGCAATAAATTTGTAGATACATGGGCTCCGATGATTTTGACATTTTTCTTTTTTATCCTGTTTGCAAATGGGATTGGGCTCATTCCTGTTTTTGAGATTCTTGGAGTCATTAACAGATTTATATTTCAAGTACCTGCTTCAGACAGTCACAATTTCGTGAATCAATTATTACATGGCGGAATGACGGCCACAGGTAATTTCAATGTAACCGCAGGGTTAGCAACTATTACATTTTTTACGATTATCATAGCCGGGTCAAAAGCTCATGGTTTTATAGAACACTGGAAAAATTTAGCACCAAAGGGACTGGCATGGCCAATTTATATTATTCTAATTCCTATTGAAATAATTGGTATGTTTGTCCGACCCTTCGCATTAACCATGCGTTTAGCGGCTAACATGACTGGTGGTCATATTGCTATTTTAGCCATACTATCATTTATGGCGATTTTCGCAGATATGTTTCAAAGCACATTTGCCGGAGTCGGAATGGCTTTTATATCTGTTCCAATGGCAGTTGCCATTAACGGATTAGAAATTATTGTCATATTGGTGCAGGCATATGTTTTTACGTTATTGTCATCAGTATTTATAGGGATGGCAATCAATGTTCATCATTAAATAAACAGTTAAGGAGAAACAAACGATGGAAAACCTACATTACTTTGGAGCCGCTCTTGGTTTAGGAGCAATTGTAATTGGTGCCGGACTTGGCATTTCACGTTTAGCAGCAGCAGCAGCAGATGGGATTGCCCGTCAACCTGAAGCGTCTGATAAGATTACAGCCGCCGTCAACCTGCCTTTATTTTTGCTCGAAGGTGTGGCTATTTTGGGCGAAGTGTTTGTTCTGTTAATCGTGTTGATGAAATAATAACCTTAAAGGATATTTCATGAATAACCCTTTAGTACAACTTGATCCGGGACTATTCGTCTGGACCATCCTAACATTTTTATTATTATTGTTTGTCCTGGCAAAATTTGCCTGGAGACCGTTACTGAAAATGTTGAATGAAAGAGAAGAACTAATCCGATCATCGTTGAAAGATGCAGAAAAAGCCAAAGAAGAATTGTCACAGTTGAATGCAGAGGGGGAGAAAATCATTAATAAGGCACGAGCAGAAGCTCAATCCATTCTATCTGATGGAAAAGCTGCTTCTGCCAAGTTGAAGGATGAAATTCTCAACGATGCAAAAGAAAAAGCGAATGCAATCGCTAGCGAAGCTGAAAAGCAGATTGGAGTTGAAAAAGACAAAGCGATAGCTGAAATCAAAGAGGAAGTTGTGAATATTTCTCTTGCAGTAGCTGAAAAACTCATCAAGAAGAATCTTTCCCCTGAAGATAATAAAGCACTTATCGATCAATCGCTTACTCAATTAAAGAATTATGAGGCTTAATCAGCGATCTAAAAAATTGGCAGCTGTTTTATTAGAAATAGCACAAGACGCCGGTAGTGATGTGTATACTTCACTGCAAACCATAGACAACTTGCTGAAAAAAGATGCGCGTTTTAAATCATTATTTCTATCGAAACGCGTTACTCTGGATCAGAAGGTTGATATATTTCGATTGGTGCTGGCTGAAGTGTGTCATCCAATTGTTATTGAATTTTTAGGACTAATTACTAAGGAAAAATCTGTTCTAATCGTACGCCAAGTGATCCAGGCTTACACCCATCTTTATAGAGATAAAGAAGGAATTGTAGCTGTGACTGCTCATATGGCTAATGAAATGAAACAAGATGAAATAAAGACGTTTCAAGAAAAGCTTGAAATGTCTTTGGCGAAAAAAGTTGACCTGAATATTCAATTGGATCAAAAGCTCTTAGGTGGTATCAAATTGAGAATTGAAAACACATTTTTGGATGCATCTCTACAAAACAATTTAAACCGTTTACGCGGAGAACTTTTACAATCCTAGAAACAAGGAAGTGTGATGGAAATTAAAACGGAAAATATAACGGAATTACTGAGACAACAGATTGAGAAATTTGATGTTTCTGTCGATGTATCTGAAGTGGGTGAAGTCATCGAAATAGGTGATGGTGTTGCTCGTGTCAGCGGACTTGAGAATGTCATGAGTTCCGAATTGGTTGAACTGCCAAATGGTGTGTTCGGTATGGCTCTGAATCTTGAAGAGGATAACGTCGGATTGGTTCTTTTTGGTGAAAGCAGAAAAGTGAAAGAAGGCGATTTAGCCAAACGAACAGAAAAGGTAGTGGAAGTTCCAGTAGGCGAATGTATGCTCGGCAGAGTCGTGAATCCCTTGGGACAGTCAATCGATGGTAAAGGTGTCATTAATGCCAAAGACTACTTACCCATTGAACGTAAGGCATTGGGAGTGATGCAGCGTCAACCGGTTAAAAAGCCACTGCAAACAGGAATTAAAGCCGTTGATTCCATGATTCCAATTGGTCGAGGACAGCGTGAATTAATCATTGGTGATCGCCAGACCGGTAAGACCGCTATTGCTATTGATGCTATCATCAATCAGAAATACACCCATCAAACGGATCAACCGGTTTATTGTATTTACGTGGCTATCGGGCAAAAAGCTTCTACAGTTGCTTCTCTGGTAAATGAATTGGAATCCAATGGTGCCATGGAATACACGACGGTGGTGGCTGCCAATGCTTCTGACCCGGCACCCATGCAATACATTGCACCCTATTCAGGCTGCGCTATGGGTGAATATTTTCGCGATAATGGTAAACATGCATTAATTGTTTATGATGATTTATCCAAACAGGCAGTGTCTTATCGTCAGATGTCGCTGGTTCTGCGTCGTCCCCCAGGCCGTGAAGCTTTTCCCGGCGATGTGTTTTATCTCCACAGCCGTTTACTGGAGCGAGCTTCCAAACTGTCCGATGAACAGGGTGGTGGTTCGTTAACAGCGTTACCCATTATTGAAACTCAAGAAGGGGACGTGGCTGCTTACATTCCTACAAATGTAATTTCCATTACAGACGGTCAGATCTACCTGGAAACAAACCTGTTTAATTCAGGAGTTCGCCCGGCCATTGATGTGGGTCTATCTGTTTCTCGTGTGGGTGGCAATGCGCAGATCAAAGCCATGAAAAGTGTAGCCGGAACCCTCAGATTGGATTTAGCTCAGTACCGAGAATTAGAAGCATTTTCTAAGTTTGGTTCAGACTTGGATAAAGCAACCCTAGCGCAACTCACTCGTGGAGAGCGCATGGTGGAAATCCTCAAGCAAAATCAGTACACGCCAATGAATGTCGAAAAACAAATTGTCATACTCTATGCCGGAACAAAAGGTTATTTGGATGAAATTCCTGTAGATAGAGTTCATGAATTTGAATCGGAATTGTTTAATTATTTAGATGCAAATAATGCTGCTGAATTGAAATCGATTCGGGATGAAGGGTTGATTAGTGATGAAGTCGAGTCAAAGCTGAGTGATGCCATCGATGCGTTTAAGGGAGGTTTTACCGCCTAACCATGGCGAATCTAAAAGATATACGTAATCGGATCAAATCCGTTAAAAGCATTCAAAAAGTAACAAAAGCCATGAAAATGGTAGCTGCTGCTAAAATGCGTAAAGCTCAAGAGCATATGGAAGAAGCGCGTCCCTATGCGAATCGTCTATCAGGGGTGATTAATAATTTACTCCCAGATGTGGATCGCGAGTTTTTGGATTTGCTGGATGTCCGTGAAATCAATCGGGTCGGATATGTTGTTGTATCTTCCGACAGGGGTTTGGCAGGATCATTCAATACGAATGTCATGAAGAAAACGCAAAGTGAAATCGATGCTCTCGGCAAGGAAAATGTGGATGTATTCTGCATTGGTAAAAAAGCCCGGGATCATTTTAAACGACGCAATTATAATATTATCGAAAGCCATGTTGAATTTTGGAATGAATTGAAATTTGGTAATGCCGTTCATTTCGGAGAAGGAATTATCAGTCATTTTACGAATAAACATGTCGATGAAATTCATGTAGTATATAATGAGTTCATTAACGTGGCGATGCAAAATGTATCATCGGAAAGATTATTACCCCTGGTATTTGAAGGTGATGAAAAAGCGATAGTTGATCGCCTTTACGAACCTAATAAGAATGATTTAGTGCAAAGCTTGATTCCCAGGCACCTCAACATTCAAATGTGGAAATATTTATTGGAATCTTTTGCCAGTGAGCAGGCAGCGCGGATGGTCGCTATGGAAAACGCTACAGATAATGCTCAGGAAATGATTAAAGATTTAACATTGGAATTCAATAAGGCTCGCCAAGCAGCAATTACAACAGAAATGCTGGAGATCGTCAGTGGCGCCGAAGCCTTGCAAAATTAATTAAGGAACTGATATGCCAATTGTTGGAAAAGTATCACAAATAATGGGCGCCGTCGTAGACGTTACGTTTGAAGACGGACAATTACCCGAAATATTAAATGCCTTAAAAATTGACCGCGGTGAAAATGGGACCTTGGTCCTGGAAGTTGCACAGCATTTAGGCGAAGGTATTGTAAGAACCATTGCTATGGATTCCACGGACGGACTTGTTCGCGGCCAAAAGGTCATCGACACGGGTGAAACGATTTCTATGCCGGTAGGACCGGAAACATTGGGTCGTTTATTTG
>CAZIFK010000101.1:0-8736 GCA_964538995.1 uncultured bacterium
ATGATTATCGGTCCGACTTTTCCCCATGAAGTGGTAGGTTTCTCCGGTGGTAATAAATATCTGTTTCCAGGAATCTCCGGTGAGGAGATTATCAATATGTTTCACTGGCTGGGAGCTTTGATTACCAACCCGGGGATTATCGGTCAAAAAAGTACTCCGGTAAGGCAGGTGGTGGATATGGCTGCTACAATGGTACCGGTGGAGCGCTATTGCATCAGTCTGGTGGTGAAAGGCGCGGATCTAGTGGGAATATATATGGGCCGGCCGGAAGAGGCCTGGCAGGCTGCAGCGGAATTATCGGATAAAGTTCATATCATTTATAAAGATCGCCAATACCAAACCGTGTTATCCTGCGCGCCGGAGATGTACGATGATCTCTGGACCGGGGGGAAGTGCATGTACAAACTGGAACAAGTGGTGGCGGCTGGAGGTGAATTAATAATCTATGCGCCGCACATTACCGAAGTTTCAGTTTCCCACGGTCGGATTATTGAAGAAATCGGCTATCATGTACGGGATTATTTTACCAGGCAGGAGGAGCGCTTTCGGCAGATACCCGGAGGAGTTAAGGCTCATTCCACCCATGTGAAGGGGATCGGTACTTTTAAGGACGGGATTGAAAAACCCCGGATTAATGTGGTTTTGGCTACGGGTATTTCCGAAGAAATATGCGCTAAAATAAATTTAGGCTATCGTGATCCGGCAACGATTAAAATTGAAGACTTCCGGGATAGGGAAGACCAAGGGATTCTGTATGTACCCAAGGCCGGTGAAATGCTTTATCGGGTTCGAACAGAGCAGGATTGAATCAATAAATATTTTTAACGAATTGGAAGGAAAAATTATGACCAGATTAAAGATACGCCAGGATGATTGCCAGCTTGATTTTCTCTCATTAGGAGCCTTGGTCCACCGGCTCGACCCTGGGCGCATCCCTTTCCGTAAAGCACGTTCTGTGAATATTCACGTATCTGGTGGAGAGTACAATGTCGCCGCGAACCTGGCTGACTGTTTCGGACTGAAAACAGGAATTGCCACCGCCATGGTTGATTATGGAATTGGTGAGCTGGTGCAGACCCGGGTTAAGGGGATGGGTGTGAAGCCATTTTATAAATGGTTCGAACACGATGGCGCCCGCGGACCGAATATAGCCACTGTATACAGTGATCTGGGTTATGGGGTCCGTCCACCGGTCGTTTTCTATAACCGTGCAAATGAAGCGGGCGCCCTACTAAAACCAGGTGATTTCGACTGGGAAGCAATATTCGCTGACGGCGTACGCTGGTTTCACTCGGGTGGCATCTATGCAGCTCTCTCCGCGACTACATCAGAATTAATTATCGAAGCAATGCAGGCGGCAAAAAGAAATGGTGCGGTAACATCCTTCGACCTGAATTACCGTGGAAAACTGTGGGAATCCATGGGCGGACTTACACAGGCGCAAGCCACCTTCAAACGCATTGTCGAAAATGTGGATGTGCTAATTGGAAACGAGGAAGACCTGCAAATGGGTCTGGGGATCAAGGGTCCGGAGGTGGAAAAAAAGTCCAAGCTTGGCACAGAGGTATTCTTCGAGATGATCGGTGATGTCAATAAAGCGTTCCCGAATATCAAGATGGTTGGCACCACACTGCGGGAGGTGCAGTCAGCCAACCGTCACCAATGGGGTGCGGTGCTTTGGTATGATGGTGGCCGTTACATTAGTCCCACCTGTGATTTGAATGTCCTGGACCGGATCGGCGGCGGGGATGGTTTTGCCGCCGGGCTGATCTATGGAATGTTGAGTGATAAGGAACCGGAAGAAGCAGTTCGGCTGGGCTGGGCGCATGGTGCTTTACTTACAACCTTCCCTGGTGATGTTACCATGGCCAAATTGCCGGAAGTGGAAGCCTTTGCCAAAGGTGGGTCGGCTCGGGTTCAGCGGTAACTTTAGTAGTCATTGAGTGTAATGCAGGAAGCGCGGTCAATTCAGCTGCTGGCACTGGACTTCGATGGTGTCATCGCTGATAGCATTTTGGAATGTGCATTAGTGGCCTACAACGGTTACCATACTTTTCAAGGATCCGGCACCAGGGTAAAATCACCACAGGAAATATCTACCGATACGCTGAGTAAATTTCGTTTGTTGCGACCGTATATCCGTTCGGGCGAGGATTACCTTTATCTGCTCCAGGCTTTGGATGAGGGTATCACGATCGCTGATCAAGTGGAGTTCGATAAATTTCACGATACCCACCTGGATCGTAAGGAGTTGTATTATCAGCTTTTTTATGCTGAAAGAGAAGCGCTAATAATCAGTGATTACGAGAACTGGATCGCACTAAACCCCCTGTATAATGGAATGATCGATTTTCTGCAATCGCTAAAACCAGGACTATTGTTACAGATAGTATCAACAAAAAAGTCACAATACATTTCTAGTATACTGGATTACAACGGTATCAGACTCGCGACGAAACAAATTCACCAGGCTGGCCGAAGACTTTCCAAGACCGACATTATCAAAAGATTGCTGCAGGAAAATCAACTATCACCCGGACAGGTGGTTTTTGTTGATGATCACCCCGATACTGTTCGGAAGGTATCTGCCATAGGTGTGGTTTGTTTGTTAGCAGGGTGGGGATACAATAATGCTGAACAACGCCGTATGTACCGTGCTATAAAATTGGAATTGGTTGATTTCCAACAATTTTGTCAGGAGTTTTAATGGCTGTAAAAAATCAGAATCAAAGCAGTATAAACAAATTAAATTTGTATTCCTTTATATATCATCATGCAACTGAGTATCTGCTTATGATAGTGATTGCTGTGGGTATGGTTGGTATAACATCCGGCTCCCATAGTATTGGATTCCCACTTTACAAATTGAATCCAATGCATTGGGTAGTCTATTTTACTGTATTATTAAGGAAACCTTCTTTTGGTACGATTGTTATTCTTGCATTTGCACTACCTTTTACGAGCAATCTACTAACCGGCCATCCGTTGTTAATAAAAAGTGTGATTGTATTCATAGAATTGTCGATATATGGGATGATATTTTTTTCATTGAATAAGATACTCAACATGAATCCGATGCTGTCCTATTTAATATCACAAATCGCAGGGCATACTGTCTATTATGGGTTAAAATTTACAATTATCTGGTTTGGGTTAATTGAAAGTGACTTGGTTTCTACATCTGTAATTCTTCAAGTGGTGACTTTTGGTTTCTTGGGAACAGCCCTGTATTATACGGATAAATATCTGAAAACTTGAAACATTACGGTAAAAAAATCGAATTTTGTAACCTGTCCTTTCCAAGAAACTAAATCCGATGCATACAACTTAACCTGTTTATTTTTACACCACCACGCACAGAGATACGAAAAACAACATAATCGGAATAATAGAATTGTTTCAAAAGCCTGAAACTGATTCAATGATAGGTAGTTACAAGAATTGTAAAATTCTCAAATTTGTTACAAAAATTGGTTAGAGTTTTCGTAATGTTTTTACATGAAAATGGCTCACAAACGAGGTTAAAGAATATTTGATAAATGATGAATAGATTAAATTCATGGCACATATAAGGCATCAATCCCTGTAAGTTTCTTATTATCAATGAGGAAAGCGGTCTTCAAAACCGTTGTCCCCGCCATAAACGGGGAGCTGTGTTCGATTCGCAGGCGTTCCCGCTAAAATCAGTATTCGGTCTTCCGTTATGAAGCCCGTATTTTTCCAGTTTGCATGAGGGAAACTGTAAACACCTTATACTCACAAATAGAAAGCGATAGTTATTAAATAATCGGTATTTCATCAGCAGCCTGCCCTACGAAGTCCCATGTGGGCGATGGGCAAGTTTATTATCTTTCCTGTCCATCCCGTTAGATGCCAATCAAGTCTATTTTAGACCACAGGCACATTGTAAACAAATCATTATATCAAGACAATTCAGCGTCTAATGCGTAACAATATTATATTAATAGTAAATATTCCGAAAAATGTATAATCACCTTAATTAATTGTATTCAGAGTACTGAATTGAGAAGAAAAACAATAAAGTTTGAAGTTTATCTTGACTCCCATGAGTTTTTAATTCGATTTCATCCAATTTTTTCCATGATTTATTCATAACTCATTAATTGATCAGGTTTAAAGTATTCTCCTGGTTAATGAATCAATAGACAAAAATTGATGCAGGATTATAGCAGTATATTGAATATATTATAATATAGGATTAGTTTGTCTTTTATTCTTGTTTAAAATAAGGTAAATTTCCTGTAGCTGTAAATACAGAATTGTTGTAATGGAGTACACACATATTATAAGTAATAGTAGGGATCCGGTTTTTACAATTGGTGTTGCTTCAAAAATTATCAATATTTCACCTGAAACTTTGCGCTTATACGAAAGGGAAGGGCTGTTAATAGCATATCGCACAAAAACATGTAGAAGAATGTATTCACAGGATGACATTGATTGGATCGCCTGTATTCGTCATCAAATAAAAAACAAACGACTGAATATTTCTGGAATTCGTCATTTAATTGCATTGCTTCCATGTTGGGAGATTAATAAGTGTAAATCTGATAAACATGCTGACTGTCCAGCTTATGTACAAAGTGATAAGGTTTGCTGGCAATTGGATGAAAAACCTTGTGGATTAAATAAAACAGATTGTTATACATGTCCAGTGTATCGTATGGCTCCTAAAATTGATAATTTAAAAACAGAATTGAATATTTCTTTGAAAAAATAATGACTCCAATTTTCTCCTCTTATTTTTATTTCGTATTAGATTTAATTGACCGTATTAATTTTCATCATTCAACTTCTAATTCTGCTCAAGTAGGAAGATGAATAGTCAGAAATTTCACTTGAATAGATTTATTGATTCTTTGTTTAAAGGCGAATCCAGCACAAATTCGATAATGATTGTGAATGATAAACTGCTATCGAGTTGTCTGAAATAAAGATAAATCAGAAATTTAGGTTGTGACCTCAAATAAATTGGAAAACAAATGAGAAGTTTCTTCATCTTGTTCCTGGCTATCCTCCTTGCAATCATACCACGAACTGTAATTTCTCAATCCAATTTAGAGGTCACAACCTCTGTGCTATCTCCTCAAATCGGAACGTTTGATCAAAACTCCACCTATTGGAGGTCATTATTGAATTACCGCCAAACATTTGGATTTTTCACTTTGAATACCCGAACGGATTTTGGTTCTGAAACAAGTCGATATATCAATCCATTTAGAGTATATGAATTCAACATCAAATGGGATATTGATCCTCACTCAATTACATTAGGTCGGTTTAATTATTGGTCGTCCTTGTCGAATGTGCGAGTGGATGGAGTGAAGGCAGATATAGCCACAAAGAGATTTGGCAAATTTGAACTTATTGGCGGATTTAAATCAGTTATTGATTTCAGTGATACCGCATATGTCCAATCAGACTTTTTTTCTGAAGATTTATATATCAATAAAACACTTTTTCATACATCATGGAGTATTCGTAAAAGAAATCAATTCATCAATGTATCCTATTGGGGAGAGGGTGAAAACGATAAAATTCGCCCAAATTTTGGCATTACTTCAAATTGGAGAATTCAAGGACTAAATATTCATGAGACGTTTGTAATTGATTTAAACAAAGGTGAATTGAATTACGCACGATTTTCTGTTAATAAAAATTTCAATAATCATCGTGTGAATATTGGCATTCATCAATTCCGATTAAGCAATATAAATCCTTGGCCTTGGGTTACTAAACTGGAAATTCCAATGACCTTCAGTGCCGGATGGTCGTGGAATATAAATCCGCAAATGCAGTGGTTGCATAAGTTGAACATAAGAGAAGGCTCATACAGTACAATCTTTTACAATTCACAATTTTACATTAATCGTTATTACTTTTCTTTCATTACCGGATTAAGAGATAACGATAAAGTATTTGGCGGAACAGTCGGAATGACACAGCAACTTGGAAAATCAATGAGATTTGGAAGTAATGTGTCATTAAACATGTTCGATTATAATAACATTATAGAACCGATCAATGCTTCCAGCGTGTATAGCTGGTTTGATTGGAATCTTAAGGAAAAATTAAATATAAAATTTTTCGGTAGATATACCGTTAACGCTTATTATAAAAAAGATGGTCGGGCTGGAGCTGTAGTGTATGTTAAGATATAGTACAATTCTATTAGTATTTCTGTCGTTTGTTTTTTCTCAAGAGACTGACCAAATAATTTTCCCACATGATTTTCATATCGAAGATATGGAATTAGAATGCAGTGATTGTCACATTAATGTAGATCAATCAATTTCTATTAAAGAGCGCTTATTACCAGAGCAAGATTTTTGTTTGTCGTGCCATGATGGCGATGAAGCCGATGATGATTGCGAATTATGTCATACAAACCCTGATGATCCACTTTCGTATCCGCCATTAGCAAAACAGAATGGTCCTGTTTTCGCGCATAAACTCCATCTGGAAACTTATGATGATTGCCTATCTTGTCATAGCGGTCAGGAAAGTAACGATGGGACATCTCCCGGTTTTATGTGGAAAGAAAAAGATTGTCAGTCTTGCCATGATTATCAGAAACCAAAAAGTCATATAGCTTCATGGAAAAATGTTCATGGTTTAGTATTGAATGATTTTACGGAAGACAATTGTTCGTTTTGCCATGACAACGATTTTTGTGATAATTGCCATCAATATCAACAATTTACCTTGAATGCCCATAATAGTAATTATTTATCAATTCATGGTTTCGAGGCGTCTTCCGGTGTTCTTGAATGCTCCACGTGTCACAGCAAAGAAGATGACTGTGCTTCATGCCATAGAGAACAGAATGTGATGCCTTTAAATCATAGTTTTCCTAATTGGGCAGGAGTATTTCTACATAAGGGTGGTGAACATGGAGTATCTGCATTGGATGCGGCTGATGTATGCCAGGTATGCCATGATTCATCCGGCGATCCAACGTGTCTCCGATGCCATGGAGAAACAAAATGAAGCTATCCGTTCAAATCATTCTAATTCCGACTTTGATATTATTTACTAACTGTAGTGATCCGGTTGAATCACCAAAAATGCATCCGGACGATTGGCCTATTCCCGGATCAGAATATTCACATGTGGATAAGATTGCTGAAAGCGGAATTCTGGGTTGTAAATCTTGCCACGGTGATAATAATAAACCGAATGATTATTTTGGAGGAAGCAGCGGTGTTTCCTGTTATCAATGCCACGATGGTGGTCCCAGCGGTCATCCCAACTTCAAAGCTTGGATTTCTTCCGACTCGGCTGATTACCATGGCGGCATCTTTTGGGAGAATGGGTGGGATTTTTCTTATTGTCAGAAATGTCACGGCGATGATTTCACCGGAGGTGTCGTTGACTTTAGTTGCAGCAATTGTCATACGTCCGGTGTAGGCTCGTGCACTAATTGTCACGGTGATCGGGCAACGAGCTTTGCATACCCACCGAAAGATATTTTTAATAATACCGATTCTACGCTGATTTCTATCGGTGCCCATCGAGCGCATATGGAGTCAGAGATAGCCGATGTGAGATGCGAAGAATGCCATAAGGTTCCGGGCTATTTCTTGGACGAGGGTCACTTGGGTGCAGACAATATAGCCGAAGTTGAATTCGGAGTAGTTGCTACCGATAGTAGCACTCTTTCACTAACATGGACCCGATCACAGGCATCCTGCGAGAATGTCTATTGCCATGGATCCTTTTCATTTGCAAAATCTGAAAGTTCCTCTTCGTGGGCATACACAGAAGAGTTTATCACCGGGAATGATTCATTAGTTATTTGGACAGGTACAGAAGAATTGAATTGTACATCTTGCCATGATTTGCCACCGAATGGTCATCTTGGGAGTTATACTCAGATCGAATGTTATTCGTGTCATGGCAGCATGATAGATTCAAACGGAAATATTATTGATAAAGCAAAACATGTTAACGGTCAAATTAACTTGAATTAGGGAGGTAATATGAAGACCACATTGATTATGATACTGTCAATAGTCAGTTTCATTAGCGCTCAGACTTTCGACTATATTGGAACTGCTAAATGTAAAAGCTGTCATAAAAGCGATAAAAAGGGTGCACAATATAAAGTGTGGGAAACGAGTCCTCATGCTAGTGCATATGAAACATTGAAGTCTGAAGAGTCAATCAAAATTGCTAAAGAGGCAGGTTTGACAAAATCCCCATGGGAAGCTCCACAATGTTTAAAATGCCATACCACTGGATACGGAATAGGTGGATATGAAGTAAAAGATGCAGCATTTTGGGAAGAAAAAACTGATAAGGGAAAACCAACTAAAAAAGTAAAACGGATGACTGGATTACAAGCAGTTGGTTGTGAAGCATGTCATGGTCCTGGTTCAATGTATAAAAAGAAAAAAGTGATGGATGCCGTATATAAAGGTGAAACTGACCCCGCTTCTGTGGGAATGTGGATGATTGATGAAGGAACGTGCAAGCAGTGTCATAATGAGGCCAGTCCCAGCTTTCAGCCATTCAATTACGAAGAAAGACTTCAAGAGATAGCTCATCCATATCCGGATGATATGAAATAGTCTAGCTGACGGGGAAATACATGTCACGGTTCATCAAATGGCAGCTGCTGTTTATATTATTTCCTCTTTTAATTTATACTCAGGATAATGAAACCTGCATAGACTGTCATGAAGACGAAGATATGCAGGTGGTTCGCTATGG
>CAZIFK010000102.1:0-8691 GCA_964538995.1 uncultured bacterium
GGGATTTCCCGCATTATGGTGAACTAACCCAGGGATTTCTTTGCTTAAATCCTGATGATTCAACTGTTTATTATTTTCCAAATTTAGATTTTTCTGTTAATCAAGATGATGTTGTAACAGATATTGGAATTAAAACCAATTCCAACACGAAAACAATCTGTTATTGTTTTCGCCATACAAAGGAAGATATTATTGATGATTATTTAGAAAATGGGAAATCAAATATAGAAATTGATGTCCGTCAAAAAGTTAAAGATAAATTGTGTACTTGTGAGGTAAGTAATCCCAAGGGCAAGTGCTGTTTAGGTGACATTCGAACCGTGATAAAAGGAGTGATAGAGCATGACTAAAGATGTAAAACGCTCATGCGTAAGATCGTATATAGATCATGATAAGATACAGCAATTGCAAGTGGATTTAGTTCTGAAAGATTATGAAAAGTTAGGAGAAACATTATCCATCTTAAGTAATCCGACACGCATAAAAATCCTCGACTGTTTATCCAAAACAAATGAACTGTGCGTCTGTGACCTTGCTGATATCTTGGAAATGGAAGTGTCTGCAATATCTCACCAACTGCGCAAACTTAAAGACAGGGGCTTCGTAAATAAACGTCGTGATGGATTAACAATTTATTATCGGTTGTTATTAGATGAAAACTGCCGAAAGGCATGCGACTTTATCGAATCATTATTCGTTGGTGATCTTGAATTATAAAAATGAATCGCAAAAAGAAAAAAATATATTGGATTTTATTAATCGGTTTATTTCCGATTTACCTTTTTGGTCAATGACCTCTTTGAAGTAATCCTTCACTCCCGGTCGGGAGCACAACAGAGGGTATTGGTGTAATCCAAGGATCCTGGATGGCAGGAATGGCTGTTTCATTCAACAATTTTTCACCCGTTCATGATGATAATAATGGATCAGAGGAAAGTCATGTAGGAGAAATAAACGTACTAATGACAAACTTTTACGGATTATACGGACTCACAAATAAATTAAATCTGTCCATGAGTTTTCCATATAAATATTGGAAACAATTTGAAGTTGAACACGAGGATTCACATCATCGTAATGAGATCCAATCCGGTTTTGGGGATTTAACACTGGGATTGCGAGGAATTGTGATAAACGAAAATTTTGGACCCGGTCAGCGTCTGTTTATTGATGGTGCCATAACCATTCCCACAGGAAAAGATTATGAATTAAATCCTTTCGGAATAGAAGCTGATAGTATTGATCACATCCATTTCGCCTTGGGAACAGGACAAGTCTCCTATTCTTTAAGTGCAGAATGGTGGCGGAGGTCTGAATTTCCATTTATTATCGGTGTATCTTCCAAATTCAAACAGGCTCTTACCGAAAGTAAGGTAGGTTTTAAACCTGGATCAGTTGCCAGTTTTACTCTACATGCAATTCAACAAACTCCTATCATTAATTCCGTTTTTCCTTATTTTCAAATGGAATTTCGTCGTGAATGGCCTGATAAGTGGGATGGAGAAATTGCTCCAAATAGCGGTGCAATATTTTTTGACGTATCCGGACAATTGATTTATGAGGTTAATGAGCATAGTTCACTTGTATTTACTATTGGTTATCCACTTTGGCAGGTTTTTGAAGGAAGTCAACTTTCCAGCGTGAACTATGCCTTGAGTTATCGATATAAATCTTTTTGAATAGGTTAATTGTTTGGAAGGTAAATGAACATTCCGCTGGAGAGTATTTCCTGCAGTTGACTACCGGAAATAGTACACATTTTCACAACGTAACGTTTTTGAAATAATCCATGTTCATTTTTTCCCATGCTGCCAGTGGATATATCGCTGGTAAAGTAATATCACGTAATAAATCGCTGGAAAATCACCGGCAAATTTTCGTAGGGTTAGTGATATTATTTTCGTTGGTTCCGGATCTTGACAGCATCAATGCACTCACTGTTGCAGGACATCACTCGATAATGCACACTCCCATATTTTGGACTGTGATTACATTATTTTTATGGATAATTGGCCGATATTTCAACTCTTCAAAATTAAAGATGATATCCATAGGAATTTTTTCTGGGTCAATGCTGCATTTAGTAACCGATTGGATTATGGCCAGAACTGTAGGAATTCAGTGGTTTTATCCGTTTAGTGAGATGCATTATTACTTATTTCCCATTTTCCCTGAACAAGGTCAGATTCCAATCATAGAAATGATCCAGGATCCATATTTCACATTTTATATGGAAAACACTAAATTAGCTGTATTAGAAATTGGAATAAATGTCCTTGCTGTCATTTTTATTGCAACAAATTTATCAGTAAATTATAAGAGGAAAATATGAGAAGTTCATTCATTATCGTATCCTTACTGGTTTTCATCATTAGCTGCGATAGTAGGAAAACAGCCACAGCTGATATTCAATTGGCAACCATTCAATGCGGCATGTGCAAAAAAACAATTGAAAGAGGTGTGTCCGATGTAAAAGGAGTTGTAAAAGTGGAAGTGGATGTTGAAAAGAAGATTGGACTCGTTACCTATAAAGCGGGTGTTGTCGACTTGGCTGTCATTGAAAAAGCCATCTCCGCATTGGGTTACGGTGCGAACAATACAACTGCAAATCCAACAGCTTATGAAACGCTGCCCCGGTGTTGCAAAATTGGAGTTAGCCATTAATCTGCGATTTACATCTACAGCTCTGCTAATTGCTGGGCTGTTTATTTCCTGCGGGAAAATGAATTTTCCGGGTTATCCAGATACGGCTGTAGGTAGTGCTTATCCCAACATTTGCCAAACCGATAACGGATTTATCATGATTTGGTACGAAGGGGATCAAAATATTGTCATGTCTGAATTCACTCCGAAAGGGTGGGGACCGAAAGACACAATTGTTACCAGTAGACACTTTTTCAAGAACTGGGCAGACTTACCGCAGATTTATTACGCCGGTGGGGATAAATTCGCTGTTTCCTGGTTGGAGATGAGCGGGAGTTCAAATGAATATGTTATTAAAGTGGCCATGTCCACAAACAGAGGCAAAACATGGACAAATCCGGTCATACCCCATCAAGACGATATTAAGGGTGAACATGGCTTTGTATCATTTTATAATTTTGGTAATCGAACCGGTTTGATTTGGCTGGATGCCCGAGGCATGGTGGGCGGAGATCAAGGACATGGAACGGGATCTATGAGACTATATTCATCCACAATTAATTCTGCCGGTGAACTTGGGTCTGAGATTATGCTGGATAATATGGTTTGTGAATGTTGTCCCACGGCGGCGGTTAATACGAATGTTGGCCCACTGGTGGCGTACCGGGATCGCGATAATGATGAAACGCGAAATATTCGGTTGGCCTTTGTCAACGGTGCACTGCCATCCGAACTTATCCATAATGATGGATGGATCATTCCAGGTTGCCCAGTAAATGGTCCTGCCATGGCAGCGAACGGACAACAAGTTGCCATTGCTTGGTATACTGCCCCGGATAATAATTCAAAAGTGAATGTCGCCTTTTCTGATGATCACGGCATATCTTTCTCTGATCCAATTCGGATCGATAATGGTTCAGCCATCGGTCGAACCGATGTGGTTTGGATGAATGATAAAACTGTTTTAGTAAGTTGGCTCAAAGAAGGAGAGACGACAGGCGAATTGATTGTAAAATCTATTGGCCAAATGACAAAACAGGTATCATTTACTGTCGATTCCGGTCGAGGCAGTGGATATCCCAAATTGGCAATATCTGGTGATTATGTTTTTGTTACCTGGACAGTTCCGGGTGAGGATGGAGGCATTCGATCAGAGTGGATTTCTTTAAAGAAGTTTTTATAATTAATCCCTTTCCCTTTTTTGCCTGTGTTGTAAATTTATTACACTCTCTATGCGTATAAAACCCCTCATCTGGATCACTCGACTTCTTCTGTTGGTCATGTTTACCGGTTTTCTCCCTGTGGAATCCGTTTTCGCCCAGACGGCAAAAACACAGCAGAACAAAAAGACAAAGAAGAAAAAAAGTTCATCAAAGAAAAAGAAACCCAGTAAAAAGAAAAGACCCTCTTCAAAGAAATCTGCAAAGAAACGTTCAACCAAAAAGAAAAGACCGGTAAAGAAAAAAACCTCTAAAAAACGCCCTTCAATAAAGAAATCACGTAGATCAGCTCCTAAAAAAGTTAAGGCAACTCCGGTTCCCAAAAAGCAAATTTCAGTTGTACAACTAACAAATGATCTATTTGATTATACCAGTCAATTGCAAACCAGCAGCCGGCGATTGGCCCATGCCACACGTTATTTATCCAGCCCGCAAAAGAAAGAAGTGGTTCGCATTGAGTCAAAAGTAAAATATACCACTCGTGATTATGAAGAAGCGGCTGCAAAAGCTCCACATGATTTACGGACTCAACGTCAATTAGGCATGCATTATGAGCAAATCCATGATTGGGAAAATGCAAAAGATGTATATTTAAGAATTTTAACACAAAACCCGTTGAATCCGGATGCGCATTTTTATCTTGGCAATATGTATCAGAATATGGGTGAAATGAACAAATCACGACAGTCTTATGAAGAAGCGCTGGCATTGGATCCAAATCATCGGGCAACCTTAGGTGTACTGGCCGGAGGGAAAGGTATCGCGGAAAATCAGACAGTTTTGGAGGAATCGGCAGCACTCAATCCGGAAGGTCCTGCTCATAAATTGGCTCTCATTAAACAGAAATTGAATTCAGGCAAATTGGAAGAAGCAGTCAAATTGACTGTTTTAGCGCAAGAACAATTTCCAAAACAAGGAGGATTCGTTTATTTACAAGGCAGAGCATATGAGGAATTAGGTGAAGTGGAACGGGCAAAACGTTCATACCAGAAGTCTATCAAAATGGACCCGCGAAATGAAGAAGCCCATTTATCTCTGGGGCATCTCTACTTTAATCAGGGGAAATTTATTTATGCTGCCCTGGCGTTCAGTGATGTGGTTTATTTGAACAACTATGATGTAGATGCCCGCTATATGCAGGGCTTGAGTTATTTCAACGGAGATGAATGGGCAAGGGCTGCCGCTGCTTGGGAGGATCTTCTGCATTATGCTCCCCAGCATCCATTGGTCAAAACGCTATTACCTCAAACCTATTATATCATGGCAGTGGAATATAATCGATTGGGTGAATCATCGCTGGGTAGAACATCATTCAGCAAAGCATTGAGTGTGAACAATTATTCCCGGAGCTGGCTCCCTGGCGCCATGCGTACATTGGGGAAATATTATCGTGAAAAGGGCATGCATAAAGAATCGCTGGCCGCATACCAGGAAGTTGTAGAACTAAAACCCATGGATGCAAAAGCCTACACCGGCATGGGCATCACCTACTGGAAAATGAATGAAAAGCAAATGGCTAAAGCAGCATGGCAACGGAGCCTGGAGTTGAACCCCGACAATAACGAAGCCAAGGGCTGGCTTTTGATTGCCCACCAGAGCTGATTTTCAGTTCTATTGTTTTTCATATAAATTTTAATACTTTAATGAAAAGTTTTATCCCATTCATAATGCTGGGAAGTCTTATCGCCCAAACCTCATACCCGGGAGATAATGATGTCCGTCAGGGTGTATACGCATTTTATAATTACGAAACAACTCGTGCGATAAATATCCTACAAAAAGCCCGGGAAGATTATCCGGAAAATCCAACAGTACATTTGACTTGGACAGCAGCACATTGGCTTCATAACCAAGCCAATTCAACCTTGGAGAAAACGTATATTGATCTTGAAAATGATTTGAATGAGGTTATTCCTATTTATAAAGAATTGGTTCAAAAGCATCCGGATGATCCAAATTATCAATTATATCACGGGTCAGCTACCGGGCTTATGGCTCGGATTCATTTGGGAAAGAAGGAATGGATCAAGACTCTGGAATGGGCGTACAAAGGGTTTCGTATAATTCAGACTGTTGAAAACGACCATCCGGAAATTGCAGATGCTGCTCTGCCCATCGGTATTGTGGAATATTACGCTGGATTAAGAAATGTGGTTATTCAATTCGCAGCCAGTCTTCTTGGACTGGAACCGGGTAAAGATGTTGGTTTGGAAAAAATAGAAAGAGCCGCTGATGAAGGTCAATGGTCGTGGATTGAAGCGAAGGGAATTTTATCATTTGTTTATTTGTGGGTAGACCTAAACTCGAATTTGGCTTTGAAACACAGTTTAAAATTAGTGGAAGAATTTCCTGGAAACTTCTATTTCAGAATTCTTTATACTGAGAGCCTTATCCGTAGCAGAAAAATGAACTCTGCATTGACATCGTTGAATACGTTGAAAAAAATGTTTCCGGATCTGACTGAAATTCAGAAAAGTTGGTATTACGGTTATTTTCAGTATGAGTT
Organism: uncultured bacterium; assembly: GCA_964538995.1. GTDB lineage: Bacteria > Fidelibacterota > Marinisomatia > Marinisomatales > TCS55 > JADFRD01. The sequence continues at coordinate 6,370 of CAZIFK010000102.1, forward strand.
TGCCCTGTATTACTTTTTAAATGGTGATGTTGATAAAGCAAAAATACATGTAAATGAATCCGTTAATAAATACGGTGCAGAATTAGATATTATTCTGGCAAATGCATGGTTTCTTAAAGGACAAATTCATGATTTAAACCAGGAGCGCAAGGTAGCCGTGAATGCTTATAAACAATGCATTGATCTTGATAATTATTCCTTTGTCATTGAAGACGCCAAGGCGTATTTAAAAACACCTTATAGTCAGTAAATTCTTCTGTGGATAATTCCTATCAACCCTATTGTAACAGCTTAAGTCTGTACTCCCGCTTCAAAACCCGAGAGGTGGCTGTTGGCGAAGTAATCGTTGGAGGTAATCATCCAATCCGTATCCAATCCATGACCACTACGGATACCATGGATACCAAAGGCACAGTTGAGCAATCCATACGCATGATTAATGCCGGGTGTGAGATTGTCCGTATTACAGCTCCAAGCAAGAAAGAAGCGGAAAATCTAAAAAAAATAAAAGATGAACTTCGCCGCTGCGGTTATAAAACTCCACTGGTAGCCGATATCCATTTTACCCCAAATGCTGCAGAAATTGCCGCACGGATCGTTGAAAAAGTCCGGGTGAATCCCGGGAATTATGCCGATAAGAAAAAATTTGAAATACTTGAATACACAAATAATCAATACGATGAAGAATTAGAACGAATTCGAGATCGCTTTTTACCACTAGTAAAAATCTGTAAGGAAGAAGGCACAGCCATGCGTATTGGCACTAACCACGGCTCGCTTTCAGACCGCATTATGAATCGCTATGGCGATACACCTCTGGGGATGGTTGAATCGGCCATGGAGTTCACCCGTTTTTGTATTGATGAAAATTTTCATGATATCATTTTTTCCATGAAAGCCAGCAACCCGAAAGTGATGGTTCATGCTTATCGTTTATTGGTTGCCTCAATGATAAAAGAGGGTATGGATTATCCACTGCATTTGGGTGTAACTGAAGCCGGGGAAGGAGAGGATGGTCGAATCAAATCTGCCGTTGGAATCGGAACTCTTTTGGAAGATGGACTGGGTGATACAATCCGGGTGTCACTAACGGAAGAACCAGAAGCAGAAATTCCGGTTGCACAAGTATTAGTCGATCGGTATCATTCTACCCGGACGGCTCAACTTCCGGTATTTGAAAATCCGTCTTTCCACCCTTTTGATTATGAGAAACGGGAAACGATTCAAATACAAAATATCGGTAATGAAAATGTTCCCCGTGTTATTATTGATTTTAGCAGTATTAAAGATCTGGAGCCATCAGATTTTAAAAGTAGTGGTCATTATTATAATGAAGAACTGGACAAATGGACCACAGCTGATGCGGCGGCAGATTTCATTTTTATAGGAAAAAATACAATCAATTTTGAATTGCCAAGAACTGTAAGTGTCATCCAAAATGCAGAAACCTGGCAGGAAAAAGATCAGTACTATCCATTATCGTCACTTAAATCTGTTGCTGATATTTCGTCGGGAATGCACTTTGTAGATGTGGTGCTTAAAAACATCAATCAAGGCACTATAGGATCCCTTCCGGGAAATGTAATTCTTGTTTTGAACGCTGAAACAGATCATGCTATGCCGGAAATGCGCTTGGCATTTTTCAAGTTAAAAGAATTGAACTGTAGACTTCCTGTGATTCTAAAGCGTGATTTTGGAAAATTGAATAGAGAACAATGCTGCTTATATAGTGCCACAGATTTTGGCGGTCTATTGATTGACGGATTCGGTGATGGCGTTTGGTTGAAGTCAGAACATGATATCGATTTCATCAATCAAACCGTATTTGGTATTTTACAAGCCACACGCACACGTATTTCAAAAACGGAATATATTTCATGCCCTTCATGCGGTCGGACTCTTTTTGATCTCCAGAAGACGACTGCAAAAATCCGTGAGCGTACAGATCACCTGAAAGGTGTCAAAATCGGTATTATGGGCTGTATTGTAAACGGCCCCGGTGAAATGGCCGATGCCGATTATGGTTATGTTGGAAGTGGAAACGGTGTTATTTCATTATATAAAGGCAACACAGTTGTGCGTAAAAATATATCAATTGAATATGCTGTAGACGAGTTGATTGATTTAATGAAGGAGCATGGTGATTGGGTTGATAAGTGATTGGTTAGCGGTGGAGTGCCTGCCCGCCTTTGGCGGGGTAACTGGTGATTTGTTATTCGGGACTACTCACCAGTTACCAATAACCATTCACTAATTTCTGACTTGAGCTCTTTGATTTGATATGTCTCTCTTTGTAGGTTCGGACTGATAATTCGATAATAG
>CAZIFK010000103.1:0-8636 GCA_964538995.1 uncultured bacterium
AATCGGTGTCCGAAGAATTACCGGAATGGTGTCCGAATGTTACCGGAATTTCCAGTTTACATCGCGTACATCATGCAGATCTCGATTTTGATGTCACAACAGGGCTTCGTTTTCATCCGCTGGAAATTCTGCTTTCACTCTTTTATAAATCAATATTTGTCATAGTTTTAGGTGCCCCTCCATTGGCTGTTGTGGTCTTTGAGGTGATTCTTAATGCTAGCTCCCAGTTTAACCATGGCAATGTGAATATTTCCAAAATTATCGACCGTTGGTTACGTTATATTATCGTTACACCGGATATGCATCGTATTCATCATTCCACTATCGTTGATGAAACAAACTCCAACTTTGGCTTTTCCGTATCATTTTGGGACCGTCTGTGCGGTACCTATAAAAAAGCGCCGGCTTTAGGTCAACTAAAGGTCGAAATCGGTCTAAAGGAATTTCGAAATCAGAATGAGCTCGGACTTCTCAAATTGATCACCCTGCCTTTCCGTGGCAAAATGGGAGAGTATAGCTACCAAAAAGAAAGTGTTAACTCATGAGTAAGACGTTAATAATAAAATGGTTATTCTTTGGCGCTCTAATGATTGCAGCTACCTTGACAATCTTTCGATACCATTCACAACTGTCCGTTGAAAATGTGGAAATTTGGGTTAATAAATTTGGCATTCTAGGTCCCATTGCGTTCATATCAGTTTTTATGATTGCTACCGTATTATTTTTACCCGGATCCGTTTTTGCATTATCAGGGGGAGCTCTATTTGGTCCCATTTTAGGTATTTTATACAACCTGACCGCCGCTACCCTTGGCGCAACTTTGGCCTTCTTCATAGCCCGTTATTTAGCATCTGATTGGGTAGCTGGAAAAGTTGGTGGAAAATTGAAAGAAATAATAGACGGGGTCAATGGAGCAGGCTGGCGTTTTGTGGCTTTTGTCCGCTTAGTTCCTTTATTTCCCTTCAACCTTCTGAATTACACATTGGGATTAACTAAAATTAAAAGTCGGCATTATATAGTTGCCTCTCTTATCTGCATGAGTCCCGGCGCTATAGCCTATACGTACTTAGGTTATGTTGGACGTGAAGTTATCGGTGGGGGAGAGAATCTGGTAAACAAGGGATTGTTGGCCTTTAGCTTATTGGCTGCTTTAACCTTGTTACCGGGGTTGGCAAAGCGGTTCTTTCCTGGCTTGAGCAAGAGTTCGGTCGAACAAAATCAAATATGATTTCGGTCGATGAATAATATCAACAAATCAATAATAGTGCCCCGGTAATAATGATTGACATACATACTGATGGAAAATAAAATGACCAATGGAATACATTAACAGAGCGAAATTGATTCCCATAGTACAACTTAGTAGTAGACTTTTCGAACTAGAAGAAATCAGAAGTAAACCAATAGCGAGGTATTAACATGAATAAAATAAAAAGTCACCTAATATTTTTTATCATACTCGGATTGGTAGCAACGTTATCTAGTCAGGAACCTGTGGAAATAAAAAGCGCTGCGACCTGCAAAGAATGCCATGAAGATATTTACGTTCAATGGTCAAGTTCTCAGCATGCACGTTCCACTCCGGCAAATAATATTCTATTTGCCAAGATTTACGAATTATCCCGGAAAGATACCGATGGTGAGACTAAATTATATTGCATTCGCTGCCATGCACCTGTTTCACAGATCAATGGAGATGTTAATCTTCAGCAGGAAATAACCAATGAAGGTATTACGTGCGATATCTGTCATTCGATTACAGAACTCACCGATCATCCCGACTTTTGGCCGAACCGGTATCTACCTGGAGATGTAAAGCAAGGTCCCCACAAAGATTTAGAACCGGAAGACCACGAATCTGCTTATTCTGCACTATTTGAAAACAGCCTTATCTGTTCAGGGTGTCACGGTGGAATGCTGGATATTCCAGGTACCCGGAGTTGTGGGAATCTGACGATTTGTGATACGGATTTTGAATGGAAGTCATCGGAGTATGTTGCTAATGATAAATCATGCACGGATTGCCATATGACGGGGATATCAACGGAGTCAATGCCAGCTAAACCATTAAAAGAATCCCAACACAATTTTTATGGGGCATACTCTCCCGAAAAATTGCGGGAAGCTGCGAAAATAGATTTGAGTATAAAGGAATTCGAAGGAAAAATAATCGCCAGCGTACAAGTTGAGAATAATGGTGCAGCTCATTTTCTTCCCACAGGGCCGCCGGCTCGAATGATGATCTTGAAGATATCAGCGCTGAATGACGTTGGTGAAGTGATCTGGGGCAATTTTACCAATAACCCGGCGAAACAGGATCCCTACGGTATTTTTCATATTGTTTTTGCGGATTCTAGTGGCAAGGTTCCTTCAATGCCTTGGTTGGCGTCAAGGATCGTGAAGGATACTCGGTTAAGGCCGGGCGAAAAAAGGCAACTGATTTACAAACTTCCGGCTGAAGGAGTCGTAATGGTAGAAGCAAAACTACTCTATCGATTGGCGCCCCCTCCTTTACTCGATAAATTTGAGATTGCAGACTCTACGTTGCGTAAACCGTACCTAATGGCTATAGCAAAAAAATTAATACAAAAAAAATAATGAGGAGTTTTCACTATGGAAAGTAAAACCATTTTAGTACTTGGCGGGGGAGTCGGTGGTATCGTTACAGCCAATACTCTGCGGAAAATACTTGGCAAAGAACACAGAATTATTCTCATTGAACAAGATATGGAGCATCAATTCGCCCCCTCTTTCCTATGGTTGATGACAGGGATTAGGAAACCAGAAAAGATTTCCAGGAATCTTAACCGTCTTAATCGAAAAGGCATTGAAGTTGTGAATGGAAAAATAACCCGGATTGACCCAAAAAAGAAAATAGTAGATGTGAACGGTCAACAGCTTTCCGGGGATTTTATTGTAGTATCGCTCGGTGCACATTTGATTCCCAATTCAGTTTCCGGTTTAGAAAACGTAGGTTTCAATTTCTATTCTTTGGAGGGAGCAGAAAATCTACGGAACGCCTTAAAGGATTTTGAAGGAGGGGATATGGTAGTACTCATTACTTCTATTCCATATAAATGTCCGGCAGCGCCATACGAAGCAGCGATGCTTTTGGAGTATGATTGTCGCAAGCGGAAAATACGGGATAATGTTAATATATCTCTTTACGCTGCAGAACCCGGTCCTATGGGGGTTGCCGGAAAGGAATTGTCTGCCGGTGTGCGTAAAATAGTAGAGGATAAAGGAATTCAATATTATCCTGAACATCAACTAATAAGCGTGGATCAAAAAGAAAAAACACTCTATTTTTCAAACGGAGCTAAGGCCCACTTTGATTGTCTAGCGTATGTTCCCACTCATGAAGCTCCCCCAATTGTAAAAGAAGCAGCGCTTACAGGTGAATCAGGGTGGGTATCGGTTAATCGCAATACTCTGGAAACGAAATTCCCGGATGTGTATGCTATTGGTGATATAACGGGAATTCCCTTGGCTCTTGGCAAGCCTCTACCTAAGGCCGGTGTATTCGCTCATTATCAAGCGGAAATTGTTGCTCATAATATTGCCGTGGATATCACCGGGAACGGTACAAAAAAGCAATTCAAAGGCAACGGAGAATGTTTTATTGAACTAGGTGACGGAAAAGCGGGGTTCGCCAGAGGGAATTTTTATGCTGAACCGCTTCCTGATGTAAAAATGTATAAACCGGGTCGATATTGGCATGCTGCGAAAGTCCTTTTTGAGAAAGATTGGTTCCGCAGATGGTTCTAAAATTATGATGAATTGAACGATTCATGTAGCGTAAACATCTTTTTTGTTACTCGTTGGCTATAGGATATGCTATGATGTTCGTGCCAAAAGGATGAATCGACGATTTTTCAAAATATTTCGTATGTTATCCAAATATTACCACCATCTGTTATTTAACGGACAAATTCGAATTCTGACAGATCATCACTCACCTGCTACCAATCATCAATCAAAGGAGATAGTCTAATGATCACATTAATACTAAACAATTCCCCTTATGGGAATGAGAAATCCTACAATGCATTAAGGTTAGCCTTAGCCATCGTGAAGAAAAAGGAACCAGTCAAGATTTTCATGATGGATGATGGTATTCTGTGTGCTTTAAAAGACCAAAAGACACCGATGGGCTATTACAATATTGGTCGTATGATGAAAAGCTTGGTTAAACGTGGGTATGATGTCCACACCTGAGGAAGTTGTAGTGATGCCCGTGGGGTGTCTCAGGAAATGCTAATTGATGGTATTGTAAAGAGCAGTTTGGATACTATTGCAGAATGGACAGTTGAAAGTGAAAAAGTTATTACGTTCTAATAAATAGTGTTTGGGGATTAAGGTATCAAATTGTTGTCCGATGAATAATTATTTTAACCATTACAATTACTTTAAAATCCTAACACATTAACACTTGAGTACTTCAAAAGTATGTGTGGGCTACTGGGCATAAACAGCAACATTCCAACTGAAATGAATGACTCACTTTCAATTTTCAGGAAAAGTGATTGGGAGTTAGGAGATCATGTCGACGGTTGGGGAATTGCCTTCTATGAAGGACGTTCAAGCAGAATTTTCAGGGAAGAACTTCCGGCAGCCCAAAGCCGCTGTCTGGAGTTCATCAGTCACTATGATTTCAAAAGCGAGATCGTTATTGCCCATATCAGAAAAGCAACTCAGGACATTGAAAACTGTGTAGCAAATACTCACCCTTTTGAACGTGAGTTTCTGGGACGTTCTTTTGTGTTTGCTCACAATGGAGAATTGCCGGATATTATGAATCACGAAGATTTCAAATTAGAATGGTACTTTCCTAAAGGAAATACAGACTCAGAATACGCCTTCTGTTTTATAATGGACTGGTTACGGGATGGAGGTTCTCAATCAGTGGATTTGGCTTCTGCGAATGATATTGGTGGTATTCATTCCATTGCAAGGCAAATTTCTTCCTTAGGACGCTTTAACTTCCTCTTTTCAGACTCAAAATATCTGATTGCCTATAATGATCACCGGGATGACGATGAACTGTATTATGTTTTGCGACATTGCCGTTGTGGTCCTGAAGATAATATGGATCAATACGTGGCTGTGGTGGCTACCAATCCCACAACGGACAATGAGGATTGGGTAAAGCTGAAACCCGGTGAAATGAAGGTGTTTTACCAGGGGAAAGTTGTATAGTACATATGATGATTATAACGGGGTAAGTCACCTGCGCCGAAATTCTATTTTCTGAAGACCTGTTATGGCTACTCACTTTCCCTTAACTCCAAACTCCTGAAATCACGCAGGCGCTTTCGGCGTCTGGTGGACTGTGGGTTAGACAGACTTCTGTAAATGGCTTATATTTTTACTCTGTTAATTCAACTTGTTAAGAAGAATCATTGAGTTACCAAATTCATATAATCCCTTTATTATTCAAGTATAGTCCGTATTTCTTATCAAGACCTTTAATATGGTTTACCAACCAACTGCTCAAGAAATTCTCTATTTTCAGTATAATCGTTAAGTTACTTTTTCTTTCATCAAACTGTTGCTGTAAGTTTTGTAATTTTTCACAAAGCTTGTTGTGTGCCTCTTTATGACTCGAGAGTTCAGGATAATCATTTATACTCATTAAGGTTTCCTCTTCTGTAAAATGAAACTTGGTGTAGTCGCACAATTCTGACAATACTTTACGCATAACTTCATCAGTGGAACCTGAACTCATCCCATCGTGTAGATCATTAATAATATTGAAAAGTTTTTTATGTTGATTATCCATTGCTTTGATACCAACAGAGTAATTCTTATTCCATATTAAATATGCCATTTTGTATTCCTTTTTCATTTTCTATTGTTTTAAAAATATTAAAGGCTGTCTAGCCATTTTTTAATCAGCCAATGTTCCACATAAATACGGCCTGCCCGTGAATACTTTTAGAATATTCAAGAACATTATTTTTATCACTTAAACCTCTTCTGTTATTATGATTTTCATAATAATTCTGTTTGTTAAAACTGCATATCCCATTCAAATAAAATTTAGGCTCAAAAGATGACTGCGAACAAACAAAAATTACTCGACCCAGCTTGCGAATGGGAATATTTTAATATAAAATAGAGAGTGTAATGGATGATAAATTGAAGGGCCAATAAATGAACCTCAATTTCATATACTTAATGTACAGCCTGGCTTATTTTACCATGGGCCTTGCTGTCTGGGTTAAAATAAGACCATTATTGGACAACCGGCTGGCGAGGGTCTTCGGGTGGCTGGTGGCCTTTGGTTTGTTCCACGCTATCCATGAGTGGATGGAAATGTTTGTTATAATGGGACACACCGGATCTGATATCTTAGCGGTTTCGACCTTGATTGGTGCTTTATCCTTTGCCGCACTGTTCCAATTCGGTGTCGAGTTTATGGGATTAAAAAAGAATCTTCCTCGGATAATACGTTTTTGCCCGGTAATCTTGTTATTCCTGTGGTTTTTGTTTTACCTTATAGTTCTTTCCTACGATGAGGGTATTAAGTTGGCTGAAATATGGTCACGTTATACCCTTGGCCTTTTTAGCACCTTCCTCACCGCTTATGCCCTTACCAGCCAAAGAAAGGAAGTTGCTGATAGTCCTTCCATCTCCAAAAAACTTTTATTAGCCGGAATTTCTTTTGGGATTTATGGTATTTTTACTGTGGTTGTTCCGGAAGCTGATTTTTTCCCGGCGTCTGTCCTAAACCAACCCCGGTTTGCTAATCTGGTTGGTATACCCATCCAGATATTCAGGATGTTGTCGGCGGTAGCCATCACCTACTTTATAGTTAAATCGTTAGATGTTTTTGACGTATTAGAAAAGAGAAGACTCATTGATCAAGTGTGGGCAATGACCAGAGACCTGGAAGAATCTGAGGAGAAGTATCGTACGTTGTTCAAACTAGCGGGCGATGCTTTCCTGACGGTTATCCCGCCCCGGGGAGAAATTATTGATACCAATGAGGCAGCCGCACAGATGCTTGGCTATTTGAAAGAAGAACTAAGAGGGCTCATCAGTACTGATATTATTGCGCCGGAGGTTTTGGAAGAGACCAACCGTGAATGGAAGAAACAGGTTGATGAAAGGGGATATTCCCTATTAGAAACCATCTGGAGACGTAAGGATGGTTCGCAGTTTCCCGTTGAAGTCAGCGGACGATCGCTTGAAATACGGGGACAAACTCTGTTTCAGTTGATCGGACGTGATATCACAGAGCGTAGGCAGGCAGAAGAGGCTCTAAAAGATTCGGAATCGAAGTATCGTAGTCTGTTCAAAAACGCCAATGACGCCATTATTATCTTTGAGCCTGATAATGAAATTATTCTTGAGGCAAATACCAAAGCTTTTGACATATATGGATTCAGTCGTGATGAGTTTGTTGGAATGAATCTAAAGGAAATTTCGAAAGATGTTACTATGGGTGAAGACCGAATTCGCCAAACGCTTCGAAAAGGCACTATTGATAATTTTGAAACAGTACATATTAAAAAAGATGGAACAATCATTAATATCCTAGTAAGTGCGTCGGTGATTAATTATGAAGGGAAACAAGCCATCTTAAGTATTAATAGGGACATTACCGAGCACATGCGCGTTGAAGAAGCATTACGAAAGTCTGAGGAGAAATTCAGGAATTTATTCGACCATGCCAGTGATGCCATTTTTATACACGACATAAAAGGACACTTCCTGGAAGTAAACAAAATGGCTTATCAACGTCTTGGTTACACTAAGAAACAATTGTTACAAATGACACCAAAGGACATAGATACTCCCGAATTTGCCGCCTCAATACCCTCGATAATCGAGAAATTACGTAAAAAAGGCTATGTTATTTTTGAGAGTGCTCATGTACGTCAAGATGGAAAGACAATTCCGGTTGAAATAAGTAGCCGTACGATTGAGTATCGTGGAGAGCCAGCTATTCTTAGTATCGCACGCGACATCACTGATCGCCAACAAGCGCAAGAAATACTTCAGCGTTCCGAGGAGGAATATAGAGTTCTTTCCCAGCAATTGATGGAAGCGAATAATATGAAAGAACTTCTGTTGGATGTAATTACCCACGATTTAAAGAATCCGGCCGGCGTGATTAGTGGATTGGCGGATTTGATGATAGACGAGTTTCCGGGTAATGAAATGGTGGAAGTAATAAAAGATAGCAGTAAGAGTTTATTACAAGTTGTGGAAAGGACTACCTTACTTTCTCAAGTAGCATTGGGTGAAGAAATTCGGATGGAGGAAATTGACCTTGCGGAGGTTATTAAGGAAGTGGTTAATCAGTTTTTGCCATCTTTAAAAGATAAAGGAATGAATCTGGAAAATCATATGCCTGATACCCTGTTAATTCAGGCCAATCCGATTGTCGAGGAGGTATTTAAGAATTATATTAGTAATGCTATTAAATATGCTTCCGAAGGGCAGCGTATCATTATTGAAGCCTTCGAGGATAATAAATCTATTACCGTCGGTATTAAGGATTTTGGACAATCGATTTCTGAAAAGAATTACCAAAGTATTTTTGTCCGCAGTACACAACTGGCAATGGGTGCCAAGCATGGTCGTGGTTTGGGACTTGCTATTGTAAAACGTATTGCCCAAGCCCA
>CAZIFK010000104.1:0-8573 GCA_964538995.1 uncultured bacterium
GTGGATTTTCAGAGTCAAAAGGGACATCTTCTTTTTGGTTTTCGACTGCTTCCACAGAAGATGGTATCTCAAAAGGAAGCTTACCAGTCGGATTGAAGTTTCCAAAAATCAATTCCAAGATAATATCATCTTGACTGTTAAAATCTGCAATCAACGCTTTACTTTTTGCATTGATATCAGGGAAAACAGGAGGTCTTTCCATAGTTATTATGGTAATTGTCGGTTTGGAATTGATCAATTTCAACAACTCATTTTTTTCATCTTCCGGAAAATCAAGTCTTCCTTGGTGGAAAAATCGTTCTAATAAATATTCACTTCGATGTTCAAACGGAGTGTCCAGTTTTAAAATGATATAATCTGCAGCTTTTGGGTTTGAAACGATTTCAGTAAATTTCTTTGCAACTTCACGGTTGAGTCCCTGGATATATAGTTTCGCGCCCTTTTTCAACGGCAGGATGTTTTCTTCATTTTTCAACAAAACTAACGACTTTCGCTGGGATTCTTTTCCCTTAACCATAAATTTTTCATTTCCTATTATATGAAGATTATCTTTTTCCACATACGGATTATCAAATAGACCCAATCGAAATTTATCCTTTAATATTCTATTCACCGATACGTCAATCCTATCTTCGCTCATTTGTCCTGATTCGACCAGATCAATTATTAACTCCGGCGATGCTTCACCTCCGAACATATCGCATCCGGCATCCAATATTTTAGCTGCCCGTTCCATGTGAGATAGATGCTCAACACCCCACGCAGCGGCTGGTTTTACCGGACTATCAGAAACGAGTCCCCAATCTGTACATACTACACCGTCAAAACCATATTTTCCCCGGAGTAATCCGGTGATGATTTGTTTATTATAACCAAAACCAACATCTTCATTGGTTTGTCCCACAGGAACTCCATAATAAGGCATGATTTGAGCAGTATTCGCTGCAAATGCTCCCTTTTCAAAAGGAATGAGGTGATAGTCAAAATTTTCGCCCGGATATATTTGTTCCGCTCCATAAGGAAAATGGGCATCTTCGCCATCTTTTTGAGGACCGCCGCCTGAAAAATGTTTGGTCATGCAAGCCACGCTTGAAGCATTAAGGTTATCTCCCTGAAAACCTAATATGTAGGCTTTCGTTAATTTCGCACTCAATTCCGCATCTTCACCAAATGTACCGTTGATTCTGCCCCATCTGGGGTCCGTTGCCAAATCTGCCATGGGAGACAAGGCTAACCGAATGCCTAATGCAACATATTCCTGACGGGCGATGTCTCCAAATTCTCTCATCAAAATGGTATCTCCAATGGCGGCAAAACCCAAGGTAGAACACCATTCAGAAAAGAACGGTGTTGGAATATTAGCACCCGGTTTGTTGGCTGCAACATGTCTCGGGTCTGTGGCAATAGAAACAGGTATACCCAACCGGGTTCGTTCTGCCAATTTTTGAATGTTATTATTCCAATCCGCCATTGCTTCCGGGGAGGGAGCTTGAATGATATTAAAATGATTCATTTTGAGTTTAGCAATCAACGTTGAATTGGCCTTCAGGAAATAAGTAAAAGGATCGGTTAAGATGGGAAATTCATTTAATGAACCATCGTTATTCATACCTATCATAGTAATAAACATTAAGCCGGCCTTTTCTTCCAAATTCATTTGATTGATCAAGTCTTCGATGCGGAGATCTATATCTGCCCGGCTATCTTCATAGGTATCCAATTCACTATTTTTATTGAGATCTCTGAATTGGTATCCATCTATGGTGAGAACAGGAGCTGTTTTTCCCAACAGCCGCATATTTGTAGCCGTTGTTCTTGTCCCTTTGAAATATAAAAAGAGATAAATAAGAAATAAGAGAATGAGTAAGCCTCCCAGGATGGAGAGCAATATTTTTAATAGCTTTTTCATATTAACCAAGTTCTGTTCTCAATACTATTTTGAAATTCTTTTCAGAGCAGAAATTAACTTATATTTTCTTTCAAAACCTCAAAATCAGGTTTCTCATATTTGACTTTCACATCGGGTTGTATCCGAGCGGTAAATGTGTCTATTAAATCAACTTTTTATTTGAAGTAATAATTAAACGTAATCTGAGTAAATGTTGCTTCAATTCGTGTAGTAAACTCACTTTTATAACTATTCCACTCATCGTCAGATTCATACGTTACTGAATGTAGTGCCATATTAAACGCTAATTCTCCGCCCAATGAAAATGAATTCGAAAAGAAATATTCTACACCCGAGCCAAGTGTAATTCCAATTAGGTCAGTTGCATCTTTTATTTCTTCTTCATCATCTTTACTTATATCTGAACCACTAATAAATGGCAGGACAAGGAAAACCTCTCCAAAGTAATAACTATTTAAATCTCCGGTTCGATTGCCCAATAATCTTGCCCCTATTCGTGGGATTAAAAACCGTACTGCCAAGTCATATTCATCACTTTCACCATCTTCTGTATATTTACCAGCGAAACTTATTCCAAAATAACTTAACCCTAAAGTAGGTGTAAAATTCTTACCACTTACATTTTGATTACCCAACAAAATTTGTACCGTTGAGTATGGCAATCCTATTTTAAAACTAGTATTATTTTTTGAATAGACCATTGACACAGTAAGAATCAAACTCATGATTACGATTGTCATTTTCTTCATTTTTGACTCCTTTATTACAGGTTTACATTCTCATTTTTCACAAACGAGGGAACGTCTGCTTTTCGAGCAGCTTCTATTGCTTCTTTCGGCCATGGCTGTTTCTCTCTTTGACGAGTATATTTTATTACTGTCTTATAAAATATTAAGTAGTTATCTGTATCTGTATGAATATCAAGATACCACCCTCGTGATTTGATGGCTTCACTTAGCAATTCCGAAATATGATCAACTTTGTCAGCATCACCAGTAAAAACCATGCCAGTCCAGACGTCATCCATATAGTCTGCTTTCATATGCTCTGGACAGGGTATAGTTTCTGTTTCAGTAATTTCCAGTGACTTTAGAACGCTTTTATCCTGCAAGCTCTCTTTCAATAAATAACCTCTATACCTCATTGTTTAATCTCGCTTAGAAAGCACAGTTATGCCTAACGCTGGTTTCAGCCGCTGCCATACCTTTATTTTCCTTCTGAATGTATTCTGATGTAATACCAATTGCAGAAAATAACTGCCACGTAGCTTCATCGAACTTTGCTGAATACCACTGAACATTCATATGCTCCATATGGTCCAGTTGATTTGGATAGACCACCCCTCTATATGTTTCGATCATACTCATCTTAATTTTACATAAATGGATTGAATTTCATTAAAAACCAAAATGGAATAATAGCAAGTATTAATATTAGCAAAGATGATAATGACCCCATGTCTTCCATCTTTGTTTTCCCCAAGAATTTTTTCAAAACTATATATGTAATCCTAAGGCTGAAAAAATAATTAACAATAATAAATAAGGAGTTTCCAATACCTTCCCAACCACCACCAAAAGCATATGAAAACCCAAAAATGTATATAATAATTAAAATGATAATTATAGAAATAAATATTTTTTTCATAATTTACTGACCAATTAACGATGTAAATCTACGGTGTGATTGATTAACATTTTCTTTTCACTATACTTCATTTTTCTTTCTAACTCCACTTTCCATGCTGCTGGCTTTCGACGTCGAAAATTATTACAGCTAGTTTTTTACTTTGCAATTCCAGGTAGGCCAATCATCACTTTTGTGCCTATTGTTCTCCCATTGGAGGGGCTGAAGATTTGAAAGGTCATCCGTACCACCTTTGGCAACGGGTTTGTTGTGGTCGATTTCCCATCCCCATTGTTCTGTTTTTCCGTATTTCCCACGTTGCATGGATGCTCCACATTTATCTTTTCGGAATGAAGGATAATCAGTCTCTGGCGTTCCCTTTTTCCAAACAGCTTCAATTGTGGCCTCATCAAATGCACCGCCATTAGTTTTGCTTCCTGTTGATCTACTCATTTTGTTTTCCTTTCTTTGTTTATATAACGAAAATCTCCTCGACGTTGTTTTTGGCATTCGGAGCAGCGTGCGTTAGGTTTAATATTTTTTAATAATATTTTCAACATTTTTTAAAGGTGTAGCTATTGCATTGATATACTGTGCATTACCGGCTCGCTTATTATCAATTAACAATTGTTGGGGACATGCTTCACTTTGTAATGCATTTACAAGAAAACAATCTCTTTCTGTATTATAATAAATATATGGTGCTCCGGAAGATCCAAAGCGAAAATATCCTTTGATTAAATATCGTAATCCTTCAAAATAATTCATTTGACCGTTTTTTACACCAAGCGGGCTAAATTGATCAATATATCCTTCAATTATTGCTCTATTTACCATTCTACCTAAATTGTCCGCATGAGCCCCTTGTAAGCAAAATAAATCGATTTCAGAATTTTCATAAATTGAGTAATCAATTCCAATTGATGGGATTGTTGGTGATAATGGTAAATACTTATTGGTAAGTCTGTAAATCGCAAAATCAAGCTTAAAATCATATTCTAACAATTCTAGTTCAAGTATAAATGTAAACTTTCCAATGTTTGGTTCGTGGAGCGAATTTGTTGTATCAAAATATTTGTTATTTTTTAAATCAAAAAAACCATTCGAATCAAAATTATATATTAAAAATGGTTTACATATACTATCATCATATAAAGCTGCATAGTTCATGTCTTTACCAGTTTTGTCAAAAATACTCTTTAGTAAGGGAATGTCACTTTTATTCGCAATAAGATATCTCTTCTGGTTGATTGTATCTAGCGTATATTTTGAATTTAATGTCGAAATATCCGATTGATTCAATTTAGATAATATTTCATTTTGATAAAAAGATTCATCAAGTGAACGATAGACTGGAACTTGTGTAAATAAGTTATGTGCAACGCTTATAATTAGACCCCCTCCTATATGAGTAGCACAAATATTATTTTCAAATTTTCGTTTTGCCGGATTAGAGTCATCATAAATTGACATTATTCTGGAAAGAGGGGAAGTCATAATATTGACCAAATCAACTATAGTATTCATTTTATCTCCTTACATTATATCAAGTATATTAAACCTAACTAGTTACTAACATGCAAATTTGCCATATAGCACGCTTATATAGTGTGTCGTACTGTAACAATATTGTTCTTTAATTTGATTTCCATAGCAAACTCTCATTTTCAATTCTGCCATTTGGCTGCACCAGCCTTTGGCATAAAATCTTCCGGCTTATATCCTGCCGCCTGCCTGCCGGAGGCAGGGTGGGCTTGCTACATCTGCGACCTGACGGTCTTGAAAGGGATAGAAGTTTAAACACCCGTTGAGTTTTTTACAATGAAAATAATGTACGACAAACATCTTGTTTGTCGTAGCGCAGACAGCCTGTCCACCCCCTATTAATATTTTCCAAATGGGTCAGGCGGGGAATGCCTGCAGTATACTTTTTTTCATTTTTCTTTTTAGTTGGAGATTTAAACTGTGATTGTCTCCGGCAGAAATGACTCCACTTTTTTCCAGAACTCCGGGTGATGGTGACAATCACTATGACCTTTATCCTGAATAACCCAAAGATGGGTCGTTTTAGGATTGCCTGCATTTTTTAATTTTTCCCCCTGTTCGATTGGGACAACTACATCCTGATTACCATGGATCAACAATATCTTTGCTTTGGTGTCCCGAATATTATTTACAGGAGCAATGTGTTCAAAGTTTATTCCTATTTTGAATTGCAGATACTTGAAAAATAGCCATACTATCGGAAAATAAGGAATATGCTTTTTTTGAAATTCTAATTTCATCACATCAACCGGATGTGCAAGTGCCCCAATTGTAATTACGCTTTTAATCCGCTGATCAAAGGCCGCTGCGTGGATCGCTGCAGATCCACCAATGGATAGACCTATGACTCCAATCAGTCCGGGTTCTACCACATCTTGTTTTAAAACAAAGTCAACGGCGGCGCGTATATCCTCGGAAAATTTTAATAAGTTAGGGTATTTATCCGGGTCGCTGCTGCCATGACTTCGCAAATCAAACACAAGTAAATTGTAATTCTTGGAATGAAGTTTTTGAATATAGGTCATCATGCGTTCAACGTTACGTCCCCATCCATGAACCAAAATCAAAGTCAGTACCGGATTGGATGATTCATTTTGAGCAGGTATCCACCAACCATACAGGTGACAATTATTCTTGGTAGGGAACCGGATTTCCTCAAATGATATTTCTAATTCCGCTGGTGTGGTTTGATGCGGCTTCTTCGGGTATCGATATATATGTTTAATAGTCAAATCAAGCAAACCAAAAAAAATGATCAGACTTAACAGAATCCAAATAATAGTCATAATAGTCTTCTTTCTTTAATTATGATGTTCAGTCTTTAGAAAATATCAGCGAATAAACTCATGGCGGGTTTTGCTACATCGAAAACCTGACGGTCTTGAAAGGGACTGAAGTTTAAACATCCATTGAGTTTTTTACAATGAAAATAAATGTACGACAAACATCTTGTTTGTCGTAGTGCAGACAGCCTACCCACCGTAAGCATGTAGGCAGGGAATGTCTGTACTATATTAAAACTTAAAACAAGAAATATTTTTCATCTAACTTATAGCCGAAATGGCAATCAAATACTGCCCCACATAATACGTTGACAACGTAATTCCTTCCGCACTTTTGAACGGCGTCTTAAACTTGTTCCACGCCAGTACACTATCAGAAATCATGAATAGCGTGGCTCCCAGTGCGGCAATTTGAGATAAGGGGGTTAGAACAGAAATAAAATGGCTCCACGCCGTAAGCACCATGGTGGAAATGACTAATATATAGATCAAGACCGGAATGCGGAGTTTTCCGCTGGATTCCCATAATTGAGTTATTATTAATACTGCTGCCAATGCAATAAACAGAGTTACAGGCAAAGAAAAGACCAGCGTTCCTTTTGTAAAAGCGGTGATGTAGCAGAGATGCCCCGTGAGAAAACTGAAAAGTCCCTTTTTAAAATTATCGGGATTGAGTAGTAGAATATCACCACTGAGACAAAAAATTAATCCAATGATAATAGTTAAAGAATACGTATTTGGATTATTAAAATACGACCAACTAACCAGCAGGATGAGCATAGAAACAGGTAATGCTTTAGCAACCTTATATGTCGAATTCCTGAATCTGTAATTAGTGAATATTGATGCAAATATCAGAATAATATAAAGTATAACTTTAAACATTATTCTGCCAAATTCAACTTTTTTAGTTTAGGCGTTATTACATAAGAACAGTATGGTGCATTTTTATTATTATCATAATAATTCTGATGATAATCTTCAGCAATATAATAATTTTTTAGAGGTTCAATTTCTGTCACAATTTTGTCCTTGAACGCGTTTTGTGCATTGGACAATGACTTTTCTGCTATCTCTTTTTGGTCATCTGATTGAAAATATATTCCGGATCGATATTGAGTACCAATATCTCCACCTTGCCGATTCAATGTCGTAGGATCGTGAGCTTTCCAAAATAAATCCAGAATTTCAGCGAATGATACTTTTTGGGGATCAAACGTAATCTTGGCTACTTCTGCAAAACCGGTGTTCCCATTACAAACATCATCATAGGTTGGATTTTCAGTATGTCCATTGGCATAACCTGCTTCAACGGAAATTACTCCGTCAATTCGTTCATAAATGGCCTCCACACACCAAAAACATCCGGCACCGAGGACAATGGTTTCATTTTCTGCTGTCATGAAATTTGCTCCTAAAATTGCCAATAGAATAATACGTTTGAACATGTAATCCTGTCAGGAAATTATAAATATTAAAGTATAGAAATGATTATAATTGTTTTAAACAAAAAAGGAGCAATTCACTGCTCCTTTTTTGTTATTCCCCTCCTGTAATAGGAGTGGATAAAGGGGTGGTCATGGATAAATGGTTAAAAAATCATTTTCTAGATTGTATTTTACTTTGAATTTTAATTTTGTCCAATCCGAGAACGGGTTCCCGCCTGCCGGTCGGGCAGGAAAACCCCTCACAGTTTGTTACTAGATCCCCGTCCTGCTTGTCCGCCGTAGGTACGTAGGCGGGAAGGACGGGGTAAGTAAAATGTTTAGTCTTTGAGTAGACTATTAATTACCCTGGCATTTATGCCAGGGGTAATAAACGTCCTAAGAGTGGGATTTATCCCAATTTGATTTTTTTACGATATACTTATAATTCTTTCAATTCTTTAAGCAAGTCAATCAAGGTAGCCTTGGCATCTCCGAAGACCATCAATGTATTATCAAAACCAAATAACTCATTCTGTATACCGGCAAATCCCGGGTTCATGGTTCGTTTGTTCACTAATACTGTTTTGGCTTTATCCACGTTGAGAATCGGCATCCCATAAATCGGGCTTGATTTATCATGCCTCGCGGCAGGGTTGACTACATCATTGGCGCCCAAAACGATAGCCACATCGCAGTCTTCAAATTCCGGATTAATTTGATCCAGATCCTTCAATTGTTCATAAGGAACGTTTGCTTCTGCCAGGAGCACATTCATATGACCGG
>CAZIFK010000105.1:0-8537 GCA_964538995.1 uncultured bacterium
GCGATTTAATCACATCATCAAACATGGCATTGCTCATGGTTGTTTCACTCGTCACTACCACACCATTTATAATTTCTATGAGTTGGCGCATTGCATCCTGCTTCGCAATTCGCAATGCTGCTCGGCGAGCTTGGCCGGCATTAATAACATTTTCAGGAATAAATCCAATTCCCGTTGCTTGGATGGTGCGCTCAGAATAATTGATCGATCCTCTTTCAAATTGTTCGCCAACAAAAGATGATTGTCCTATTAAAAGAGTCAAACTGAATAATAAAATGAATAAATGTTTCATATATGACCTCGCTATTATTGAATTATTTCTACTGTGATACGATTGCCGGATAGACCGGTGACTTTAAAATCCAAACCATCCGGAGACGTTCTACTTAAACCCATTGCCAAAGCTTGAGATTTACCTTCAAATTCCACTTCATATTCTGCCACGCCGTCGTTCAGGCTTTTTGCGTAAGCATTCCTAATTCCCGATACAGTCTGGGCTTTTAAGAAAGATTCAAACGTCATGTAGGACATAAAATCTGCATTTTGCAAAACAATATATACTTTGATGAAATTGGACTGTTGGGTACTCCATTTTAAAATCAATTGACGGATAATATCATTACCCAATTTCCCAGCTGCATCATTGGTAGCATTTACTCCAGCTGTGGAAGCTGATATGTGTGGTTTTTTACCATGGGAATTAGGAACCACTGCTAATATTTCTCCTGTATCAGCTCGAACAATTTTTCCGTTTAAATCCGCTTGGCCCGAGTACATATTATACACTTTTCCACCCGATGAAATTTTCGCTGTGCCAATTACAATCACCTCTGCCCCAAGCATGCTGGCAATCTTGGCCGCAGCCGATACATTTCCAGCCAAAGCCTGCTCATAATCGGCTTGACCTTTTAATGCCTGGACGAGTTGTCGATCTACCACATCAAAGCCTTTATCATAAAACATGCTTAGTAACTTGGTCTCAGCAAAATCAGTAGGCGTATTGTCGATAAGATTAATTTCCTTGATCATAAAAATAATCCTCGGGCGGTTCATGGAATTCAGAAGCGTTTGAAGAGCCGCCTCGTCTTGCATAACCTGATCGAGTATCTGAGTCACTTCGGCATTCAATGTTACTTCCCAAAGACCATCAGGTCCTTGCTTTTCAGATACGATTTTGAATGTTTTAACAAACCCCTGAGCTTTGGAGTAAATATTATCACTCAATGATGTTGCGGTCACTACGGTTTCTGATGAAATAAATGCTCCAAGTCCTACTTCAACTGCATCCCGTTTTGCTTGCTCTATGGCAGCATCTTTTGTTTGTCCGTATCCAGTCCCCTGAGCTGTTTGACCTTGCGGCCAAATGGCAAAAATAGAAACCAAAAAAATAACGCCTATTGTCTTTATGCGTAAATTAGACTTCATCCTCTAATTATCCCCTATGTTGAGTGTTCAAAGAAATTATCTATACTTGTATCAATATGCAATTTAAACATCATATAATGTGATTTAGATCAATCTTCAACAATCATCGTATTTTTATTTCAATAAATTTTACCCTATATTCTAACAAGTTGTACTAACGATAAGGGTAAAACCATGAGAAATATACTTTATTCTGCACTTGCAATTTTCATTATTGCCGGGTGCAGCCAAAAACCTCAAAGTGACGTAGATACCCCTGAATACCATTTCAAGGCTGGTATGCGGGCTGTGGAATCCGGCAATTATAAGGCCGCATTGACATCTTTTCAACGATCTGTCGATCTTGATAAAAAATTCGCCATCGGATACTGTGGCTTGGGGTTAGCGAATGCCCATCTTGGGAACATCAAAGAAGCCAAAAATAATGCGGGCAAGGGCGTCAGTAAGGGCGGAAAGGATCCTGATGTATTGGCGTTGGGAGCTAGGGTATGGATCACACTTCGCGGACATGAAAAATATTGGTTTAAACGGTCCACAAAACTGCTAGACAAAGCGCTGAAAAGAAAGAAAAATCACGAAGCGTCTTTATATTATTACGGCGTAGCCCATTTATATAACTACGATTTTGACGAAGCCGGGTCTTATTTCCGAAAAGTCGTGAGTAAAAAAGGTGATTATGCCGGTAAAGCCGATGCTAAATGGAATTTAGCCCAAAAAATTGTTCGGGCCATGCCTGGAACTTCCGTCGGAAAGAAAGTTGCTCTGCACGAAAAGGTCACCCGTGCTGATCTCGCTGTGTTATTTGCAGAAGAATTGAAGATTAGTGAATTATTCGCCAGAATGCCTCAGCAAAATGCTGGATTTCAAACTCCAGGACAATACAACGATGCCAGTAGTTCAGCTGGCAATCCGCTAGACAGCCAAGGTCATTGGGCAGAAACGTGGATTAATGAAATGACCCAATTCAGTGTATTGGAAGTCAGCCCCGATAGGAAATTCCACCCTGATGAGGTTATTACTCGAGCAGAATACGCTATGGCCGTACAACGTTTACTGGTGGTCGCAACGCGTGATGCCGGTTTAGAAACGCGCTATTTTGGAGAAAGTCCCTCCAGATTCAGCGATGTCCCCAGTAGCCATTATGCCTATAATGCTATGGCTCTCTGTGCTGAACGGGGAATCATGCAAACCGATCTGCTAACGGGAAATTTCAACCCATCCGGAACAGTCGCCGGTGCTGATGCCCTGCTTATTATCCGAGCGATTCAAACCTCATTACGTATGACGTTTTGATTTTTCAACATTACTAAATATATACATCACCACCCCACAAAGCCTCTCCTCACATTAGGAGGGGGTTTTGGGGAAGGTGTTCAAACAAAATCCTAATATACAAAGGGATTTTTTTAATTGTAAATATGTTAAACCTTGTTGATAAATTTATTCTCCTATATGAACTGCTGCTAACTGTTCACATCCTTCTGTTTAATCACAATATCCCCGATTGGATTGGGCATATTCAATTAAACATAATAATTTCCGGCTGGGTATTTTTTTCTGCTTGGGCGGCAAAACATTTCAATCAACAGCCATTTAAATTTTTACATACATTTTATCCTATTTTTCTTCTCATCTGGCATTACCCCCAAGCTTGTGAATTACGATATTCAGTCATTCCCTATAGCCTAGACTATATTTTATCAGAATGGGATCTGGTCTTATTTCGACTGCCGTTATATAAAGTTCTTCCCAATAAGCTGAATCTGATAGGATTTGAAATATGGCACTTTATTTATTTCTCATATTACCTGATGCTTGGCATCCCGGCCTGGATAGTATATAAATCAAGACATCCAAAAATATCTGAATATATTTTTGTTATCGCCATAACCAGTATTATTCATCAATGGTTTATTATTTTTATTCCTGTGGATGGACCTGTTCCTCTGAGACCCGATATTATACCAAGTGGTTTTTTATTTATCCCTATTATGGATTTAATCTATCTGCTAGATGCCGGTGGTGGAGCGTTTCCCAGTTTGCACGTTGCCGGAGCACTTATTACATGTTCTTATGCAAATAAATTTTTACCTATAAATAAATATTTTTTGAGCATACTCTTTTGTTTAATTACGATATCTACCTTTGTATGTTCTTATCATTATCCAATAGATTGTTTAGTGGGGATATTTACCGGCCTTTTGTGCTATATTTACCTGCCCCGTATTTATGAGTATATCACTACAAAATAAAACACGATTTTTCATTTTACTTCTTTTTGGCTATTTTTTTACAAGTTGTGTAGAAACGCTCATTACTGTCAAAGTTTTTCCTGACGGACGTTATTCTATGAGTTTTCTAACCAAAGGAGATTCCACTGATGTCTTTAATCATGATTTCCCCCACCCCTCCGGGTCAGCCTGGACTACGAAAATAGAAAAAGAGCACGTGGAAAACGATGATGTTTGGGTTATGAAAACAAGCGGAATTGCAGAAGGTGCATTATTATTCACGTCCAGGGATGATTCTTTAACTTCCTTGCAGCACCCAATTCAAATACAGCGAACTGAAGGATATTTTACAACACGGTATACACTGCGAAATGTATTTAAAGGTAGAAATGTATATCTGAAATATCCGGCTTTTGGAAAAAGCCTGCAGGAAAGCAATAATGATTCCACTCGTTGGCTGGATGAAGCGTTTTATTATATGTGTTCTGCCGGAATCAATGATTTGCAAAGAGATCCTGAAACAACAATAGATCCTCACCTTTCTGAACGGGTCATAAACCATATTCACAATACATTAGCACGGGTCAACCATAAAAAGCTTTTTGAAGAATTGGAAGATAAACAGTATTTCATGGACCAAATGCTCCGTCCTTTTCAAAATGATTTACCGATCGGATACAGCACTCTCTTAAGCAATGCGACGGATATCTATGAAGAAGAACTACGCCTTACGAGTGAATTACAGGATGATCAATTTCAATATCAGGTATTCATGCCGGGAGTGATTACATCTACCAATGCTGATACCATTTCAGAAGATACATTAAAGTGGTCATTTGGGATAAATGAATACATCAATGATGATTATGTGATTGAAGCAGCATCCATTGTGTATTCAAGCCAACGTATTCAGATAGCAATACTTTTTACTGCGGGATTGCTCTTAATCATGTTATTTTTATTCTACAAACGAGGACGCTGATATGAAAAATCTTTTATTATTTCTTTTACCCTTACTGTTGTTTGCAAAACCAAAATTCAGCGATGAACAATTAAAAGCTATGACGCCCCGCTATTTCCAGCGCAATCATTCCGCGCCGGAATTGATGGGTGTCTCTGTTTATAAAACTCGGACGGGACGCGTCTACCAGGTGGAAATAAAAGTGGATCGTAATCGGTCGAATGAAGGCTTGGAGTTTGCTTATTCCGCTTTAACCAATATGGGGCAATATGCCAAGAGACCCTTTAATCAATTTATTGTGGTTTTGCACAGCGATGTTCGCGACAATCCGCCGCAAATATGCTTAGGAAAAGCCAAGTGCAGTATAGACTGTTTTATTCACCAGAAAGTCAGCTATGAAAAATGGTATAAGGAATGTATATACTTTAAGGAATTGTAATATTATTCTTACTCAAGATTGACTAGAATAATTATAAATTTCAACCATGAATAACATTAAAACAAAAGATAAATTATTTTCCAAAGTTGCTGCTGATTTTATCGGCTTGGACACTGTATATAAAACTGCTGATGGCAAAGAAAGCCGCCGTATTTATTTGGATTCCACCGCATCTACATTAATGATGGGGGCTGTTTATGATGCTCTTGAGGCTTTCTATGATCATTATGCTAACACCCACAGTATTTTACACTTTTCCGCCCGCATCTCTTCAAAACAATACCAGTGGGCTCATGAACGTATTTTATCCTTTATTAAAGCAGATCCGGAAATATATACCTGCTTCTTCACTGGCAGTGGTACTACGTCCGGGATTAACCGGCTGGCAAAAATCTTTCGCGTTTTCCGTCCTGATCGCCATATTGCTTTAATCTCACTGATGGAACACCATTCTAACGACCTCCCACATAGGAAACATGCTGGAAAAGTTATTCATATTCCGTTGAATAGCCACGAAGGACGTCCGGGGTGTATTAATATGGAATCACTGGAATATGAGCTGAAAAAAAACCTGGGCAATGTCAACTATGTAGCTGTAACGGGCGTGAGCAATGTAACCGGTATTATTAACCCAATTTATGATATTGCTGAGGTTGCCCATAAATATGATGCCCTTATATTGGTGGACGGAGCACAATTGGTTGCCCATTTACCCGTGCAAATGAGCGGCCATAAAAACCCAAACAGAAACATTGATGCTCTCGTGTTTTCCGGTCATAAAACGTATGTCCCCGGTTCTCCGGGTGCAGTGATCTGCCGCAAGGAGATACTGGAAAATATCGAGCCGGAAGAAGTAGGTGGCGGCATGGTAGAAAATGTTTATGTAGAGCGTTATGAAGTCAAGACAAATTTTCCTGATCGGGAAGAAGCCGGCACGCCCAATATTCCCGGGGCTATCGGACTGGCCGCCGCTATAGATGTTTTGGACAGAATTGGTATGCAAGAAATATTTGAAGATGAAGAGCAACTTGTGATGGCTACAATGGAAAAGTTACAAAATATCCCGGATGTTATCATTTATGGGGAGTCCAACTATACCATTTGTCCCAGAGCTGCTTCGATTTCATTTAATATCAAAGGAATGGATCATGGACTGGTAGCAGCAATTTTGAATGATTACCATAATATTGCAGTTCGAAATGAATGCTTCTGTGCTCACCCATACGTTAAAGAAATGATATTGGATGATTTATTAGACGCCACAGAAACAATTGCAGACGAGGATTTTGAAGAAGTGTTTAAACTAAAATCCGGAATGGTGCGTGTATCTTTTGGTTTGTATAATACGATGGCTGATAGTGACATGTTAGAAAAAGCAATAATTGATATCACAGAAAATGTTGATTCGTATGCAGCACAATATCATGTAGATGAAAATGGTAATTATTGCCATAACCATTTTAAGCTTGAACAAGAAAATCACTTTTCTGTTTCTGAATTCATTGATAAATATGTCAACGGTTAAACAGAAATTTTGAAATCATTACTGCTTCTTATTGCTTCAGGTTTGATTCAAATATCTAACCCGGATTTACCCCAAGAGGGTCCTTTTCCCATTACGCCAAAGGTCTTCCACCATCCTAAATCGGTAGTGTTTAATACCCGTCCTTATAACATGGATCTTTTTGTTGATTTCGATAAAAACGAAATCGAATCAGTTAGTATATTTCTCAAAACCGATGCTATGGATAAATATATTGAATTTCCATTAAAAATTATCCGCGCTCGCTATCGTCATCAATTCAATCCACTTATTACACCGGCAAAAACGATTGAATATTTTTTTGTAGTTTCTCTTAACGATCATTCCATATACGCTGCTCCATTAGACGAGAATGGATATATCAGTGCCGTCAAACGAACTCTGCAAGATCCTGCTGAATACTTTAAACGAAAGCTATCCCAACGACGATGACTATTCATGATACGATCAATACATTACGTAAAGAATTAAACGATCATAATTATCGTTATTATGTACTGGACGACCCCCTCATCTCTGACGTCGAATACGACGTACTGCTCCGTGAATTGCAAGCACTGGAAGAAGAAAATCCCGAATTAATAACCGCAGATTCCCCGACACAACGTGTGGGCGCTCGGCCACTGGAAGCATTTGGAACCATTCAACATCGCATTCCCATGATGTCCCTGGCAAATGCCATGAGCACAGATGAAATATTGGCGTTTCACGAACAAATTATGCGTCGATTAGGCATCGAGAGACATATAGAATATGTGGTGGAACCAAAACTGGATGGCCTTGCCGTTGAGCTTGTTTATGAAAACGGTCAATTCGTATCCGGCTCCACCCGGGGGGACGGGACCACGGGAGAAAATATCACACAGAATTTAAAAACCATTCGCGGTATTCCACTTTCTTTGCGAACGGAATCACAACCGGCTCCGGAACTATTGGAAGTCCGGGGGGAAGTGTTTATCCGTAAGAATGATTTTGAAAAATTAAATAATCAGCGTGAAAATGCTGGCGAATCTTTATTTGCCAATCCGCGCAATGCAGCCGCCGGGAGCTTGAGACAACTGGACTCATCTATTACAGTGACTCGTCCCTTATCTATCTTTTGTTACCAGGCCGGAGCGCTTGATAGGGTTCGTTTTACATCTCATATTGAGTTTCTCTCTGCGTTGAAAAACTGGGGCTTTCCCGTTAATCCGGAAATCAAAAAAGTAAATAGCATTGAAGAAGCGATCTACACGCATTTTGAATTGGAAACCCGTCGCAATTCACTTAGTTATGAAATTGATGGTTCGGTTATCAAAGTGAATGATTACGCTTTGCGAGAAGAATTGGGTGTCCGTAGTCGTTCGCCGCGCTGGGCCATAGCCGGAAAATATAAAGCGCAGCAAGAAACAACCATCATTGAAAACATCGTTTTATCCGTCGGTCGCACCGGAGCCGTAACGCCCGTAGCAAAACTCCGACCGGTTAATGTTGGCGGTGTCGTTGTTTCTAATGCAACTCTGCATAACCAAGATGAAATTGATCGAAAAGATATCCGTGTTGGAGACACAGTTCTGATCCAACGCGCCGGAGATGTAATCCCCCAGGTAGTTAAAGTCATAACAGAAAAACGGCCCTTGAATTCACGTCCTTTTCAGATGACAAATGAGTGTCCGGAATGTGGGCATAAGGTTCACACACCAGAAGGTGAAGCTGTTGCTCGATGTCAAAATCTTTCTTGTCCAGCTCAAGTTAAACGGCGTATAGAACATTTTGTATCAAAGAATGCCATGGACATTGACGGTTTGGGTGAAAAGTTAATTGATCAATTGGTGGAAACTGAATTGATTAAATCTGTGGATTACCTTTACCGGCTGAAAGTGAATCAACTTGTCGGGTTAGATCGAATGGCTGAAAAGTCTGCTGCTAATATCATTCAAGCCATTGAAAAATCGAAAC
>CAZIFK010000106.1:0-8471 GCA_964538995.1 uncultured bacterium
TGCTTCTGACTATGTTCTTTAGCGATCCGGTTATCTTGTTAAATACGATATTGATAATCCCTCTTTCCTGCGCTGCCCTGGCATTGTCTTTTGACGCATAACCGCCGTCTGTTACCATAAAGGAATTGAAGTAATCAGAAACAGGCAAAAAATTGTAAAAAGCTGAATTTATCGCCTCGCTAATATAAAAATAAACTACCCCGCCGCAAGTGGCGTGGAATAAAACCCCAAGGGATTTAATCGAGAACATCTTTATTTCAATATCTCAAGATTCTTTGGAGGAGGCAATGGATATTCATATGCACCTATATCCCATCTGCTTCCTTTTCCCTGGGGGCGGGGTATGCCAATTACATCTATGTTATATGGTTCACCTAAATCAGTTCCTGCATTGAAAGCCTCAGATGATGCGTTCAATCTAAAATCATTAGAGGCATAGTCGTAAAACAAATTGGAAGTAGATTCATTTGATTTAATACAGCTTCTTGTGCAATTGTTAGGAATAGCCGCTTCGTTTGCCATATTATTATAATAATTATATGCATAAGTTACTCCTGTTTCAGTTTGCGCACCACCTCCTCCATAAAACAGGTTATTTTTTACTTCCCAACCGGAAGCGGGCCATGTATTTTCGTATTCCGGCACTGTTTGGCAGTCAGTCCTAATTGGAACATAAATTCTTGAAGATACATCTACAATGGTATTATTATAGATTTTCCAATTATTCATTCCAATAGAACAGGCGGAATCTGCTGTTCCTATCAAAACACTACCAGATCCTTTAAAAAACACATTGCCATAAATTTCTACATTATTAACGCCATTTAAATAAGCACCCCCATAGAAGAGTTGGCCGTGAGCAACAATCCCCCCTGTGCTGTTAACGGCATTATCAAATATATTATATCTAATAACATGATTATCAGACGGATATATATTAATTGTTTCCCCATGAGAATTTGCTGGTCCGCCTCCCCATGTATCCTTAAAATAACAATTCTCTATCAACCATCCATCCGAACTAATAAATACCGGACCGGTAGCGTCTTTTAAATAACAGAACTGAAGTGTAATATTGCTAACTGACCCCCAACTACGAACGAGGTTTACCTGATCTGATATGTTAACTTTGGTGGCTTCTTCTAATGTGTATCCCTTAAATTTGATATGTTTAAAAGTAACATGATTAACCCTATCAAGAAAAACAAGCCATACTCTGCCTAAACCTGGAGTGGGGATAACACTATCATCTGTTGTTACAAGAATACCGTATCCACTCTTCCCTGAACCTGTGACACCATCAAACTCATAATATCCTCGCTTAAAATAAAGCGCCCGCTGGTACATTGCATCCGTAGAATTGTGTATTACAACTTGATTGTTTGCAAAATCAGTGTTCCAACCTGGAGTCTGATCAGAAATACCGTCTACTGATGCTTTTTTGATGTAAATATATGTGCTTCCATCTTCAGGATCGTCAAATATATATGTCTCATTATTTGCTGCACCATATTTACCTATGTCATAATCACCACCGGCTATGTAGTAGGTATCACCCCGTATCATAGTTTCTGGAAATCCGTCAAAGGCATTGTTCCAATCACTGCCATCTTCTGTTCCATAATCTCCGCCATTTGGACCCGGGCGAATGAAGTGGTTTGCAGCAAAAGCTATATCTGAAATCACAAATAATAACAACGAAAGTAATATTATTAAAACCCTTTTCATCTTTTCCTCCTTCTAATGAACTTAAATAATGTTAATGAATATACTAAATTATAACGTAAAACTATTATCTTAATTTTATAATATAGAGTTTATTTCTATAACACTGTGATTAAAATCACAATTTTATAAATAAAAGTTTCTGATCCTGCAAAAAATGAATTGTTAATGTAAGCTACAACTGGCAACTGGCTTATTGTTTTTCATTTACAATAAATCCTCTTTACTACTGCGATATTTGCCTTTGAATACTTGTTGAAGCCATATTTCAAAAGATAAATAAAGACACAAAATCTCTGCTTTATCCTCCCCTTTAAAATGACAACTTAAGTCATTTTTCACTTTGTCCATGGAGATATATTCCCCATACAAACTGTTAGGATTTTGTATTACTCTCTCAAAAAATGATTTTACTGGTTCTTGACGAATCCAATTTGGATAATCAGTGTAATCGCTTGTATTTTGTAATTTTAGACCTAACCACTTCATTTTTCGTAATATTTTATTCTTTGCCCTTGTAATAAATGTTGATAAATTGGGCAAACTAATGGCATATCCTGTCTTCTGCCACGGGATATTATTGAAATACTCGGGAAATATGTTTAATAACATCTTCTTATATATATAACTTTTATATCTTAAACCGTCTGGGAGGCTATAAACAAAATCAACCAACTTATTATCAAAAAAAGGCATTCGCACCGCTACTAACTCAGATTGCAAAATAAGACCATTGTTTGTAAATCTCCTCACACGATTATTGATAAAATAAGGATCGGTCTTATTAATCATATACCAATAATTAAAATTGCTAATTTCCTTTTCAGAATGAGTAACATTTTTTACTATTGAAGAATTAATCTTCTTATCCAAACTACGCTTATTTAAATATGACCCCCCTAAAACTAAATCTCCAGCAAATCCATTTAAATTAAAATCCGTAAATGATTTAATTTCATCAGTAAATTCCATTCCATGCATATGTAATAGGCTACATGATGCATCTGCCTGCCATATACCGCTTATTCTTGGCATAAACCAATTATTTGAATTTAATTTTAAAACATGATGTTCTGCCCCTTTAATCTCTGCCACATTCCCAGCAATTTTTATATCATCACACCCTTCTTGCCCAAAAGTAAATGCATGTAAAATATAATCTTCAGGAACAGCGGCGAAAATTGCACGAGAATCAAGCCCACCACTTAGGTATACACCAATTCTTCCGGTGTTTTTTAAACGCTTGCGTACAGCGTCTTTAAATAATCGTCCCAATTCTTCGGTTATCATTCTTTTATCGATAGGGTCTTTCATTACCTTCTCTATATTACTCCAAACCCAATAGTGTTGAATTTCAACCTTGGACTTTTGAATATCAAATACAAGGACTGCGGCTGGCGATACTAACTCAATACCTTCAAACCATGTGCGATTTTCAAGCAGGTAACCGAAGTCGAAGAATTCCTCAACTGACTGCCGATCTATTACTGGCTTAAAATCTATATGACCTAAAAATCCCTTTACCTCTGAAGACCAGACTAAATTGCCATTGATTATTCCCCAATACAGCGGTTTGAAACCATATCTATCTGTAATCAAATAAACTTTGTTTTCTTTTTTGTCATACAATGCAGCAGTATAATAACCATCGATATCTCGTAAAAACTCAAATGATCTCGTTAAATTATAGATATTAGCGAGAAGTTCATTATCAGTTGTAAAATCAATGTTATACTTATATCTTAATTCTTCCTGATTATAAAACTCGCCCTCCATCCATAAAAAAAAACGATTATTAATAATATATGGCTGCTCACCTTGATTTATTACGCCTAAATGGGTTCGTGATCCATAAATATTCTTATCAGAAAACAGTTCATCATCAACATAGCTATCAAAATGTTTCAAAAGCCCCCTCATATTCAATAACATGTCTCTATTATATTTGTGACCTCTGTCTACATAACCTATTAAACCCGGCATGCTCACCCCCTCTTCAACATAGATTTCAACTCAATAAAAACCTCTCTATCATTAACATAGTAACTAACCGTATATATAATTGCGCCAACTGAAACAGTCATTATAAAATGAAAGAGCATGTTAATATTGCCTAAACTTAATTGTAACAAGCTTATTCCTGCAAGCATGATAACTGAACAGAGAAAAGGACTTTGTATTGCCTTAAAATATTGGCTAAACGTGAGATTTATTAGTCTATTAACAATAGGCTGGATAATAAAGAAAAAAGGTATCTGCAAAGTGAGTATAGCAACAGCAACTCCGACAATACCCCAGTTTACCCCCACAATCACCGCAATGGACACCATAATTACCGTAAATATATTCCAATAGAAACCGATGTCCGCCCTTCCTTTAGCCAAAAGTATAGACCCAACAGGATTTCCCAGTGATTTGGAGACACCGACTAAACAGAATATTTGAAGGACTATTGTAGACGATTCCCACTTTGCACCATATACTAACCTGATAAATTCTGGTGCAACTACAAGCATACCAACCAGTATGGGAAAAGATACCATAGAAATGTACTTGATTGCTTTACAATACCCTCTTCTCATTCTGGAGTTATCATCCTGAATTACTGAAAAAGCAGGAAAGGCCACATTAGTAATAACGGGGTTGATTTTAGTTAACGGGGATATCATTATTTGATACGCCAAAGTATAGAAACCCAATGCAGCTGGACCTAAAAACCGACCAATGAT
Source organism: uncultured bacterium (assembly GCA_964538995.1). GTDB lineage: Bacteria > Fidelibacterota > Marinisomatia > Marinisomatales > TCS55 > JADFRD01. The sequence continues at coordinate 4,455 of CAZIFK010000106.1, forward strand.
AATATAATCAATATTTGCGCTAAGATAATTAAGCGCCCTTTCGCCCATTTGAAAGGCGCCAAAACTAAGATAGCTTTTTATCTCTTTGATACTAAAATGAAATCGCGGAAGCCATGTCTTTCGAAAGACAAAAAAGAGAATACCAACAGTAAACAGACTGAGTATAAGCTGACCGAAGATTAAGCTCAAGACTCCAAACTTTGCCAGGGCCAAACCTATTGTAGATACCGAATATACTACCGTACCTGCAATCTCTATCTTGGATAAGGTCTTAAACTTTAAATCTTTCTTTAGAAGTGTCGTAAATATCTGGCCAACAGGCGTGATGAGAAATATAACCGCAGCAAAGGTTAAATAACTGGATAAACTCGGTTGTTTAAAATAGATGACAACTATTGGTCTTAATAATAGAATGAAAACAAAAATAAGAATACCGGATAAAACATTAATCCAAAAAAAACTTGATAGATGACTTTCTGCAACACCTTGCCGCTGAATTATCGCATTACTTAAGCCCATATCAGCAAAGGCTTGAGCAAAGCCGATAACGACCATAATCATTCCCATCAAACCAAAATCTGAGGGGGAAAGAAGCCGTGCTAATATTGCCAGAGTGATAAACCGGAGTGTGGTAACCACACACATTGAGACCCCACCCCATTTGACGCCTGAAACTGCTTGTGCTTTTAATGCCATTTATTTCTTCCTTGCCGCTACCAAATACATCCATGTAAATTCTTCTGAATGATCAATTTTATTCAATAGGTATGCAATTAGTTGGATAAACATACCCAAAAATGGGATTCCCCACCAAAAAGGATTAAACTTACCACCTCTGCGGAATCGCCATAAATAATAAACAAATTTCTGTCCAAATGTAACCCAAAAACCTGATAACGGTCTTAATTCCACTGTTTCAAATCCATTCTTCTCAAATAGATATTTAAGACCATATCGATATTGAGTAAACCTGTAGAAATTACGGGGTTCTTCGTGCAAATGCCAGAATAGAGGTAGAGTATAAATCGCGTAGCCACCTTTTTTGAGAACTCTATAAGCTTCAGCAATGGCTTTTTGGGGTTCTTCCAGATGCTCCAGAACTGCAGAACAAAGTATAGTATCGAATTCTTCATCATCAACAGGTATATTATAAGCTGTTCCAAATAAATCAACATTAGACTTATTGTGGAGGGTGTCTTCATGGTCAAGACCAATATGTTCAGTAACATAAGGTTTCGTCATATTTTTGTATGGCTTTTCTCCACAGCCGATGTCAAGGAGTTTACCATGAGCGTATTTAGAAACTACCCCCAAGAGTGCTTTATCATGTATTTTATAGACAAGCCAATTCTTAATCTTAAAAGTTTGTTTTATCATCTATTAAACTCTTTAACTTTTGAGCAGGTATCCCTCCATATAAATAATATTTTTCTATATCCTTTTTCACTAAGGAGTAAGCAGCAACAACTGAGTTTTCCCCTATTGTAACTCCATTTAAGATGCTACTTTTAAATCCTATCCATACTCCATCTTGAACTACTATCTTTTCACATGTTCGAGGAAATATTTTCTCCAAATATTGTGAACGATTACAATCTGCATGTGTTACAAAAGATACACCACCAGAAATTACTACGTTATCGCCTATAATTATTTCATTCGCCAAGTCAAAGTAAGTACAATCTCCAATATAACAATTCTTCCCAATTTTCAGGTGAGAGAAATCCCCAGTAGAATTTTTATCTCCATAAACATTATCTAAGTAGATACTCCTTTTTATGGTTGTTCTTTCACCTATTTTTGCTCCAAATGCTCGCAATAATCTAACACTGACTAAGGGGTCTGGATTTCTTAAATATCCAATAACATAGGATATTCCGAATATCTTCTTCATTAATAAGTGGAAATTAAATTTAATGAAACCCAACATTCTATTAAGCACTTCTCTTAACATCTTTCCAAGACTGTTCTTACCGCCTCTATCACATCCTCCGCATCCTCATCGGTCAATTTTGCTGAAAGCGGTAAAGAGACTGTTCTATCTGAAATCCATTCTGCATTAGGGAAATCACCTCTTTTATACCCATACGTCTGCTGGTAATATGGATGCAGGTGCAATGCAATATAATGAACACCTACTCCAATATTTCGTTTTGTCATCTCATTTAAGAATTGATCTCGGCTTATCTTTAAGCTGTCTACATCAAGCAGTAACGTATACAAATGGTAGGCGTGTTTTGTATTTTGTTCAACAGGAGCAGGTGTGAATACTGGTAAATCTTTAAATGCTTTATTATATCTGCTCCAGATTTCTTGCCGTCGTTGCCAGTATTTTTCAACTCTCGGAAATTGATGAATGCCAATTGCCGCCTGAATATCCATCATATTATACTTAAATCCAGCATAAACCACAAAGTAGTGTTTATACCCTTCATCGCTGAAACGTTTCCATGCATCGTTAGAAAGACCATGTAAGCCCATTATTTTTATCTTGTTTGCATATTCTTCATTGTCGGTTATAGCCATCCCGCCTTCACCTGTAACAACATTTTTAGTTACATAAAAACTAAAACAGCCAATATCTCCTAAGGTGCCGGTTTTTTTTCCGTGGTACTCAGCTTCTATGGCGTGAGCGCAATCCTCAATTACTTTAAGATTGTGTTTTTTTGCAATATTCATAATCGCATCCATTTCACAAGGCCTGCCGGCAAAATGGACGAGAATAATTGCTTTTGTTTTGGGAGTTATTTTCTTTTCAATATCTGCTGGGTTAATGTTCATTGTGTCGCGTTCACAATCAGCAAAGACTGGTGTTCCTCCTGCATGTATTACGGCGTTTGCGGTGGCAGCAAATGTCATTGCAGGCACAAGAACCTCGTCTCCTGGCTTTATACCAATAGCTATCATAGAAAGGTGAAGTGCCGCAGTGCAGGAATTCAAAGCCATCGCATGGTTGCTCCCTTTATATCTTCTGAACATCTTCTCAAATTTGTGAACTTTTGGACCTGTACCCAGCCAACCAGATTTTAAAGAGGCAACCACTTCATCTATTTCAGATTGCTCAATTAAAGGACTTCCAAACACTAAAAAGTTTTCACGACTTTTTTCCTTCCTCATATAACCTCGCACTGTTTCTTTAGCTTACGAATCTTTCCCTAACCATTCAGGAAAAGCAGAATATCCCCTGGAACAAAGCATATCAAATAGTTTTTTATTGTATGGATCATATACTGAACTAAGATTTTTAAAAGCCATATTTGAAACGACTTCCTTTTTCTCATTTGAATCATTAAACATGTAATAAAGATTTCGAAAATATCTTTTCAATGAATGATGAGCCCTAAAAAATCCTTCAATTTTGTTATTTATAGCATTGACCAAGTTATGTAATGCTTTACTCTTGGGATTAAAACTTTTATTCTCACTGCTCAAATTAGCTTCTTTGTATATTGCTGGATCTATTTCAAGCCAATTGCTTATCTCTTTCATAAACAGTAAAGGTTTCGTTTTTAAGTCCTCAAAAAATAGACTTTTATAGAATCTCCAAATATATCGTACCATTGAGTTAAATAATCATAATAGAAACCTTCGGCTAACCCCCTGATATAGACATTTACATTATATACATTGATATTATTATGCTTATTATTATTTCTTAAATCATTAAAACCCTTTAATGCTCGATCCACATATTCATCAAACAATATTTTTTCTGAAAATTCGTTACTTGCCTTCCTTTGTTTATAATATGAAAAAAGTCTCCGTATCGGATCCCTCAACAAAAAAATAATTTTTATCGAACCGAGTTTTTCATAAATTTTCCTGGCTATCTTTTCCCCACCGAAGATATATCTTGGGCTTGCTTCCATCAAATATTTGCTTTTGGTATGACAGCGTTTAAAATACGAAATATATTCATCTATTGGTGGTAACTTTTTGTTGTAAAATACAGGCATAAAATAATGGGTCTTCCGCAGAATTAGTGGGTAAAAACATCAAAAAAAGGCAGCTAAAAAA
>CAZIFK010000107.1:0-8431 GCA_964538995.1 uncultured bacterium
ACGATAGTCAAATTGTAGTTGTTACTTTTTCTCCACAAGAGCAAGGTGTAGCTGACGGAACTATGAGTATTTTTGTAAATGCTCCATCTGATACGTCGTTAGACGTAGAATTGATCGGCTGGACTCCAATTGACCTGAACATTGAATTGGTCAGAAACGAATTTTCGATGCCTATATCCTTCAATTTGCAGAAATCCAGAGAATTCCTTCTCCATCTGCGAGTGTCCTCTGAGACCAACTGGTCTATCCCCGACTCAGAAAGCGCCGTACTGACGATCTATATCGATAGTACGGATAGCCCTCAAAATCAGGACATCGTTCTATTTAAAGGTGATGAGCTTTTCGTATATATGGTATCATTAGGGAGAATAGACAGTGGAAGCCATTCTATAGAGGTTTATTTCAATGGAGATAAATCACCCCCCGGAGCTCAATTTGTTTATCTGGACGAGTTCTCTCTTGTTCCTATAGCTCTCAATAGCTGGGACTATGATGTCTTTCGATTCTCGCCTGTTTTATACGGTAGAGATCTTGTTAGTGATGATGAAAGTGTACGCACCGATGTACCTTTATTGATGTGGCATGAAGTCGATACTGTGGGATCAGACAAGTGGATTGAGTACAGCATAATTTGGAGCAACGAAGATGGGGGTACTAATAGCACTGATTTGATGTCCCGGTGGGGTCGCACAACAGATATTGAATGGATTTATAGAGTGAAAGTCGATTCCGGAGGAAACGTTCTTGAAGAATATTTTCAGGGTCCAGGGCATTCTACTTCGTTTTTTCAAGGTAATAGGATTAATGATCACCCGGTTTTGAAAACGGTTACTATAAATAATATGGTGAGCGATGAAGGTGTATCAAATTATAAGTTTTTTCTTTCTCCCGAAAGGAGCAAACATGAAATACACTCACGGGAAATCCTTATGGATGAAGATCCATGGACTTATGGAATCATGGCTTTGGAAATGATCGCCGAGGGTAAATATGAAAGTCCGGCTGACCCTTTTAGTTCGGCTGTAAGTGATGCCCGGAATTATCTTTACCTTGAATTCAATACACAAATGGTTGGATACGGCTTAAGATTGACTTTTGCAACCAAGCTGAAAAATGATTCGTTTTGGTATTATTCCGACCATGGTCTCTCGTCCATAGATGCAGTAAATGCCGGAGGATGGCGTCGGTCTACCATAGAGCTTTGGGAAGGAACTACACTGAATGATCTTGACAGTTTGCAAATAATGGGTTCCGCTTCCGGTTCCTTTTCCATTACATTTGAGGAACTTTCTAAAGTTTTTTTGTTAGATGAAGACTTTGCGCTGTTGGAGTCTCCCTTACAATTGGATGAAACTTTTGTTTTGAATGAAAGCAGCAGCTCGATCCTATTTGCCTTTGATGAATTTATTTCCGTAGGTGGAGAAGAAGTGGTTTATATACCACAAATATTCTTATTATCTCAAAACTATCCCAATCCTTTTAATGCAATAACGACCATACAATACCGGCTTTCAGCGGCCAGTAAAGTACTCTTAACGATATACAATATACGTGGACAGGAAGTTTTACGTTTGGTTGAAAGTGAGCAGCCGGCTGGATATCATCAAATCACATGGAATGCTACTAACGTTGCATCAGGAATGTATTTCTACAGACTTCAGACGGGTGAATTTGTGCAGACCCGGAAAATGATCCTTTTAAGATAGCGAGGTGAAATAATCATCATGAAATTAATTCGATATACCGGCAATCCTATTCTTAAGCCGCATGGGGACGATTGGGAGTCGGTGGCTGTTTTTAATCCGTCAGCGGTATACCATGATGGCAAAATCCATCTCCATTATCGGGCTGTTGGTGAGTATTATCCCTACACATCCAGATTGGGATATGCTGTCTTTGATAAAGAGCTTAATTTAGTCAAACGGTATCAGAATCCTGTTCTGGAGCCAGATTGGAAGAGGTGGGAAAGATCAATTGAGGATCCGCGTGTAACCATGATTGACGAGGTATTTTATTTGACATATGTAACCACACCAACACCCAGCCCGCCCGGAGGTGTGCGGAGACGATTAGGTATTCCCAAACCGGAACAAAGCGCCTCTCCCCGAACGGCCTTGGCTGAGATGAAGAATTTTACTGAGTTTGAGCGTTACGATATCATCACTCCGGTTGGCGCTGATGAACGGGATGTTGTCCTCTTTCCTGAAAAAATTGCTGACCGCTATGCTGTCATCCATCGACCGGCTAACTGGGTAGGTGAGGGTTATGGTTCCGCGGGACCAGCCATCTGGTTTGCCTGGATGGATAGGCTGGACGGGAAAATGGTGGAGCATACGCTGGTGATGAAAGCAGAAGCAGAATGGGAAGGGGATAAATTGGGCGCCGGTCCACCACCGGTTAAAACTGACGCGGGCTGGTTGTTAATTTACCATGGTGTTGATCAAAACAGTATTTATCGGTCTGGTGCAGCGCTATTGGATTTAAAAGAGCCGTGGAAGGTCATTTGCCGGACACCGAATCCAATCTTGGAACCGGAAGAAGATTATGAGTTGGAAGGAGATGTTCCAAATGTAGTATTTCCGGAAGGAATGGTAGTAATAGACAACAAACTTATTGTTTTTTATGGAGGGGCGGATAAGGTCTGCTGCGCAGCTTCGGTTGATTTGGATGAATTTATTGATGACTTACTTATAAAAGGAAAAAAGGAATAATGAAACTGAAGCGTTTTTCAGAAAATCCTATCTTAAAACCGATAAAGAAGAATAAGTGGGAATGCGGTGCCGTTTTTAACTGTGCAGCAGTGTTTGATGGCAAGATGGTTCATTTACTCTATCGCGCCATCGGCGAATATGATACTTATATCTCCAGTTTGGGTTATGCTGTAAGTAAAGATGGATTCAACTTTCAACGGAATGACAAACCTGTCTTTGAGCCCCAGGAAAAATACGAACGCTTTGGTTGTGAAGACCCAAGGGTCACTCAAATCGATGGTAAATATTTTGTGACCTATACTGCTCTTTCCAGCCGTGCCTGGTCGGGCAAGGGGAATCGCGTTGCTTTAGCTTCAACGACGGACTTCCGGTCTTTTGAAAGACATGGTATCATTTTACCCGATATGGAGAATAAGGATGCGGTCATTTTTCCGGAGAAGGTGTCTGGCAAATATGTTATGTATCACAGAACAATGCCGGATGTATGGATAGGATATTCGGATAATCTAAAAGAATGGTACGATCATAAAATCGTTATGAGACCGAGAGAAGGATTGTGGGATTGTAAAAAGATAGGTGCGGGTCCCCCACCCATAAAAACGGAAAAGGGCTGGTTATTGTTTTACCATGGCGTCGATGAAAAACGTGTTTACCGATTGGGAGTAGCTTTGTTTGATTTGAATGACCCGTCCCGGTTAATTGCACGACAGGAAGAACCAATTCTGGAACCGGAAGAACCGTGGGAATTAGAAGGAGATGTGCCTACGGTGGTCTTCAACTGTGGAGCCATCGAGAAAAATGGAATGTATTATGTATATTACGGTGGCGCTGATACCGTTATTGGTGTGGTGACTGTAAGTAAAAAAGAAGCGCTTGATTTTGTATGATTTGGTTTTTATTCAGATTAAAAGGGAAGATTTCTGGTACAGGAATCGTTGGCAAGTCGATGATTAGTCATTTAACGACACTGGCGGTATTCATTACAGCAACCACAATGGTAATGTCTTGCCATTCATCAAAAGCTGAGAATGATACTAAAAATATATCATACTGGACCGCACCCAGTGTGGAATTATCAAGATTTGAAAGCAAGATGGTTAAAGAATGGAATTTGCTCCATCCTGATTCCCGGATCGACTGGAAGACCATACCGGCCGGTACAACCTCTGAGGAAGTACTACTCACGGCGATTGCTACTCGAACGGGTCCTGATATTTGCTCCAACATATTTGGTGGTTTTGCCGCTCAATTGGCTGATGCAAAAGTCCTGGTTGCGCTCGATACCATGCCCGGTTTTTGGGATGTTATGGAAAAACGTAATATGGCTAATATCATCCGGAATAATTGGCTCTATGATGGTCATGTTTATGTGATACCCGTCTATGTCAATCCAGAGCAGATGTGGTATAATAAAAATATGCTCGACAAACTGGGGATCACAGAACTTCCCCGAACGTATACGGAATTTTTTACCTTATTAGAAAAAGTGTGTAGTAGTCAAAAAGTTTATGGTTTAACGGTTGATATTTCATCCAAGTGGTATAAAAGATGGTTCGACTATTTAACATTATATGCAGCTGCATCGGCTGGTGAACCCTACATAAACGTAAAAGAAAAAGAAGCTCTTTTTGACAATCAAGCCGGAATAGCTGTCACAGAATTTTTTTATAATGTATTTGAAAAAGGCTATGCCCCCCGTTTTGAAATACAAGACGGGTTTCAAAAAGAATTGTTTCTTGCCTCTATAAAGGGCGCTGGAGATATCACAAGAACCAAGAGGATGTATCCTGATCTGGAATATGTGATTGCTCCTCTGGTAGTGCCGGATTATTATCCGTTTAATGCCCCGGTTTACACATCGGCTGAGTCAAAAGGAATGGTTCTATTCAATAACGCGCACAATAAAGAGCAAGCCTGGGATTTTATGAAGTGGTATTTTAATGGCGAGCACGATTCCCTATGGTTAGAATTGACCAATTATCTTCCTGCACGTGAAGACCTGGTTAGCAATTCGATCTTCGCTGAATATTTTAATAATAACCCGAATATTAAATTATACGCAGAAGCTTTAAGTTATTCCGTACCGTTAGTCCTGACACCCCAAACGGTGGAAATCCAAACGATTCTCAACCGGGAATTATGGCAACCTATAATTTTTGGTTTGAAATTACCATCAGTCGCATCCAGGGATGCAAATCAAACCATCCAGAGGATATTGAAATCAGGTCCTTAAAGCATGTTAAAAAGGTTAATACACGGTATTCAAAAAAGAAGATTTACGGAATTCATTGGTTATGGGTTAGTCGCTCCATATGTTATTTATTCAATTATTTTTTGGGTATATCCTTTTTTATGGGGCTTGATTATTGCCTTTAAAAAATGGAATATCATATCGCCGGACAAAGAGTTTGTCGGTTTTGATAATTTTATTAAAGTTATTCAAGATCCCTTATTCTGGATATCATTTAAAAATACCCTGTTTTTTATGATTGTGTATATTCCGTTAGTGGTTATTTGTTCACTAAGTGTTGCTTTGATGTTGAACCGAATTAAAATATTACGGTCTTTTTTCGCCTCCGGATATTTGATGTCATATGTTTCTGCCGGCGTGGCTTATTCCATTGTTTTTAATTTGTTGTTCGCTGGTGATGGATTGATCAACACCTGGTTAGGTCATGTGGGCATAACTATTCCCTGGTTTTCCAATCCGAAAATTGCTATGGCTTCGATTGCCATGATTGTTGTCTGGAAATTCATGGGCTATTACGGTTTGATTTTTTTAGCGGGATTGCAATCAATTCCTAAGTCGCTATATGAATCGGCAGAAATCGATGGGGCAAGTAATTGGACACAATTCTGGCGCATTACAGTCCCTTTACTAAATCCCTCTTTTATTATTATCCTAGTTTTTGCCGTCATGTTATCCTTCAATATTTTCACCGAACCTTATATGATTACCGGAGGGGGACCGCTTGACAGCACACAGACATTTGTGATGCAAATTTATCATCAAACTTTCACCGCGCTCCATGCTGGTTACGGTTCAAGCTTTGCCATTCTGGTTGCAATAATTAGTTTTACCTTTGTCTTTGTGATAAGAAAAATGGTGGAAAGGGACATATCCTATGGGTAGATCAGTCCGGTTGTTAAATAGAAAACAATCAAATACTCTTGGTGTGATGGTAATTTATTCTTTGCTCAGCCTTGGTTTAATCTTTATGATATTCCCGTATGTCTGGATGATTTTGGCATCGTTTAAAATTCCGGTGGAAATCTATCAACGCTTTTTGCCGACGCAAATCACATTGGAACATTATCAAACGATTTTTTCATTAGGATCGACCGGTTCCACTCGACCATTTGTAAGATCAATATTTAATAGTTTGTTTGTATCTTCAATTACCACCGCCTCAGTCGTGTTTTTTGGCGCCGTTACCGGGTATGCTTTAGCGCGGTTAAGTTTTCCAGGGAAAAAGTTTTTAAATAATTTGGTCTTATTCCAAATGTTGTTTCCGGTCGTATTATTTTTAATTCCCCGTTTCTTATTGATGTTAGAATTAGGGTGGATTAATACCTATCAAGGGATGATGGCACCCTTTATGATCAGTGCTTGGGCAATTTTTCTCTTCACCCAGTTTTTTAAAACCGTTCCGCAGTCTCTAATTGATGCAGCCCGGATCGATGGCTGTTCCGAGTTAAGGATTATTTTTAAGATTATACTGCCATTATCGAAATCGGTCACCATGATTATTGCTATTTTTACGTTCATGGCTATGTGGGATGAATTCTTGTGGTATCTGATTGTGACAAAGGATTATAATCTAATGCCACTTAGTGTTTTGTTGGGTCTTTACACTCGGGGCGAATATAGTAGTTATCCAGGCATTCTAACGGCTGGTGCGACCCTCCTGACGGTACCTATATTAGCTCTTTTCTTTCTCTTCAAGAAGTATTTTACCGAAGGAATTACTATGTCTGGAATAAAAGGATAATTTTTCATGAAAAAGATATTCACCTTTTGTCGTGTAGATTTCTTTGTATGTATTAGTGCTTCCTCAAATAGATACGCTTTTATCCCGGCACTGCGGGAGTTTTTTATTGGCGGTGTAAATAGTCAGAAATCAATTTGTTTGGGGTTTATTAATGGTAGAAAATAAAGTTATGATTAAAGAAATAATGATGAAATTTATCGAAAATATGAATTCAAATGATTTATATCCCCTAGATTTATTTCTCCTTAATAAAACAATGTTCTTTGTTCAAAAATTAATTATCATTATTTTTGTATCACAAAGTGGCCGGAATAAAGATTCTAGACTAATGTCCATATCAGATAATCCATCAACCAGTCCGTGCATAGACACAAATCTTCTTCAATAATATTCCATATAATATTTGTCCAAAGTGAAATCCAAAACAGATTAATGAAAAAATATTATGAACAATAATCATGAGTGGAAAGTCCTACCTACCCGATCCGCCGGCTGGCGGACAGGCCGGCGGGAGAGGCAGGGAGCTTGGTTCTTTATTTGCCTACCAGCAACTAAAATAATACAAATACGTTAATAAGCATTTATGGTGTAAAAGATGAACATAGATTTATTAATGGTGGTCTTATACTTTGTTGTAATATTCATAATTGGAATATATAAAAGCGCTGACCAAAAAAAGGATGCGACCAGCTATTTCCTCAGCGGTAGAAAACTGCGTTGGCCCTCCATAGCAATGTCTACGATTGCCACGAATATTCAAGCGGGTCATTTTGTCGGTATGGGAGGCGCTGCATATGCTTACGGATTAGCTCAGGCAAATTTTGAAATCGGCGCCATTTTCGGTATACTGTTAGCCGCTTTCTTTTTTGTCCCGCTCTATTTAAAGTTAAAAGTATTTACCCTGACACAATTTTTTGAAGACCGGTTTGGTCCTTTTCTGGCTACCTGCTATTCGGTTTTTTCGATAATCCTTTTTGGTGTTATCTATCTCGGTGGCGCGCTCTATTGGGGCAGTTTCGCCATTAACGGTATTTTTGGTGATCAATTGAGCATACTCCATCCGGATCCTATAGTCAGGCTCTACATTCTTGTGGTTCTTATGGGGGTATTTTCGGCCGTCTATGTTTATTTTGGTGGGCTTGCGGCTGTGGTACGTACCGATGTGATCCAGATGATTACATTGTTGGGGGGATCCACCATCATCCTGGTGTTGGCGATAAAGGCGCTTGGCGGTGTGTCCGAACTTTATAACCCCGATCTTTATGACGGCATTAAGACAGGTAAGGATCATCTGATGCATCTGTTTCTTTCTTCTGATCATGAGAAAATTCCATGGACGGCGGTGTTTTTCGGGATGCTGTTAATGCATATTCAATACTGGGGCGCTAACCAGGTGATCCTCCAAAGATCTCTTGCCGCACGTTCGCTAAGGGATGCTCAATTGGGATTAGTTGTAGGTGGTTTTTTGAAATATTTTGTGGCAGCCTTGATTATTATTCCACCCATTGCACTGGTTGGTTTTCATGAACGATTGGATGACCCAGATCAAGCCTACATTGTGTTAGTGAACACCCTATTGGCACCGGGTGTCCGTGGTTTTGTTTTGATGGGACTTTTTGCTTCTCTTATGAGCACGGTTGATTCCATAATTAATTCGGTGAGTACACTCTATTCTTTTGATATTTACAAGAGACGAATTAATAAAAATGCGACGGACAAACAATTGAT
>CAZIFK010000108.1:0-8273 GCA_964538995.1 uncultured bacterium
TTAAAAGCACTAATGTCCAAAACAATCCGGGTGCAATTTCATGCATCGTTTTGGGGTTGCCATTAAAAGAAAATGAAAAAATAAGCAACACAGATGCGCCAAATGCCAACATCGAGAAGACAACTTCCTTATTGCGTAATTCGACAAATAATTCTTTTTTGATTAATACGCTTAACATCTAATGCATTAACCGAGTGATTTTATCAAATAAACCATTTGCATTAGACTCTTCATCGACAGCGATTTTTCCCTTATCCATCAGCAATACTCGCGAGCTAATATCAATAGCGCGATCCAGGTTATGGTCAACAAACAAAATGACACGTTCACCATTTTGCCATGAGGAAATTTTTTGCTGCACAAAATCAATTCCAGAAATATCAAGTCCATTAAACGGCTCATCAATCAAAAGTAGTTTCCAGTTAATTATTTCTATAAAAGCCAATTTTAAACGCTGCATCATCCCTTGGGAAAAGATTTTCACCGGTTTATTCATTGCATCGAATAATTCATAATCTTTTAATGTCGTTTGAATAAGAGTCGATGACGGGTTGCATTGGTGAAATAAAGAAAAATAATGCAAATTTTCTTCAGCAGTTAATGAAGGATATAAACCTGGAGCATGACCACAATAATAAATACCCTGCCTGGCGGATGATTTACTTTTTAGAATATTAACATTTTGAAAAAATACATCTCCATTATCTGGTGCATTTATTTTTGCTATTATTCTTAATAATGTAGATTTTCCAACGCCATTTTTACCTAATAAGGAAACTGTATCCCCGCTTGATAAAGAAAAACTAATATTATTTAATATTTTTTTATAATTAAATGACTTTACAATATTTGAGACGGACAGCAATGAAATATATTTATTTATTTTTCAAGTTAGACAATATATCAGAAACTTCTCGTTTTAATTCATTTCGAGAATTGATGTAATCTTGTTCCAACACATTGCCAAGTTGATAATCCATATCCAGTTCTTTTATCTGTCTGTATAGAATCTTTTTTCTTTGCAAAAATGATTCTTTTGTACTCTGCGTATCTTCAATCGTAATATCTTTTTCCAACAATAATGGTTGAACTATATACACTACTATTAAAATAAAAATGATAAAAATAACTATGGAACCAATCATATTACTGCTTCCTTTCTCTGTGGATATAGAGCAATCAACGTACCCAAAACAAAAATATAACCGCCAATCCATACCCAACTAACCAATGGGTTAATCATTATTTTGAAATATGCTACACCATTGTCAGAATCATAACCATTAAATATTGAATAAATATCTTTATTTATTAAGGAATAAATATCCAGTTCACTGTGGGGCTGACGGCGATCCGGATCAGGACTACGGTGGAAATATATCCTTTTTTCCGGATGCAGTATAGTAATGGTTTTCCCATCGCTGTCTTGTACCTTTAAATCAGCTATCCAGGCAAAATGATTGGGGCGCTCTTTTTCTTGTATTCTTAATAATTCAAACCGATAATTATCTAAATGTTCTTTTTCACCTGCTTTAAGTCCGAATTCCTTCTCACTATCAAAGGCATGCCCTGTAAATCCTACAAACATCAGCACTACCCCAGCGTGAACTATATATCCACCATATCGACTGCGATTCTTTCGCATCAAACGCCAAAAGGCAACAAGCACATTCTCATGCTGCGATCTCATCCTAGATCGAATGCCTTTTGCAAATTCGATTATGATTGTTGTCAACACAAATGAAGATAGTGTAAACGAAATCAGCACGTATCCGCGAATTTTAAACATAAATAGAATCAAAGCAGTTATTAAACCTACAACTACGGGGATCATAAAATTACGGGTAGCACTCTGCTTAGACGTCCTGCGCCATACAAGAAGAGGTCCAACACCTGTTAATAATAGGAGAACAAGACCGATGGGGATATTTATTTGATTAAAAAACGGCGCTCCAACAGTTATTTTCGTTCCGCGCACTGCTTCTGATATAACCGGAAATAATGTTCCCCAGAATACCGCAAAACACATAACGACAAAAACAACATTATTGAATAAGAATCCACTTTCTCTTGATGAAAAATATTCAATTCTTTTTTCTGAACGCAAGAACGTTTTACGGTAGAATAAAAGCGCAAATGAAACAATTAATATTAGAAAAACAAATCCGAGGAAAACCGGACCCACTGATGATGCAGCAAATGAATGAACAGAAGACATCACGCCGCTTCGAGTTAAAAACGTGCCAAAAATGCACAGCGTAAATGTGATAATAATGAGAATCATGTTCCAGACTTTTAGCATATTTCTTTTTTCCTGAATCATGATCGAATGGATTAAAGCAGTTCCGGTCAACCACGGCATAAAAGACGCATTTTCAACCGGGTCCCATGCCCAATAACCACCCCAACCTAACTCCAGGTATGCCCACCAACCACCTAGTATTATACCAATACTTAACATAAGCCATACGAAAAGCAGCCAAATTCGAACCGTTTTCATCCATAATGCGTTCATTTCCTGCTTTGCCATGGCAGCAATTGCAAACGCAAAAGGGATTGTATATCCCACATAGCCCAAATACAGCATAGGCGGGTGAATAACCATTGTTGCATTTTGCAGGAGGGGATTAAGTCCAAGTCCATTAGTCAAAATAAAATCCGCATCAGTTGGTGCGAATGGATTGGACACAAAATTTACCAGGATAAGAAAAAATAATTGTACCGTCGTAATAACAATTATTACCCATGGCATCAATTTTGGTTGTAATCGCTGATTTTGCAGTATGGCAATGACAGCAAATATTGAAAGTACAAAAAGCCAAAATAACAGAGATCCTGCTTGACCTGCCCAAAGAGCAGTTATTTTATAAATCATTGGTGTTTCCAGGCTTGTGTAATGTGCAACATAATCCACATCAAAATTGCTCGCCATGAGTAATTGGGCTAAAACAAATGTAGCAAAGAAACTGACTAGAGAAACTGAAAGCGCCGCCCGTTGTCCGGATAAGTATAAACGGTTGTCACCGGTGCGGAGATGAAAAGAAAGAAGTATAATAGTGATAATAGAAAGGCCCAACGCTAAATTAAGAGCCAGGCCGCCAATAATAGGGATCATATGGATACTTCCTCTAAATTGTAATTCTCAGCATCTCGTAAATCACCTTCATATCTTGAAGCACATTTTGTTTGCAAAATATCTGCTTCGAAAACACCATTAGTGAATATACCCTCCACGATGATTTCTGCTCCATCTTTGAATAAATCCGGTCGAATACCTGTGTATTGTACAGGGAGTAAAAAGTCGCCTTCTTTTAATTCAAATTGACATGTCATGTAATTGTTTTCATCTAATTGAATGGATCCCTCTTCTACCAAGCCTCCTAATCGAACTCGGTCAGAATATCCATCATCAATCAATTCCTCGACGGAAAGGAATGTGACCATGGCTTGTTCATGATCCGGATTGGTTGATGCATACCAAATCCAAAAAATGACAACCAATGCCACAACTGTTATTGCAAAATAAAACTTATTTTTTGATTCCATTTAAAATACCGCTGCTTCCTGCCATTCGCCGAACTCTGCTTTCAATGAGGTGACAATTTCACCCAATGTTGCATAGGCTTTGGCCGCTTTAATGATTGGTTCTATTAAATTTTCGTTCGTCCCGCAGGCATTCATAATTTCAGATAATGTTTGTTGAACTGCATCCTCATCTCTATTTGCTTTTAATCTACTTAATGCTTCTAGTTGTTGTATTCCTGCTTCTTCTCCAATTTCCATAATAGGAATATCGATTTCTTCATCTTCTTTCACAAATTCATTCACACCAACAACAATTCGTTGTTTAGTATCCACCTTTCGCTGATAATCTGAAGCTGAATGAGCAATTTCATGTTGAAAAAATCCCTTTTCAATTGCAGGAATTACACCACCTATCTCATCAATTTTTTCAAAATATTCTTCAGCTTTCTCTTCTAAGCGATCCGTTAATTTTTCAATAAACCAAGAACCTCCAAGGGGATCTGCAATGTTCGCCACACCAGTCTCAAAAGCAATAAGTTGCTGTGTTCGTAATGCAATTTCAGCAGCTTTCTTTGATGGCAATGCCAATGTTTCATCCATGGAATTCGTATGCAGGGATTGAGTGCCGCCTAACACGCCAGCCATTGCTTGAAATGCTGTTCTGGCAATGTTTATCTCCGGCTGCTGGGCAGTTAAAGAACAGCCGGCTGTTTGTGTATGAAAACGTAATTTCCAAGATCTCGGATTTTTAGCACCATATTTTTCTTTCATGTGCCGCGCCCAGATTCTTCGTGCAGCTCTAAATTTGGCAATTTCTTCGAAAAAATCTAAATGTGAATTAAAGAAGAATGAAAGTCTTGGTGCAAAATCATCTATATCCAGACCGGCTTTCATTGCGTATTCTACATAACTAAATCCATCTGCCAGTGTAAACGCTAATTCTTGTACAGCCGTTGAGCCTGCTTCACGAATATGATAACCACTGATGGAAATAGTATTGAATTTTGGCATGTGATCTGAGCAAAATGCCATCATATCCGTAATGATGCGCATGGATGGTTCCGGGGGGAAAATCCATTCTTTTTGAGCAATGAATTCTTTCAAAATATCATTTTGAAGTGTTCCGCGTAGATTCTCCAAAGGAACACCTTGATTTTCAGCAACAGCGATGTAAAATGCCAACAGGATTACTGCGGGTCCATTGATCGTTTGAGAAACGGAGATATCAGCTAAATGAATTCCGGCAAATAACCGTTCCATGTCTTTCAGTGATGCAATATTAACCCCGCATTTTCCTATTTCACCCGCTGCAAATGGATGATCCGGATCATAGCCCATAAGAGTGGGCATGTCATAGGCTACAGAAAGTCCTGTCTGTCCGCTTTTTAATAAATAATGATATCTTTCATTGGTTTCTTCGGGTGTCCCAAAGCCAGCAAATTGACGCATTGTCCATAGTTTACCACGATACATATTAGCATGTATTCCTCGTGTAAATGGATACTGCCCTGGAAACCCTTGCTTCTCAATATATCCATTTTCATCTGCATTTGGATAATAAAGTGGATCCAGAGTTTCACCACTTAAAGTGTCAAAATTGTATTGGCGAGTTTGTGACTCACCCAAGTCTTCTTGCCACTCAAGTTCAGCGCTTTTAAAAATGTCTAGTTGTTTGTTCATTTCCTAATAGATACAGGACCGAAAATTAGCTCTTTATTGAGATAAATTGGAACGTTATTCATTCTTTTTAATCTTAATAAAAACGATTACTAATCCTTCAATTATCATCCATATAATTAAGCATATCAGAAATATATCTAACGCAAATAAAAGCGAATTAGATCCGAAAAACTGTTTCGCCTTGATTACCAATGAATAGATGGTAATTCCCATGAGAAAAAACATAGGGATTAATAAAGGAAAAATCGGTTTTCTCCGTTGCCAAAAGTACAGAGTTAAGATCATCGCGGAATTCATGAGCTAGTGTCTTTATATTTTTGTGGAGATCGTAAATACGTTTACTCAACCATTTCGAGTAAAATTTGTAGCCCAGGAAAAATACAATAAAGCCAAATATTGCCAGAGTGACGGAATTCATTTTCCTGTCAAGTAATAGTTACATTTGACACCAGGTTTTTCACTGTTTTTATTAAACCAAATTTATCTAAACCTAATTTTTCCAAAAGAAGAGGACGTGGTCCATGCTCGACAAATTCATCCGGCAGTCCTAACCGTTTCACTACGCCACCAAATCCATTCTCTGCCAGCCAGGCAGCAACTCCATCTCCAAAACCTCCAGTTATTACACCTTCTTCCATCGTCACAACTATCGAAAATTTACCGATAATTGATTCCAAATAAAATTTATCCATCGGTTTGATGAATTGGCAATTCACAACTTCACATGATATGCCCTGTAACTCAAGATCTTCTGCCGCTTGAATCGCATCATAAACAAAAGGACCAACTGCTAATATAATTACATCCGTTCCATGTCTTTCAATTTCCCAATTCCCGATGGGTAATAACTCGGCTTGGCCATGTTCATTGAACACAACTGAACTGGATTTTGGATAACGAATGGCAAATGGACCATCCTTATAATTCAATGCTGTATATAAAAGATTCCGGAACTGGTCACCATTTTTAGGCGAAGCGACAATCATATCCTGAATGCAACGTAAATAGGAAATATCCAGAGCTCCGTGGTGAGTGGGTCCGTCTTCACCAGCGATTCCGGCTCGGTCCAAACAGAAAATTACAGGCAAATGCTGAATGGCTACATCGTGTACAATGTGATCAAATGCTCTCTGTAAAAACGTTGAATAGATAGCGCAAATAGGTCGCATACCTTCGGCTGCAAGACCGGCCGCAAACGTTACTCCATGACCTTCTGCGATACCCACATCGTAATATCGATTGGGAAATTCTTTTGCATAAGGAACCAGTCCTGTACCCTCACGCATAGCAGCTGTCACGCACACTACTTCTTCATTGTTTCGGGCGACTTCTCTTGATAAATGACCAAACACTGTTTGAAACGATGGTACTGAAGAAGATGATTCCTGCTGGCCATTAATGCTGGGTTTTGGGATACCTTGCACGCCGTGATAACCCACTGGATCATCTTCTGCAACTTCCATACCTTTTCCCTTCTTTGTAACAACGTGGAGGAGAACCGGTGTTTTGATATCTTTAATATTATTCAATGTATGGATTAATTCATCTATATCGTGGCCGTCAATGGGACCAAAATATCGAAAGCCTAATTCATCAAAAATGATGCCTGGAACAAGCATGCTTTTTAGTCCTTCTTCTACTTTTTTAAGGAAGGAGCGTAGAACCTTCTTACCACCTGGGACTTGTCCTGTTAATTTCCAGATTTCATCACGAACCCGGTTATAAAGAGGATTGGTAATCACATGGGTTAAATGTGTTCTCATAGCTCCCACATTGGGACTGATGGACATTTCATTGTCATTCAAAATAACGAGTAACTGCTTACGCAAATGACCGGCATTATTCAACCCTTCATATGCCAGACCTCCGGTCATAGAGCCATCGCCGATAATAGCACAAACCCGATGATCTTCACCATGGTGATCTCTAGCAGCAGCAATTCCCAATGCCGCTGAAATGGATGTTGAAGCGTGTCCTGCTCCAAAAACATCATATTCACTTTCGGATCGTTTTAAAAAACCACTCAACCCTTTATACAGACGGTTGGTTTTGAACTCTTCATAGCGGCCTGTTAATATTTTATGGGCATAGCCCTGATGTCCCACATCCCAAACCAGCTTATCCACAGGTGTATTAAAGACATAATGAAGTGCAACGGTCAATTCAACAACGCCCAATGTTGGGGCCAGATGTCCGCCGGTTTTTGTCACAACATCAATTGTATATTGACGAATTTCACCACATAACTGCTTAAGATGTGATGAGTCAAACTCTTTGATATCATGTGGTGATTTAATACTTGGTAGTAATTCAAGCTGCATGTGGTTTTTCCTTATTGGAGTATATGGAATTTGAATTAAATGCAGCTTTATGGAAAATAGAAACTCCATCTAATTCCGGATGAAATGCTAAACCAATGTGTTTACCCTGTTTAACTGCACAGATTTCTCCATTGTATTCTGCTAATATTTCCACTCCCTCTCCCGTATTCGTGATTTTGGGAGCACGAATAAAGGTTGCGGATATTTTTTCAATATGATTATTCAATTGAACAGGCAAGTCATCAGTGAATGAATGAATTTGTCGACCGTATCCGTTGCGATCCACTTCAATATCAAGCAACTCCAGCGGTATTACAAGATTATGATTGACCACTTTTGCCATCATAATTAATCCTGCACATGTACCGAGAATTGGCTTTTCTTTTGCAAAATCAATTATTGTTTCATAAAAATGCATACGTTTCATCAAATGGGTTAATGTGGTTGACTCTCCTCCGGGAATGATGAGTCCATCTATACCTTTTAATTCACTAGGATAGCGGATCAAAATATTAGACAATCCAAGTTTATTTAAGATTCTAGAATGCTTTTCATAGTCGCCTTGTAAAGCTAAAATACCGATTTTCATTTGTCTCTCAACTACTATTCGCTACCTGCGTGCAGGCATTCACCAGCCTCTTTCCTGAAGGCGTTCTTCTTGGGGTATTTTGGAAATATCCAGACCTTCCATGGCTTTCTTTAAACCAAAAGAAATTTCGGATAATTTTTTCGGATCATCATAATACG
>CAZIFK010000109.1:0-8252 GCA_964538995.1 uncultured bacterium
TGGCTGCCGGCGGATACATAAATCAGAAGGGGATTATCGGTTAATTCAAAAGCTGTTTTTTCATCACAAAGAATCGCACACGCTGCACCAACGCTCATCAGGCAGCAGTCAAGCGCACGTAATGGATTTGCCACAACCGGTGAATTCAGTACATCTTCTACTGTAATTTTCATTGGGCCCTGGGCATGAGGATTCATCCGGGCATATCCACGGTTTTTAACTGCAATTTCAGCCATAGTTCGACGAAACGATTCCTCTTCTTTGCCGAATACCTGCCAATATTTTTGAGCCATAACAGCGTAATAACCGGTATATATATGTCCTAATGGTGTTTCCCAGTCTTTGTCTGCCGCGGACGCAATGTAATGGTTACCTTCGTCAGTTGGGACTTCATCCATACGTTCCCAGCCCATTGCCAGGACACAATCAGAATATCCGGATGCAACTGCTTTGAATGCTTCCCAGAGAGTTGAACCACCGGTTGCTCCGCCTGTTTTTATTCCCACATTACCTAACGGATCCAAGCCCAAGCGATCGTGAATAACCGCTTCACCTAAAAGTTGATCACCGAAATGATCTGCAAAATGTCCATAATAACATGAATGAATATATTTCTTGAGTTCTGCAGGGGACTTGTCAATGAATTCAGCTGCTTCAACAAATGAATCGATAACCAGTTCTTCTGTCCGTTTTTCCGGGAAAGATCGGGCAAATTTAGACATGCCGCCTGTAACCAGATAGACCGGCTGTTGCATTTGGGGTATTTTGAGCTGACGTTCGCTAAATTTAATCATAGTAAATCTCTTTTAATTGTTATGTGCGTGAAGAGTGTTTGAGTGAATTTGTAGGTCGTTTTATTCATATAATGTATGCGAAAAATTACATTCAGGAAATCATACTAATATATATAAAAAGAAGATTAATGGAGATTAAACTAACCTTTATTTCTCCATTTTGGATGATTCAGATTTTACGTATTTAGTTTATCTTCCCAAGAGGGTCGGCGTTTTTCAAGGAATGCTGATATTCCTTCCTGACCTTCTTCTGAAGTACGTAGATCTGCGAGTAATTTGGCAGAATTTATATTGTCCATATTTCGGCAATAATCCTTGAAATGAGAAATGGCTTTTGGACTTGCTTTTAATAGTTGATTCACAACGGAATCAGTCGTTGCATTCAGTTTGTTATTTTGTACGCTATAATGAATTAATCCAATCTGTTCGGCAAAATCACCATCAAACCGTTCACCGGAAATTCCCAGAGCTCGAAAGTGAGAATAACCGATTTTTTTAACAGAATAAGGACCGATGATTGCAGGAATGATGCCGATAAGAACTTCACTTAAAGAAAACGATGTTTCTTCGTCAGCTACGACAATATCGCAAACGGTACAAAGACCAAAACCGCCTCCAAATGCATGCCCGTGGATTTTCCCGACCACTGCCTTTGAACATGAATCAATGGCATGATACATTTCTTCCAGCTTATTTCCGGAATCAACGTTTTCATCCCGGCTCATCTTTCCATATTCTTTCATCAATTGTAGATCAACGCCGGCGCAAAAAGAAGTTCCTTTTCCGGATAATACAATAACACGAATGTCCGGATTATTATGTAAGTCTAAGAATGCTTCAGTGATTTCCTGAATCATTTGTGCATTCATGGCATTGCGAACATTCGGACGGTTCAACGTTACATTAGCGATACTATTTTTATATTTAACTGTTATCGTCTGATAAGACATAATATTCTCCTTTAAAAAATCAGATGATTACCCTTGTTGAATATTGCATGATATATCTTTTATAATCAATACATAAAAGGGCGCTTTAAGCGCCCTTTTATCTAAATCTAAATAATTAATAATAATACTTCCGATTATCTACTATTTCTGCATTTTCCTGCAGTTCAGTTAGCCAATTATCGAAAGCATTTTGTTGAGTTTCGAGAGTTAATTTTGTATATATATCTGATAATTTATTTTGAAAATCTGTTGAATCGAATGGTGTAACTGACAGAAGCTTCACGATCGCATATCCACGTGCCGTTTCAACCGGTCCGATTATTTCGCCAACTTCACTATCAAGCAGTGTTCCGATGAGTTTATAACTGCGGCCAATAGAATTGAACCCTCGCGACAATGTTTTCTTATCCGTGGCAACTAATTCTAATCTGCTGTCATCTGAAACAATATCTGTAATCGATAATCCATCATCCAATTTTTTACGCAATTCATTTGCTAAATCATTTGCAGCGGATTTTTGTTTATCAGCTAATACGATTCTTTGAATATTGTTTTTAACCAGATCATATGACTGATTTCCTGCCGGTGAAATGGTATCTAATACTGCAATAATGAAAAAATTATCATTTTCCAGTCGATCTGAAACAGAACCAATTTTATTTAAATCGCTAAAAGCAAATTTGACTACATCGCGCAGAAATCCAATTCCTGGAACAGATATAGCCATAGAAGTCAAATTCCGTGCCTTCTTTGCTTCAACTCTTTGCGTGTCTAGCGCTGCATCAAATCCGTAATCTTGTGCATCGTAGCTGAAGCGTGTTGCCTGTCTGCGCAATTCTTCCCTTGTCTCTGAACCCATATTAATATTTAACAGGATATGAGCAGCATTGACTTCTTCTTTGTCATTGTTTGTGCGTTTATCATAGACTTTGATTACATGATAGCCAAAGCGTGTCAATACAGGTCCAACCACATCGCCAACTTTTGCAGAAAAAGCCGCTTCTTCAAAAGAAGGAAGCATTTGACCTTTGCCAAACCAACCCAGTAAACCGCCACGTCCTGAATCCGGAGTGACTTGATTGCTGGGATCTTCAGTGAATAAATTTGCTAAAGATGCAAAGTCAGAGTTGTTTTTGATTTTCTCTATCAACTCTAGAGCTTCCTCATAAACACGGGCACTATCTCGCGCAGCAGATTCTTTAGCCCACCTTACATAGCGAATATTTCGTGTTTCTTCTTTCGTGAAATCTTCAATATGATCAATATAATATTCATACAATTCATCATCAGTCGGATCGGACACTTCATCCTGCAACTTGCGTGCGACGACGTGTATGCCTTCCACCGTATAATTAACATTATCTTTGATATATTTTTCTTTTACTTCTTCATTGGTTACGACCACACTTGAAGCAATAAACTGCTGCAATTTGAAATTAGGTATATAGGTGTTTTTCATAAAATTTTCAATTTCAGCCCACTCATTCCCAGTTGGATTATTTACTGCTTGAGCGTATTTATCGGGGTCAAATACGCCATCGGTTTGAAATGTCGGATCCTGTATCAAAAAGGGTGGAGGATTATTCTTTAAATGATATACTACTTCCTCATTGGACGCAACCAGGTCGAGTTCATCAATCTTTTTGTAAACAAGTATATCACGAATATAATTATTCCAAACTTCATTGCGGATCGTGTATAAAAGACGTTCATCCGTTTCTTGTCCACTGTTTCTGTATTGTTCAGCTCTGAGATTGACTGTGCGAATAAAATCATCCGGGGAAATAATTTCACCATCTATAACGCCGATCGCATCAGCAGGGCTGACTCGCCCAAATATTGTATCTAAAATGTTCGCACCACCCACCATTCCGCCGATGGTCATACTTAATAAGAACAATACAAGCAACGCCCAAAGGACGGCATGCATTCGTTCTCTCATTGATGTCATTAAACCCATAATTAACCTATAATAATTCTTATAATGGTAGAAATCGCCTGAAACACTTCAGGCGAGGCGGGCGAATTTAAATTTCTTCAAACATGAAACAAAGCACTACCGTCAAGATTTTATTCGCATTAAACTCACCGCTTCGTGTTCCACGCTTTATTTAATTCAACATAGCATTTTGAACAGCAAACATCCAACGATAGAATCACATCCACATTTAACAGGGGAGAGTCCGCTATCTTCACTTTATCTGGAAGTGATCGAATGTATAGACTGCCCCAGAATTGTAGAATTTAGAACTAAAATTGCCAGGGAAAAGAGAAAGCAATTTATAGATTGGACGTATTGGGGGCGAGGAGTTTCTGGATACGGAGATCCGAATGCTCAATTGCTATTAGTGGGACTGGCCCCCGCAGCCCATGGAGGTAACCGGACAGGCAGGGTTTTTACAGGAGATAAATCGGCTGATTTTCTAGTCATGTGCCTTCATGAAGTTGGTTTGGCTAACCAACCAAATTCAGACGCACTCGATGATGGACTAGTATTGAGTAATACATTTATGACTCCGGTTTTGAAATGCGTCCCGCCACAAGATAAACCGACAGCTGAAGAATTACGAAATTGCTCACCTTATTTCAATCGTGAATTAGATTTATTAAGAAATGTGAAGGTGATCCTGGCATTAGGAAAAATTGGATTTGATGGTTGTTTAAAATACTTCCGCCAATTTTATGATTTCAAAATGAAGGACTATCCGTTCGGTCATGATGTTTCTTATATGATGCCAAATGGAATTATCTTGAAAGGATCCTATCATCCAAGTCCAAGGAATGTAAATACCGGAAGATTAAATAAAGAAATGATGATAGATTTGTTGAAAGGATTGCCAGTTTATGGATAGAGATTTTCAAATAATCGTCTGGGGAGCCACTGGGTTTACAGGTCAACTGGTCGTCGAATATCTGCAAAATCATTATGGAGATCAAATACGATGGGCTATAGCAGGGCGTAATGTCGATAAACTTCAAGAAGTGAAAGAGAAGCTTCAGTTAGATGAGTCTGTTGAATGTCTGGTTGGTGATAGCTTTGATGAGGAATTATTAAAAGCCATCACGTCGCGAACAGATGTTATTATTTCAACTGTTGGCCCATATATGATTTATGGAAAAGCAATGGTTAGTGCTTGTGTGGAGACCAAGACAGACTATTGCGATTTAACCGGTGAAGTTCCTTTCGTAAAAGAGACCATTGATTTACTCCATGAAAAAGCAAAGAAAAATGAAATAAAGATTGTTCATTCCTGCGGATATGATTCTATTCCGTCCGACGTCGGCTGCTGGCTATTGGAAGAGAAAGCGATTGAGCTGTATAACAAACCTATGCAGAAAGTAAAATTATTTGTCTTGGGGACGAAGGGGAAATTCAGCGGCGGGACTATTGCCAGCATGGTTAATCTGTTAATAAATGCTAAAGATGAGAAAAATCGTCGACTCCAAGCGAATCCTTATGCGTTATGTGCAAATATTACTGAAGATATGCCTCGCCAGCGAATACAAAACTTCACCCAGTTTGATTCACGGGTGGATCGCTTTACAGCGCCGTTTATCATGGCCATAAATAATTCCCGAATTGTGTTTCGATCGAATGATTTACTCAATTACAAATACGGCAGAAATTTTATGTATGACGAAGGGATGGTAACCGGAAGAGGTATGAAAGGGAAATTACAGGGATCGTTATTAATGCTTGGTCTTGGCATTTTTATCAAATTGATGGCTGTGTCATTCACGAGGTCTATTTTATTGAAAACAATATTACCAAAACCGGGAGAAGGTCCATCTAGAGATGAGCGTGAAAATGGATATTTCAAAATGAAATTAATAGGTGATGATACAGAAAGTGGAAACAGAATTACTGTTACTTTTGCTGATTCCAAAGATCCCGGTTACGGGAGTACTTCAATGATGCTGGCAGAATCAGCCCTATGCCTGGCCTTGGATAAAAAATCAATTTCACTTCATTATGGTGTGTTGACACCATCCGTGGCATTCGGTCATGAAATCGTTAATCGCTTAAAAAATGCGGGTATGAATATTTCTGTTAATGATTAAATTCTCGTCGCAAATTTTAGAAGAATATGGGGCCATAGCTTCCGCCTACATCTGAAAAATCAGAATACGGCGGACAGCCTGCCCACCATAGGGACGTAGGTGGGGCAGTTGGGGAGCGTCCCGAAAGCTTTCGGGAAGGTCGTCTAGAAAAAGTTTATTGAAAAGAAAATGGGGCCATAGCTCAGTTGGGAGAGCGCTTGAATGGCATTCAAGAGGTCGTCGGTTCGATCCCGTCTGGCTCCACAAGCTAATTTATAAATGAGAAAAGGGGATAGTTCGATATAAATTGAAATGCTGGTTTTTGTTTTTACTTCCTTCTAACCGATAAACTCATTTTTGAAATCTTGAAACCAACAATCAGGACTTCTGGTATTTTTCTCTAGCGGGTCTTACATTTGTACGTGTGGTTTAGATATATACTTGAAGTTTTATTATTAGTTATAACCAACTTCATCGGTTGGAATCGAGTATTGAGGGACCGTTCCAAACTAAAAATTCATCAGATCAACGTTCAAATGGTTTAATCAAGGTGGCGAGAATTAGAGAATCACAGCATAGTACGCTAAATAAGCGTATGATATGGCGAATGTACATTATTATAACAAGTTAGGCACTATAAGAGAGGTAATCTATGAAAGAAGTTAAGGTATATGATTATTATGCATTTGGATATAATTATTATTTAATACATTACTTAAGTCCGGGGATTCCAATACACGGACCAATTGATGGGACAGAAGACAGTTTAATGTATAGATTAACTTCTTTTTTTAAAACCCTCGATGATCTAAATCTACAGGTGACAAATATAATCGCATCAGACTTAAAAAAAATAATCGATGAAATAAAAATTAAGAAGAAAGATGAAATTGTAGATGATAAGCTCGCTAATCGTGTTTGTAAGGAGGTTGAAAAATTAAATGCGTCTTTGGATGCGGAATTACAGCTGCGATTGGCCTACATTATTACACAGAAACGATTTCCAATAAAGCAGTTATTATCAAATCCTGATCGATTATTCGCTAATGGAATTTTCAATAAACTTCAGATATTGGGAAAATACGATTTTATTGAAGCAATTAAATGCATAGCTTTTGATCTTCCAACTTCGGCAGCCTTTCACATTTTGCGAGGGACTGAAGGCGTTTTACGTATGTATTATCACGCTATTGTTAAAAGAGGTAGGGTTAAAACCCCGATGTGGTACAATATGTTAGAGCATCTTAAAAAAAGGAAAGATTCACCACCGAAACCGTTGATAAGTAATTTAGATGGCATTAGAACAAACTTCAGAAATCCTACTCAGCACCCAGAAAAAAGATATGATATGGATGAGGCCCAAGATTTATTAGGAGTGACTGTTGATGTAATAAACCGAATGATTAAAGATATGGATTCAAGAAGCGCCTAACGCTCGCTAGTATGGACGTCAAAAGCAGGCAAAGGCGGAGAGGAGAGTTTGGGAGTGATCGAATGAGAAATAAATTACTATGAATAATTTACCTACTGACCTTGAAATCCTTCACATTATTCATGATACCTATTATACAGATTTTATTAGATACTCAACGGATGAAAGTATAAGAGATACTAAAATATATGTTCCAATTGATATTGATAAAATTGCTAAAATGTTAAAAGTAGATGGTGATATTGTTTTTGGCAGGCTCTATTATCATTTAAACAAAAAATATGGATATACCAATGATGATGGGAGCAAAGTTCTATTTTTTTCGCCAGTGATAGGCAAAAATAAACATTGCATAAATTTTCCTTATTTATCATCTGTACTTGCAAATTTAAATTACACGAATAAAAAATATCGTACCGCCACAATCATTGCTATTATTTCACTTTTAATATCAATAAGTACATTTATTGCTTTAGTTTATATTAATCAATGATTTTAGAAATAATCGACTTCTTAAAAAACAACTATTTATCAATAGCTGCAATTGTTATCTCACTAATAAGCTTGTGGTTCTCAATTTATTTCGGATTTAGAGATCGTGGAAAAATTCGGACTAATTGTGAAATACTAATCGGTGAAAACACACCAGACGTATTAGTAGTAAGTGCAGTAAACATGGGCCGCAGACCTATTGTTATTACATTTTTTGGGATAGAATACGAGGACGGAGAATCAATCGCTAATGATCTAGGTAAAGACGGAAAAGGTATCAGATTAGGAGAAAAAGAAAAATATGAAGAACGTATAAAAATTCAATATAATTACTTGTTTAATGATTCCGATTCTATGATATATGACTTTTGGTTTGAAGATTCTATGAATAAACAATATCAGGTAAAAAATGCAAAAAGGAATATTCGACGATTTTTTGGATTAGTTGAAGGCGATTAAAATGAGAGATGAGAAGGAGAAGAATTAGGTGGAAATTCCGGAAGTTTCGGACAGTGATTCCGGTAATCTTTCGGACACTTATTT
>CAZIFK010000110.1:0-8080 GCA_964538995.1 uncultured bacterium
GGACAAATGTCATCAGTTTTTCCTTGATAAGAATCGGATGATCTTTTTTATGGATGCTGATAATGCCTTCCATGACAATACTTTTGAGCATCATCTCATTTTCGGATTTTCGTTTAAGTTTACCGCCAATGGGTAAAAATACAAGATTGGCAAGCAAAACGCCATAAAATGTGGTGATCAACGCCAGACCCATTCCTGCCAGTAATTCTGCAAATTTTTGAGCCACATCAAAAGACATTGCATCGATCTCTGCTCCATTGCCGCCACCGGAAAAATTGTTCATCATAATAATGAGTCCAATAATGGTACCTAACATACCAAAGGCGGGAGCATAAGCGCCCATATAAAAGAAGATCTCCTGCCCCATGCCATGGCGGCGCTCAATATTATTCAGTTCCAGTGCTAAATATGTACGTAAAAGTCCCGGGTCTCTTTCATTGATGGCTAACTCCAATCCATTGCGTAAAAAAGAGTCTTCGATATTTGGCAGGTCTGGCTCTAAAGAAATAACTCCGCTTTTGCGGGCCTTTTCAGCCTTTTCAACAATTTGATTTATCATATCCTGATAGTCATATTCTTCCCCGGTAAATACATTTTTAACTACCCGGAAAATATTAAAAACATGTTTTAAAGGATAATTCACCAATGTTGCGGCAAAGGTACCACCCACCACAATCAAGATTGAGTTGAGGTTATAAAACCAATAAAGGTCCCCACCGTTGCGTATTACGCCCACGGATATAATTGCTATACCGGCTACTAATCCTATAGCTGTTCCAAAATCCATATTTACTCCTAAATCATGCTAATGCTATACCTAATTTAATGAAATTTCTTAAACCTCTCTTGTAAGTAAAATGAAAACAAATATTTTTTATTGGTAATGGTTGATATAATCAAAGTTAATGCATATACTTTTGCATAGTATATAAACTATTTTTTTAACCAACTTCTATATTTTCATTTATGATTGTATGAAATTAGTAAGATATATTTTTCCTGTCTTGGTGGTTTTGCCATGATAAAACATTTTTACATTATAACATTTATCACCATTACTTATTCATTAAACGCTCAATTTTGGTCACACAGCTTTGAATCAAGTGGTGGATACACAGCTAGTATAGCAGAATTTAGTGATGGGGATGAGGATTACTGGGGAAGAATTGACCTAACAAATAAAGTTATGACAGATGGAACTGCCATTGGAAGCGGTGCTAGTTCCGTATCTGGATTTGGTGGGGATTGGGTATTTGGTGGATCTGATATAAATGGTGAAGGAGCAACATTACCTGTTAATATTGTTTTCGATGATATTGATATTTTGGGGAAAGCAAAACTATTATTTCAAGTAAAATTGGGTGAAGACGATGATGGTAGCAATGAAAACTGGGATGCTTCAGACTATGTTAAATTCTATTACGATATTGATAATTCAGGAACATGGACAAATCTAATGTTTATTGAAAATGATGGTACTACTTATAATACAGCACCTGGAATTGACTCCGATTTTGATGGCGATAATGACGGAATTTTGATAACAAACACTTTTGTTTTATTTGAAAAATATATTAGTAGTACTGGATCAATAATTGACATAAAAGTAGAATGGAATCTTAATGCAGGTGATGAAGACCTTTATATTGATAATTTAGCTTTGTATGATGGTACAACAATTTCAGGCACCTCCGGCTTCCGCATGATGAGCAGTCCGGTGTCGGGAGCTATTTTTAGCGATCTATTGGAGGAACTCTGGACCCAGGGCATGACCGGCGGGGATGTAACAAGCGGTGATGCCAATGTCTGGACCTTTGATGTTTCCGGTCAGAGTTGGACTGCACTATCCAATTTATCTACGGCATCATTAACAGCAGGTGAGGGCTTTCTAGTATATGTTTTTGCCAATACGGACAATAGCGGAGGAGACGATTTACCGGTTACATTAAGTGTTACCGGAACAGGAAACAGTTCCGGCACCACCGTGGGGAGTATATCAAGTGGTGACTGGGCTTTGGTGGGGAATCCTTATGCTCAAACGGTTGATTGGGATCTGATCACACAAGCCAATGTAACTGCGTCTGCTTATGTTTGGGATAATGCAAAATCTGGTGGCGCTGATTACAGAACCTGGAATGGAAGTGCTGGTGATTTAAGTAATGGTCTAATCGCACCATACCAAGGTTTCTGGGTACAAGCCAGTGGCGGGACGGGATCAGTGACTATAGAAACGGTCGATAAGTCTTCTTCGGCAGGCATTTTCTATAAAACCATGAATGACAGTACCGGTAGTATGAGTTTTACTATTACATCCAGTAATTACAGCGACCAGACGTTTGTGTCATTTACGAATAATGGCGAAGAAGGCATGGACAATGCTGATGCCTATAAACTTTTACCTATGACTCCAACGGAAAGAGTGGTTGGTACCGGTTATGTAGAAGGCAACGGCTTGGCCATTAATAACCTGCCATATGTCTATGATGGCACCATTTCTATTCCACTGGACATTATGTATTTGTCGTTGGATGAGAACTATCACTTTGTTACAGAAGAAAATGAAATAACCATAACCTGGGATTTAAACAGTCTTCCAGATCATATAACCATGGTCTTGACGGATAATATTACAGGAACAATTACCAACTTGGATGAAGAAAACGAACACGCCTTCACTACAGAAGAAAAGGGCAGTTTCCCTGCATATGGATCCGGAGGTGTGAACATTTATCCCGAAGTCGGAGGGAGCCGCTTTACATTGACAGTTAATTACAGTGCATTAGGTACAAAGGAAGAACCAACTAATCTGCCTAAAACATTTGCACTACATCCGGCTTATCCCAATCCGTTTAACCCCATCGCGACAATTAAATTTGACATAGAAGTGTCGCATGTGTCGCTTCTACAGGTTTTTGATCTCCAAGGGAAACTGGTGAAAACATTGATCAATGAAGTTCTCCCTGCGGGTAGTCATGGCATTCAATGGAATCCGACGAACCTGCCATCGGGATTTTACATACTTCAGTTGAAAGTCGGCAATAAGACATTTACCCAGAAGATAACCTTTATTAAATAAAGGAAAAAAAATAATGAAAAAGACAGTAGTACAAATCATAGCTCTGACACTACCGCTGATCACAATCATCACAGCACAGCCTGCTTTCCCCAACTCGCCTAACCAGGCGCCTATTGGAGGGCTCGGACTCTTGGCTGCTGTCGGCGGGGCCATAGCATTGAGAAAATTATATGATCGCCATAAGAAATAAACTGTCTCCCTTAACTTTATTTCTATTGAAAGCCGGTTGTGTATATGCTATCTGGCAATTGCTCTATGACTTGGTAGTATTGCCCGATGGTCAATTGGATACTTGGTTGAGCATAACAGGTGTAAAACTCGCTGCGGTGGGTTTATCTTTTTTAGGTTGGGACATTGAATCTACCGGTCGCGTTATAGCCTGCGTCGGCAACAGAGGGGTTGAAATTCAAAACGGCTGCAATGGGTTTGATTTACTCGGACTTTACGCCGGCTTTATTATTGCCTATCCCGGTGACATTAAAAAAAGAGGTTTGTTTTTAGCGGGAGGAATTGGATTAATATTTATAGCTAATGTATTTCGTATTGCATTTTTTACTCTTTCCAATTTGTATTTCCCAGATTATTGGGAGCCTGTACATCATTATAGTTCTTATGTCTTCTTCTATCCAATTGTATTAACACTATGGTTTTTATGGATGACACTAAACGAACAAACCGATATTTTTTCTGGCGCCAGGTTTTCATCAGCCTGACAGCTGTCGGACTGGTTTACATTTTATTTATCCGTCCTGTACAATCATTTGCAGTTAGGGAATTTATTCTCCCTACCTTTGATTCTTTGATAAAGCAAGATAGCGATATTGTTTCTTCTCCGGGCATAGATGAGTTTTTCCTACTGTCTGTATCAAATGCCTTTCCAAGAGTCAAAATTGAGGTGCCTTTTAATGGCTATTTCTGGTTGGCTATGGCTTTTATCTGGCCATCTAAAAACAGGCGTTTCGGTCGCGTTATCTGGCTCTACAACTGGGCTCTATTTTTGATCATTCCTTTAGCGGCAATTGGTATCGTGGGAGGTTTAACATGGCTTGCGCCGTTAGCAAATGTTCATGAAAAAATTTATAAAGCACTTTTTTTAATACTGGGAATTCTTGCCGTCAAAGAGGCAGATACGCTGATGAAAAATTAATTCTTTTCCCCATTATCTGAAAAATCCTGACTGGCTTTATACAATAAATCTTTTTCTTCTTCAGTCAAATTTTCATACCCCACTTTATTAATTTTATCCAATAAATGATCAACTTTCTGCTGCATTTTCACTTTTTGTTGGTTTTTCCGTGTTTTGCGTGAAATTCGAAATTCTTCAAACTGTTTATGGATAGAAAATTTCATATCTTTCCAGCGTCTGTAATACCGTAAATATACAAAACCAATTACCATCCCGGATAAATGGGTTACATGGCTGATATTCGAATAACTATTAAATGAAGATATAAAAGCAATTACTCCCAGAAAAATCACAAACCATTTTACTTTGATTGGAATCAGAAAATAAACGGTTCGGTTGGGAAACATCATCCCGTAGGCCAACAAAATTCCGTATATTGCCCCGCTTGCACCAATGAGCACTGAATTTGGTTGAGTAAAATTAAACAAAAGCCAAATCAATCCTGAACTAACTCCTGTTAAAAAATAATATCGTAAAAATTCTGCTTTTCCCCAAATGGATTCCATTTCTGATCCAAACATCCATAATACGAACATATTAATCAAAACATGAAATACATCTCCGTGGATAAACATATACGTCACTGGTTGCCAAATCATGGGCCAAACCGTTTTGGGTGAAAGTCCAAATAAAAGTGCCAAATCAACTTGGCTTGCGGATAATTCTTTTAGAATAAAAAGGCCGATATTGCTCCATATTAGGACTTTAATCGCTTCTGTAAAAATCTTCGGTTTAAAAGATACATTACCTTGTTCGGATTGAAACTGATATCTCACACTAAACCTATTTTTTCTAGTGCTTTGTATCGTTTTCTATTGTTCATATTCATGATCGGCGTTATGACTGAATTTGGTGCTTCCGGCACTTTTAATTGCGGCATGATACAAAGTTCCAATTCAACGCCCATCGTGTTCTTTTGCTTATTTATGTTATATAGGACATTTACGAAGAGATCTCTTGGCAAAATTCCCTTTAAATCTTTGAATCCATATTTTATAAGACCGTCGCGAATAATGGTAGAACAACTACGATTGAAAAAACTAAACTCTTTATATTTCTCCGGCTTTTTCGGATTTACCGTAGTATTGTGGATTATATCCAGTTCATTGTTATAAATTGAGCTCAACTTTTCAGTATCCATCCCTTTTATCCGTAATACGTGGATTGTACGCATAAAATTACGCCCGAATTTATCATAATAGGCTCGCCCATCTTCCATAATCTCAAATTTTCCATTTTTAGGTGATGGAGCAAACTCCCCCAAGGCCGGTCGATAAAAAAATTCTTCCGATGTCATAATTTCATTTTCATTGATTAAATGGGAAAAATTGTAAATGCCTCCATTAATGCCGATTGCGTTGTGGCCAAACAATGATGCTGGATATTTTACTAAGCGCTCATTATAGTAAAATTCCACAATGGGCTTTGTAGCTTTTTGAACATCCGGCCATATGACAATAATCGGTTTGCCTGTTTCATAATCGGTTTGCGGAAGCGTTCTGGCACAAACATTTTTATTCAGCCAATGAGATAAATATCCACTCCAAATAACACTGCTTTCAAAATGTTTCGAACCGTCATTACTGAGTATAAATGGTTTCCCATCCGATTCTGACAGGATTCCCTTAATTATTTCATTACCCATTTTATGATAATAATTGCTTCAACACTTTTAAAGATTTAAGATTCCGACATGTTTCAAAATGGTATTCTAAATTGGATAGAATATAACTGCCTATAATTCGCCTGTCTTTTGCGGTGACTTTCTGTAGAGACAAATCAGATTTGAATGTGCTATTATGAATATCTGCCTGGAGTAAAAACTCTAAAATATGACGGCTGTTAGGGCCGGCATTCGGATTAGGTAGAACCATACCTGGGAATTCCCTTTCCTGAAGGTTCGGTTGAAAACCCAGCAGGCTTAGCAATTTTAGTTCATAATACCAAAAACATAAATTGAAATGCTCTTCTTCATTATGAAAATAAGATAACGTTGCCACAAGTTCTTCAAAAAGTTCTTCATGCGGGTCCTGATCTGTAATTGTTTTATCGGTTAACTCAATGGTGGAAAGTGCATATGTGATTCTTTTTAAATCGTCCTGAAAATGAATCCAATTATCCAAAAAACTCACTTTTGACAATGTTTGCATGTCGCGGTTTTCCTTATAATAAAAAAGAATATCTAAATAATTCGCTGGTTGAAAATAAGAGCTTAACGGATCTTTTTTACGCTGGGCGCCTCTCACCATAATACTTATTTTTCCATATTCCTTTGTGAAACAATGTGCAATAACACTGCTATCAGAATATGGAAAACGTTTTAGTATAATAGCCGGTGTTTCAACGATCATAACGATCGTTGCTGATCAATACGCCTTTGCGTAGATCACCTCATGTTTGGCTGGTTTTCCAGAATAAACACACTTTAAACCTTCAATATGCCCATCAAAAGGAATGCAGCGAATGGTCGCCTTCGTTTCTTCTTTGACAGATGCTTCTGTTTCCAGATTTCCATCCCAACCACACCGGACAAAGCCACCCTTCTTTATTATTGATTTGAATTCATTGTAATTGGTGGTAATAATTGTATTTTCATCTCGAAATGCTTTAGCCTGTTCAAACAGTCCAGATTGAATTTCATCCAATAATTTCGGAATGCTGCTGATTAAATCATTTTTATTCAGAAAAATCTTCTCACCTGTATCCCGCCGGACCACAACCACCTGATTATTTTCAACATCCCTTGGACCTACTTCCATTCTTAAAGGTACGCCTTTCATCTCCCATTCATTAAATTTGAAACCAGGAGAATTATCTGTCCAGTCTTCGTGAATTCTAACACCCTTTTCCTTAAGCCCAAAAACAAGCGGCTCAAGGAAATCTTTAATCATTTTTTCATGCTCTTCATTCCGAGTAATAGGCACAATAACGACTTGATGAGGGGCAATCCTGGGAGGAAGTCGCAGGCCTTTATCATCTCCATGAGCCATAATAACCGCGCCCACCAATCGGGTACTAATGCCCCAGCTTGTGGCATAAACGTAGTCTTCTTGATTATCTTTGGTTTGGAACTTTACATCGAATGCTTTTGCAAACTTCTGCCCGAGATTGTGCGTGGTCCCGGCTTGGAGAGCTCGTTTATCTCCCATCATTGCTTCAATGCAATATGTTGATTCTGCGCCGGCAAATTTTTCTACTTCAGTCTTCAGACCTGTAAAAACAGGAATTGCCAAATAGTCCTCCATTAATTGACGATAAAGCTCCAAAATGTTTAACGTTTCTTCTTGTGCCTCCTCGGCTGTGGCGTGGGCTGTATGACCCTCCTGCCACAGAAATTCTGTTGTCCTTATAAATAATCGGGTGCGCATTTCCCAGCGAACCACATTGGCCCATTGATTGATTAATAACGGTAAATCCCGATAAGACTTTATCCATTTTTTATACATAGACCAAATCACTGTTTCGGACGTAGGGCGCACGATCACTTCTTCTTCCAGTTTTGATTCCGGATCAACAATGAGCCCTTTTTCACTATCCATTTTCAATCGGGTGTGTGTTACAACAGCGCATTCTTTAGCAAAACCTTCTATATGCTCTGCTTCCCGGGCAAAAAATGATTTAGGTATAAACAAGGGGAAATAGGCATTTACATGACCCGTTTCTTTAATCATGCGATCAAATGTTTCTTTAATATTATCCCACAGGGCAAAACCATAGGGTCTAATGACCATAGTTCCTTTGACAGGGCCATAGTCCGCCATGCCGGCTTTAATCACCACATCGGTGTACCAAGCGGCATAATTTTGACTTTGTGGGGT
>CAZIFK010000111.1:0-8036 GCA_964538995.1 uncultured bacterium
TTAACATGATTTAGTACCTATTATTTACACGGGGTAATATATGGTAATACCGGTATTACCATCAATAGGTTTTTGTTGCCATCGAAGTGCTAAAACCGCAAAGATTTAAAATAATATTTCTCTGCGCTCACTGTGACTTTGCGGCTAAAAATAACCATTCAAATTTTCAACAATTCTTTCCTGAACAGATTTGCTTGAATCCGGGAAAGGAAACAAGCTACCGGTGATAGTTTCATACAAATAAATGTATCGGCTAGATAATTCTACTACAAGTTCTTCCGGCGCTTCCGGAATTGTTTCGTCATTATATGGATCACAATTATCCACAAACCAGAGCCGTAAAAATTCTTTATCAATATTCTGTGGTTCCTGTCCTGCTACCATACGCTTTTTGTAAGTATCGGCAATCCAGTAACGGCTGCTGTCCGGCGTGTGAATTTCATCGATGAGCATAATATTACCATCAGAATCTCGTCCCATTTCATATTTTGTGTCCACCAGGATTAATCCATGTTCCGTCGCTTTCTTTTGCCCAAAGGCGAATAGTTCTAACGCTTTTGCACTGCAATAATTCCAGTCTTCCTGCGTCATCCAGCCTTCGTTTACAATTTCATCCGGCGATATCGGACGATCGTGATGTTCTTCTTTCGTAGTGGGAGTGAGCATATTGGCTTCCAGCTTTTGATTTTTCACCAACCCTTCAGGAAGAATATTTCCACAATATTTTCTATCCCCATTATTATAGACTGTCCAAAGAGATGTGCTTGTGCTGCCGGTAATATATCCACGAACGACAAACTCAATTGGAAAAACGGTACATTTTTTTGCCAGAGTCACGTTTGGATCGGGCACGTCAACCACATGATTTGGAATGATATTTTTCGTCTGTTCAAACCACCAAGCGCTGGTGAGATTCAGCACCTGTCCCTTAAACGGAATAGATGCTAATACACGGTCAAAGGCGCTTTGGCGATCTGTTGTAATTAATGCTATTTTATCTCCCAAGCCATATTGATCCCGGACTTTACCAGTCTGCTTTGAACCTGCTGGTAAATCCGTTTCAGTGAGAGCGTTTCTCAATTCCAATTTGATTCGGTCTTTATAATGTTCAGTTGATTCGATAGCATTCATGAGATAATGGATTGAATAGTATGTGAGTATTCAAAATGTCGTTTAAAACGACCTTAAAGTTACCGCCCTTTACGGTCACATTCCATATGACGCCACGCTTTAATTTGGTAATTCCGTCAATTTCAAAACGTTCAGTAAGCGATTCAAGTTTTGCACGGCCATACATGTCTTCTTTTTGACGCACTAGGAAAGATGCGGTGTTTTCCTTTACAATAATCTTGCTGATGAACTCTTTGTTTGAATTATAGAGCTCTCCAGAAGCGTTAATTTTTTTCAGGATATCGTCCCTGTTTCCGCTCGCGCTGATATCCCAATGCGTTTGCCGGGAGATTTCCACATGAAATCCAAGATGAATCAGAGCATTGTGAACCGTTGTCGCCTCATTGTCGGTGATTATCATATCAATGATCCATTCTATAGAATCGTTGCCGGGTAGAAATTCTTTGATTTCATAATGTGGCCTATCAAATGAAAGTGTATAGTCTGTTTTTGGGTATCCATTTTCAATATAATCTTTCATGGATGAAAAAATGACATCTCCGTCTTCGGTCCGTTCAGGGTGGGGCATCATAGCCATAACATTCCCTGCAGGATTGCATACCGCTGCCAAATTATACATAGAACCGTTGGGATTCGTGGGGAATTCATTCATGATATTGCCATCATCATCACAATAACGGAAGACGGTTTGATCGTTTTTAATCATTTTTGAAAGTAGTTTGTCTGGAATAATAAAACGCCCTTCTCCATGAGCTAACGGAACGTTGATCCAATCACCAATTTTTATATGATGCGTAAAGGCACATCGATCAGATGGCGCAGACATTTGCAAATTCACCCATGTATTATAATAACCAACACCAACCACATGTCCGCCTTTGACTCGTTTGTTATCGGTGAGAGCCATGCCGAGACGATGATCTTCTAGTCCTGGAACGAGTCCGCTTTCCACCAGAATTTGTGCGCCGTTGCAAATACCCAAGACAGGTTTTCCTGAATCGGCTTCCACTTTAATTTGTTTCATAATGGGATCCAGGGCGGCGATAACGCCTGACCGGGAACGGTCTTCATAAGAGAAGCCACCGATAATCACGTAACCGTCAAAGTCGGATAATTTTTCCGGTGATTCATTCCATAGAAATTCCGTTGGAATCAATCCCACCCGACGACAAGCCATGAGCGTTTCTCGCTCTGTATTCGAACCGGGGAATTGTACTATAGCTATCTTAATGTCCTGCATGATCAATAAATAATTGTTTTAATGATGAAATATATCCAGTGGATAAGGAGTACAATAAATCCAATAATAAAAACCTTTGAACGTTTTGGCACCCAATTACTCGTAGCGCGGATATAACTATGAAAGAAACGCATTACAACAAATGTCCATGAGAGAAAAAGGTCAAAAATAGTTACATCCTGATTCACATATAATATCATTACTAGGAGGTAAAATAAAACAGGTAATTCAAAAAGGTTTTTGTAGTGATCGCGCGCCTGTAAGAGCTCAATGGGAGCTTCCTCATTATATACAGCAAAAAAATTGACACGCACAGCTTTTGCTTTCACAGCATTTATATTTTTTGTGAATAATATAACACCAACCGCTAGAGTAAGGAGAACCATCGCAAATACCGGAAATAATATCTGTACAGAATCTAGATTAACCAATAACTACAACCTCATTCCCCCACACTACCGTTCCGATTTCATATACCGGAGATAGCCCCTCAAGAGTTTGTTTTGCCAATTCGATAGCATCTCGGGGAACAATAAAGACCATCCCAATCCCCATATTGAAGACTCGAAACATTTCTTTTTCATCCACATTACCGATGGATTGCATTACGCTAAACACCGGTAGAATGGGCCACGATCCTTTTTGAATTTCCACACCACATCCCTCCGGAAGAATCCGCGGGATATTTTCCACCAACCCACCGCCGGTAATATGAGCAATGCCTTTAATATCTAGACCTTTATCCAGAACTGAAAAAACGTGATTAGTGTAATTAATGTGGGGTTCCAGCAATGTCAAACCCACAGATTGTTCAAGTTCCGAAATCGTATCATTCACATCATATCCACCGATTTCAAAAAAAAGTTTTCGCGCGAACGAATAACCGTTAGTATGAAGTCCGCTTGAAGGAAGCCCAAGGACCACATCGCCGGCCTTGATGGCTTCGCCGGTAATGATTTTATCTTTTTCAACAACTCCGGTGATGATCCCCACTAGGTCATGCTCTCCGGGTAGATATGTGTCAGGCATTTCGGCTGTTTCGCCACCCACTAGAGACACGCCTGTTTCACGGCAGGCTTTCACCATTCCCGAAACAATTTCTTCAACGATTTCTGGCTTCAGTTTATCATTAGCAATATAGTCTAGGAAAGTGAGCGGCCGGGCGCCCATGACCAGAATGTCGTTAGCAGTGGCGCTCAAAAGATCAATGCCGATGGTATCAAATTTACCCATTTTTCGGGCAATGATGGTTTTAGTTCCGACACCGTCAATGCTCTGAACCATGACAGGATTTTCATAATTATTCAGGATTGATTTCAGATCATAAAGAGAACCGAAACTGCTAATTCCCGTAAGCACGTTGGATGTAAAAGTGGATTTCACACTATCCTTGATGCGCACGACGACTTCATTTCCAGCATCGATATCTACACCGGCCGATTTGTAATCTACTTTGCTCATACTCATTTTTATCGCAAAGATGCAGTGTTTAATAAAATAATTCTCTGTGATCTTTGTGTCTCTGTGGCTCTATAGTTTTTCACGCAATCCATTTCTCCAAGCCTCTTTTGCTTTACGAACAGATATATTTATAACGTCATTTATTACCAGCGATTGATGTAAAGTAGTTTTTCCGATTTCCAACACATCCAGATCGTACTTTGAAAAAACAGATTTGACAAAGTTCACATTTTCCAGATCAACTTCCAAAACAAAGCCGCCCGTTTCGGAAAATAATAATTTTTCATTTGATAACCCACCCAAGAATTCTGCTTCACACCCGATTTCATTCCCAAAGGTCATTTCAGCAATGGCGGATGCTACACCGCCATCGGCGATATCGTGACAGGAAAGGATCCGTTCGTTATCAATGCAATCGGTCAAAGCGAAGATTTGGTTTTTTACATATTCCAAATTTGGTTTTGGTACATTCGCGCCCAACTCATTATGAAGACTATAATAAACACTACCCCCCAATTCATTTTTCCGTTCGCCGACTAGGAGTAAAACAGAATCTGGTTTTTGGAAATCCATGGGAATAGTTTTATCCACATCTTTGAGCCTGCCAAGACAGCTGACAATGGGGCTGGGGGGAATTGCACCGCTTTTTGATTCATTATAAAAACTCACATTCCCCGCAATGATTGGTGTGGGGTGCTCCGGATGATCTTTTAAGGTAATGGTATTACAGGCATCAGCCACTCCGCGGACTGCTTCTACAAATTCCCACATCTGGTGTGGTTTTTCCGGATTGCCAAAACAGAGACAGTCGGAGATAGCGTGTGGGGTTGCGCCCACGGCAGCCACATTACGCATGGCCTCCACGACAGCATTCACACCGCACCAGTATGGATCGATGAGTCCGTAGCGCGGATTGTGATCGGTAGAAAGAGCAATGCCAACCATTCGGATTTCTTCTGGATATTTTTCAGAATTAAATGGCATCATGACGCCGGAATCCGTTAGACCCGTTTCGGTATAGGTACGGCCCTGGACCTGTTTATCATATTGTTCAAATACAGGGTCCCGGCTGGCCATATTTTCATGGGAAAGAATATCTAATAATGTCTGATTGTAATCGGAAGGTTTGGGTAAATCCGGTTCGGATAAATTTAATTCTCTTGATTCATAGGAGCGGTTATATAAAAATCCTTCCGTCACATCACCGGCGGCGGCATTTACAATTTCTTCATCACCGTTATGAACAATGTATTGTCCATCGTTCCGAATTTTGCCAATAACAGATGCCATTGCACCTTTGCTTACACCCGGAAGGTCGAAGACCTGATTATAATGGTCAATAATAAATGGCGTGATTTCTGGTGGGCAGACCCACATAAACCGTTCCTGGGTTTCACTGCAAAGATAAACGGATGGATGCAAATTATCCATTCCGATATGGATTTTATCCATCCACACTTCTGCACCATATCCGGATGTTTCTGCCAGTTCCACACTGGCACAAGCCACGCCACCGGCGCCAAGGTCTTTAAAACCAACCTTGTCAATCAATCTTTTTTCTTTTAGAATGTCAAACAAGGCGTATGTGGATTTAAGAATATGCCGCTCCAGAAAGGCGTTTGGTTCCTGAACTGCCCCTTTGTTTTGTTCTTTCTTTTCTTCTTCTAGTTCAAGGGAAGCAAAACTGGCGCCACCGAAACCGCTGTTGTCTGTGGGTTTTCCGATTAAAATTAAATCATATCCATCTGCATTTTTTGGTGCATAGGAATGAATAATATCTTCTTCTCGAACGATGCCTAAAGTCACAAGAGTCACCAAACAATTTTCGTTATATCCTTTATGATAATAAATATCACCGCCGATATTTGGGACTCCCAGGGGATTTCCATATCCGGCGATCCCAGCCACCACACCATCGTGGATCCATTTGGTCTTGTTCTTTTTTATTTCACCAAAACGAAATGAATCGGTGCAGGCGATCACTTCAGCGCCCATACATAAAACGTCTCGAACATTTCCACCTACACCAGTGGCGGCGCCCTCATAAGGAACGATCTGGGACGGATGATTGTGGGATTCGTGGCTCATGACAACGCACCAACGACGACCATCATTATCCGTAGCCACAGCAACGACACCGGCATCTTCTTTGGCGCCCAACACCACGTCAGGGCCTTCGGTTGTGAATTGTTTTAAATGGTTACGGCTGCTTTTATAACTGCAATGTTCCGAGCCTTGAATGGAAAATAAAACTAATTCGGCCAGAGATGGCGATCTGCCCAGCATCTCTTTTTGAACTTTGAGCACTTCTTCAACCGTAAGCGGGATGTTGAGTTCGACCAGTTTTGTTTTGATACCAGAATCAGTAAACCCAGCAAAGTCAATGATTTCTTTAGTGAATGCCATTTTATTTGCCGCAGAGACGCAGAGAACACAAAGGTTTTAATAATATAAAAACTATAAAATTTTCATTGCGTTCGTGGCTTTGCAGCACTGTATTAAAAATTATTGACGAAACGTTTAATACCATTTTTTAGAAGTTTAGAATTGAAATTGATTAAAAGGCCTAATGGGTATTTTCCTAACTTTAAATACGATAAAATCGTTGCTTCGAATACAGGATCATGTCGTTCAACGCTTTTAAGTTCAAGGACAATGGTTTCTTTGACAAGAATATCAACCCTGAATATTCCAACAGATTCACTACGATATGTTACATGTAGGGTTTTTTGCTGTTCGAATGGGAGGCCATTTCGCTTGAGTTCAATACAAAGTGCTTTTTCATAAACACTTTCCAACAACCCCGGACCTAACCACCTATGAACCTCTATACAACAGCCAATTATTTTTTCAGATAGTTTTTTTATTTCATGCTTTGTCATTGCTCTGCGCTCTTTGCGACTTTGCGGCATTTATCTAATTATAGTTTCATGGCGCTGGGGGCCGATCGATATGATCTTAACAGAGCATTCTACTTCTTTTTCAATAAAGGCAATATAATCTTTTAATGTTTCAGGCAATGCAGCATAACCTTTTTCTAATATATCTTTTGGTAAGTCTTGCCAACCTCGAAGCGTTTCATAAACTGGTTTGGCATTACGATATTGAGTAAGACTGGCGGGCATTTCGGTAATGTGCTTACCATCAACATCGTAAGAGACACAAACCGGAAGTTCTTCAAAGCCATTTAGCACATCCAATTTGGTCAATGCGATTTCAGTAAGGCCGTTTACTCGGACAGCTTGGCGAACTTGCACGAGGTCCAGCCAGCCGACGCGCCGGGGGCGACCCGTTGTGGTACCATATTCACCGCCTTTTTCGCGAAGCGCAATTGCTTCATCTCCCTGAATTTCAGATGGGAGCGGGCTTTCGCCCACACGACTTAAATAAGCCTTCACGACACCAATAATTCGGCCAATATCCCGGAAGCTAACACCTGTTCCCGTTGAAATATGCCCTGCAGCGGTATTGCTTGA
Source organism: uncultured bacterium (assembly GCA_964538995.1). GTDB lineage: Bacteria > Fidelibacterota > Marinisomatia > Marinisomatales > TCS55 > JADFRD01. The sequence goes on from CAZIFK010000111.1 coordinate 7,309, forward strand.
AGTGGTGTATGGATAAATACCATGATCCACGTCTAAGCTGATGCCCTGTGCGCCTTCAAATAAAATGGATTTTCCAGCTTTATGAGCCGTGTAGAGCTCAACAGAAGTATCACAAATGTAACGTTTTAATTGTTGCCCATAGTTTATGTATTTATCGAAAATTTCATCCACGGTAATATCAAGCAATTGCTCTAGAACGTTTTCAATAATCCCTTTAGAGAAGGCGTATCCCTTTTCCAGCTTTTCCCGGAAGACGTCCGGTTCCAAAAGATCAATCATTCGGATACCGTTGCGGAACATTTTATCCGCATAAACAGGTGCGATCCCCCGGCGCGTACTACCGGCGGCAAGACTCCCTTGATGCCCGGACAAGGCGCCATCCATAGCAATATGATAAGGCATAATCACATGGGCACGGTCAGACACCATGAGCTTGGGAAAGATACCCTTTGCTTTGACATATGCGATCTCATTCAGTAGCGCTTTTGGATCTACCACGACACCGTTGCCAATAATACTCACGGGTTCACCATAAACAATACCGGAAGGAATTAGATGAAGTTTAAACGTATTGCCATTAACGACAACTGTGTGTCCGGCGTTATTGCCACCGTGAAATCGAACTACGTAATCAGCTTCGCAGGCAAAGAAATCGGTAATTTTTCCTTTACCCTCATCGCCCCATTGGGCGCCGACGATTGCGGTTATATTAGACGGATTGGAAGACA
>CAZIFK010000112.1:0-7941 GCA_964538995.1 uncultured bacterium
TATTGAAGCCTTTGAGGATGACAAATTTATTACCGTTGGTATTAAGGATTTTGGACAATCGATTTCTGAAAAGGATTACCAAAGTATTTTTATCCGCAGTAAACAACTGGCGATGGGTAATAAACATGGTCGTGGTTTAGGACTTGCTATTGTAAAACGTATTGCTCAAGCCCATAATGGAAAAGCTTGGGTAGAAGCCAATAAACCTGTTGGGAATATCTTTTATTTGAAAATACCAAAAATCTGAGGTGGCAGGTTTTTTAACTACTCTACAAAGAACAAAACAACTCTTGGAAGAATTCGCTGTATTTCCTATAGCCAAAGCAGCCCAAGCGTTAGGATTTACTAAAGCGAGCTATTTCTTCATTATCTTCCATACTACGCTCACAAGTCAAGCCCATAAGGTTAATCGTGTTGGTTTGTTTACATTATTTTCATAATAACTTCATCAAAACCAATCAACCAGATAGAGAGGGATTTTAAGCGAATAATAAATGATAAAGAAAGTGAAGAACTAACACTTTGTTAATATTAAAAGATACGATGGAGGAACGAAAAAGATACACCAGAATTGTATTCTCCTCCCTTATACGAATGCTAGAAAATATATGATCTTAAAAAAAGATTTGTGGATTGTACCACTTCTATTGGTTTTAATCGTCATGCTCGTGCTTTGGTTAGCTCCGCTGGAGAGGACCCTCGGCAGCACGATCAAGTATGTGTACCTTCACGTAGCGTTAACTTGGTGCGCCACGGTGGGAATGACTCTAATGGCTGTCTTGGGAATTGGATACGTTTTCTGGAGACATGAGCCACTGGATCACTGGAGACAGATTATAGGGTGGATTACTCTTTCCGCGTGGTTTCTTGGTATCGCTATCAGTGCAGTTGCAGCAAAGAGCGCGTGGGGTGCTGTTTCGTGGTCAGAACCACTTACTATTGTGGCCCTCTTGATTTTTGTTTCGCTTCTTGCGGTTCAGTTGCTAGGACTTATTATTTACTCTCCTATAACACGAGGTTTAGTGAGTATTTTCCCTATCGGATTCCTGATTGTGTTGACACATCAAGTTCCTCGGATTATTCATCCGGATGATCCCATTAATAGTTCTGATTTCTGGCCTATCAAACTGACTTTCTACTTCCTGTTTCTGGTTTGCTTACTGCTTTCGGTGTGGTTAGTGTGGGCCATTGGTCGGGGAAGGAAACCAAGCCAGTAGGTTTGTATCCAGGACAATTCTGATTTTCTGAAATATAACCGATGCTCTCGCTAATATTTATATTTTTGTTCAGGAATAGATTGCTTTTTGCTGTTTTATTGTATGAACATATTTAAATAAATTGATCTTCTAATTATAAGAGCATTACAACAGAGATAACTCAGATAATCAATATGGATCAGTTTTTTCAAAGTATCAATGTATTGCTTCCATTACTCTATGGTTCAGTACTAGGAATATATACCTGGTATTTCTTACAAAATACACGTTCAACTGGTGTAATAGCATCACGGTTATTATTCGTAACTATTCTCCTGCATATTATTTTTCTCGTCAGTCAGGGTTTTCATTACCGAATATTCCCTATTACTACAGTTTATTCCTCTATGACCATGTTTGCGTTAGATTTATCGCTTATATACTATGTGATCGAGAAAAGAACGAAGGAAATTCGAACCGGCATCTTCTTTTTAGGGATCATTTTTGGATTCCAATTATTCTCTTCCATGTTTATTTCCTTTGGAGAACCAACCAATAATTTACTTCGCAATCCAACATTTGGTATTCATACAACTTTTACAATCCTTGGTATTTCTGCATTAGCGATTGCTGCTTTATACTCTCTCATGTATCTCATGTTAGCGAAACAAATCAAAGGACATCGCTTCGGTATTATTTATGATGGACTTCCAGCATTAGAAACTCTGGAAAATATGGCACGATATGCCACCGGCGTTGGTATAATTTTACTTGGAATCGGTATCCTGTTAGGTCACGTCTGGGCATATAAAGTCCTGGGTTATTTCTTTATAATGGACGTCAAGATCATTATATCCGATATCGCATGGTTATTTTATGCTAGCGGTTGGTTTTATGTGAAGTTCAGAGGCTTGCATGGACTACGGATGAGTCAAGTTTCCATGTGGGGATTTATACTTTTCTTTGTGGTATTGGCAATTGGGAATATTGTTGCCTCTACTTTTCATCAGTTCGTTTAAAAATGCCAGATACCCTAATAACTATTTCGTATAATTATCAAAATACAACCCTGGACTTACGGGATCGTATAGCACTAAGCCATGATGAAGCACTTCAATTCATTGAAGCAGCGATGGAACCTTCTGCGGGGATTAAAGAGCTGGCGGTTGTTTCCACCTGTAACCGGACAGAAATTTACGGTGTATTAGTAGAACCTGGACAATTTCATCAATGGGTAATGCAGCAATTTCTTGAGTTAAAACAAGTTGATTTAAAAAAAGAATCTGTGGATCCAACTATTTTGTACAATAATGAATCTGTAGAACATTTATTTGGTGTGGCCGGTGGTCTGAAAAGTATGATGTTGGGAGAAAATCAGATCGTATCCCAAGTAAAGAGCAGCTATGAGCTAATATTATCTTGTCCCTATTCATTTCCAGTTCTGAACCATCTTTTTCAAGATGCTATTCGGGTTGGTAAAGCAATCCGGACCCACACAACATTATGTAGGGGAGCGGTATCAATCAGTTTGGCTACAGCAGCATTGGCGCGAAAGATCTATGCTAATTTTTCGAAGTTGAAGGTACTCCTTGTTGGAGCAGGAGAAACCGCGGAACTGACATTGGTCCATTTCAAAGAATTGGGAGTCGTCGATTTTATTATTGCAAACCGGGGGGAGCAACGTCGTCAAGCAGTGGCAAATAAGTATAATGCCAAAGCCATCCCACTGGAAGAATTGAGTACTGTACTGAACAAAATTGATATCGTAGTTACAGCGACTAAATCCCCAGATTATTTAATTACACTTGATCAATTAAAACAGGCTTTACAATCAAGAAATCACCGGTCTTTGTTGATCATAGATATTAGTACTCCCAGAAACGTTGAGCCACAGATTGGGAATTTGTCTGAAGTATTTTTATATAACATTAATGATCTGGACAAAGTAGTTGCTGAAAATCTAGCAAAGCGTAAAAAAGAAATTCCAGCTGCTGAGTTGATCGTGAAGAAAATTGCATCGGAATTCAACGATTGGTATAAAACTTTAGAAGTTGTTCCCACAATATCGAAACTCACCAGATATTTTGAACATATTCGTCGTCAGGAATTGAAGAAATATATTCACAAGACATCAGACAAAGACTATCAATTATTAGATGATCTGTCTAAAAGCATCATTCGTAAACTACTTCATTATCCAATCACTGAATTACGACAGCGAAATCATAAAGGCAATTTAACCGCATCTAAAATTGATACGATTTGGGATTTGTATCGCCTACGTAACTTTAAGCCGAACTCAGATAAATGAATATTGTTCTGGGAACTCGTGGCAGCCGATTGGCCTTGTGGCAGGCTCAACATATCAAAGAACTCCTTTTGAAAAAAGTTAGAGATATAACCGTGGATGTTATCACGATAAAGACTAAAGGAGATCAAATTCTGGATAAATCGCTCGCGGATATTGGTGGGAAAGGATTGTTCACCAAAGAAATTGAAGATGCATTACTTGAAGAGCGAATTGACATTGCAGTCCATAGCCTTAAAGATCTCCCCAGCGAGTTACCCTATGGTTTACTCTATATCGGCTCACCCAAACGTGCGGATTGCAGAGATACTTTTGTGTCAAAAAAGTGGTCCTCGTTAAGTAACGTCCCTGATGGTGGTCGGTTGGCAACGGGAAGCATGCGCCGGAAAGCGCTCATTTTCGAACAAAACCCCACCATTACCTGCGAGATGTTGCGGGGAAATATCGAAACCCGGCTGCGAAAATTGGAAGAGGAAGACTGGGATGGAATTATCATGGCTGCCGCAGCTTTAGAACGGTTAGGAATGCACGATCAAATAACGGAATTTTTAAATCCGGAGTCATTTGTTCCGGCTGTGGGGCAGGGTGCAATAGGGTTAGAAATCAAAGAATCACGAACAGAGTTGATACAAATATTAGATGCTATTATTAATAAAGAAACGGTGGTTGCTGTAAAAGCTGAACGGGCTTTCATGCGGGCGCTGGAAGGCGGATGTTCCGTTCCAATAGGTGCTTGGGGCAGACTGATTGACGGTTTGCTTACACTGACGGGTTATTTTGCATCTCCTGATGGTAAGCGTAGCATTCGTGAGACATTGACTGGTTCGCAAGATGCTCCGGAAGAATTAGGTGGTCAGCTAGCTGATAGGTATAAAATACTAGGCGTGGATTCCTTGATGACCTTATGACCTGGGATATTTATTATACCGGGCTGCATGTTCCGGAACATATAGATGATTATGGTGTAGATATGGCTATTCATCATACAGCAACAATCGAAATTACATTTGCTCCTTCTAAAAACTTTCATCAAGTGAACACATACTTGCATAAAAAGCCCATTATCATATTTCTGAGTAAAAACGGTGTAAACGGATTTCATTATGGGTTGGATGAGCAGGGAATTACTTTAGAAAACTGTTCCGTTGATTTCATGGCGGTGGGGGAAGATACTTCGAATGCCGTTGAAGAAAAATTTCTCCAGTCGGCACAAATACCAGAAATTCAAAATGCTTTGGGATTAATTCAAACGCTACAGACTATCCCAAAAAAGCCGGTTATTTTAATTACCGCAGAAGAAACCAGACCGGAACTTCCCAACTGGTTGGATGAGGAAGGGTGGGATTATTGTCATTTAATGGTTTATTCTACGATGCTTAAACAAAATTATCACTTAAAAGAGATATTCAAGAATACACGAAACGAGATTATCATTTTTACCTCACCCTCAACCGTACTCGGATTTTTAAAAAGTATCGATATGACCAATTTAAAATCAATTAATGGCCGGGTAGTCTCTATAGGTTCCACCACAACAAGGAGCATTGAAGAACATTTTGGGACGATCTTTCTGGAATCAAGTCGACCAAACCTGTCCATTCTTACAAAGGAATTATTACTTGAATTATCAGCCGGTTCAATAACACATGGGATGACGGATTAATATGAATTCACGAACACGTTTTTTATCCGCTTGTGAAAAAAAATCTTTAGAACGACCTCCGATTTGGGTCATGCGCCAGGCAGGACGATATCTCCCCGAATATCGAAAATTAAAGGAAAAGTACAGTTTCTTAAAAATGGTTCAGACTCCGGAATTGGCTGCTGAAGTCACCTTGCAACCACTCCATCGCTTTAGGCTGGATGCCGCCATATTATTTTGTGATATTCTAGTGATCCCGGAAGCAATGGGACAACCCTATCGTTTTCGCGATGGGGGCGGGATTGAAATGGCCTATAAATTGGATTCCAGAGAAAAAGTAGAGAGTTTGACCAGCAATTCGGTGGTAGATCAGTTACATTACGTTGCAAGCGCCATTCAGTTGTTGCGTAAAGAGTTGAAACAGGAAAAAGCTCTCATTGGATTTGGCGGTTCCCCCTGGACATTGGCTACCTACATGGTTGAAGGCGGTAGCTCAAAAGATTTTGCAAGAATCAAAACCCTATTCTACACGGATTATGATTTATTCAATCGTTTATTAGGAAAGATCACTGATGCCTTGATCACCTATTTTGAAATGCAGATTGAAGCCGGAGTTGACGTTATTCAAATATTTGATAGTTGGGCTGGGATTCTTACACCAGATACTTATTGGCAGGCATCTGGTCAGTATATGCAGCGCATTATACAGAAAATTGGAGATCGTATTCCCGTGATTGTTTTTGCAAAAGGCGCCCATCACTGGAAAAACGAATTGATAAGAACAGAGGCATCTGTTTTGGGACTGGACTGGACCTATCCAATTGCCAAATTTTACGATGAATTACAAGGACGTGTGGCTGTCCAGGGGAATTTAGATCCGGTATTGCTAAATACTACACCGGAGGTGGTTATTCAGGAAACCCAGCACCTGTTAAAATCAATGAAAGGTCGTCCCGGACATATTTTTAATCTGGGACATGGCATATTGCCTCAGGCCAAGATTGAATGCATGGAGGCGTTAGTGGATACGGTAATTCATTTTGACGGATCAAAGTGATATAAGAAATTGTTTGGAAAGGAATTAGGGTATAACCAATGACATTGGAAGTCAATCTTGATCTGGTTAAAAAATATAATAAACCAGGCCCACGGTATACCAGTTATCCCACTGCACCGCATTTCACCGAATCTGTGGGACAAAATATTTGGGATGAACATATTCGTCTGAATAACAATAATGGTGATCGCGATTTATCGCTTTATTATCATTTACCCTTTTGTGATACGTTATGCTGGTTTTGTGGATGTACAGTCCTTATCACCCGGAAACGGGAAAAGATTGAAACATATTTAAATTATCTGTTCAGAGAAATCGACCTGATAAAACAGCGTCTCCACCCAGACCGAAACGTGACTCAACTTCATTTCGGAGGCGGTACTCCAACGTATTTATCTCCTGATCAGATACACCGTTTCGGAGAGAAACTTAAAAAGTCGTTTCAACTTGCTAAAGATGCCGAAATCGGGACTGAAATGGACCCTCGCGAATTGACTGAAGAACATATACAGGCCTTAGCGGCAGCAGGTTTCAATCGTGCTTCAATGGGCGTTCAGGACTTCGATCCAAAGGTTCAGAAAGCGGTTAACCGGATCAATTCATTTGAGATGGTTGCACAGGTAATTGAGTGGATACGATCCAATAACTTTCAATCTTTAAATCTGGATTTAATCTATGGCCTGCCCCATCAAACCTGGAGCACCTTTGAAAAAACGATTGACAAAATCCTTACCTTAAACCCCGATCGGCTGGCTGTATTTAATTATGCTCACGTTCCTTGGATGAAGCCCCAACAAAAGCTAATTAAGGAAGATGCACTCCCTTCGCCTGAAGAAAAACTACTGATGTTGAAAATGATCATCGAGCGGTTAACCTCGGCTGGCTATGTTTATATCGGGATGGATCATTTTGCAAAAAAAGATGATGAATTGACAATTGCACAAAAGAATAAAAGTCTGCAGCGAAATTTTCAAGGATACAGTACGAAGTCCGGGGCTGATATTTATGCTATGGGTATGTCATCCATAAGTCAGCTGGATGGGATTTATGCCCAAAACTATAAAGAATTACCCACCTATTACGATCGCATCAATGCGAATCAATTACCGATTGAAAAGGGATACGTTCTGTCGGAAGAAGATAAGATACGCAGAGACACAATCATGCGTCTGATGTGCGATCTGGAATTGGATTTCACAAGTATGTCCAAAAGATTAGGGATTGATTTTGCCCATTATTATCGGGATAGTTTAGAAGGAATGGACAAATTTGAACAGGACGGCTTATTGAAACGTGAGACTGATAAAATCATCATGACGGATACAGGCCGATTATTCCTCCGTAATGTGGCAATGGAATTTGATTCCTATTTAGAGAGATCTGAAGCACGATATTCTAAAACGGTATGATACAACCCACCGAAATTATTTTAGCCAACCTTGGCGCTCCTGCCAAACCCGAGGAAGTTCAGCCTTTTTTGAAAAATCTGTTTTGTGATCCGGATATTTTTCACTTTCCGTTTGGGAAAGCGGGACAGGCTTTCTTTTCCTCAATGATTTCAATAATTCGTGCCCCAAAATCAAAACGATATTATAATGCCATTGGAGGAGGTTCTCCTCTTCACGAAAACACTATAAAACAAGCTGAAAAATTAAGAAGCATCCTTGACTCCCAAGGTAATTACCGGATACGAATTGCCCAGCGTTATTGGAATCCTTATATATCAGAGGTCGCGGAA
>CAZIFK010000113.1:0-7773 GCA_964538995.1 uncultured bacterium
GGCAGGGAACCGGCATTCATATTTTTTGTGCCGAAGGCCGGACTCGAACCGGCACGAGGTTTCCCCCACTGCCCCCTCAAGACAGCGTGTCTACCAGTTCCACCACTTCGGCTTTTTATTCGATATTATCCAATTCTTGAGAGCCGGGTAATGATAAATCCAAAACCCGTTCATCGGCATCCTGTTTAAGTAAAGATTCTGTCTCGACGATTGTAGGTGTACTAAAAAGGCCAATAATCAATGCCAGAGACATGAATCCAACAGCAAGATAAATAGTTGCTTTGCTTAAAATAGTTGCTGTTCCTCGTCCACCAAAAACTGCGTTTGTCATACCACCGCCAATTGAGCCGGCCAAACCACCGCCTTGACTAGCCTGCATAAGTATTACGCCAATAAGTAATAAGCAAATAATTGAATGTATTGCTATTAAAAATCCTACCACGTTATTTATCCTTTTTAATATGTGTTTCTGTTTGATGAATGATGGAAATGAATTCTTTCACATCTAAACTTGCTCCACCGATCAAAAAACCATTTACTTCATTAATATTCAGTAATTCATTCACGTTGCTACTTTTAACTGATCCTCCATAGAGGATAGAAATATTTTCTTCCACGCCTATTGAATCAACAACATTTCTGACTGTTTTATGCGCTTCATCAATCTGTTCAGGCTCTGCTCTTTCACCTGTTCCGATCGCCCATACCGGTTCATAAGCAAAGATTATTTTACCTAAATCCTCTGCGACTACATTTTCCAACCCGTCTTTAAGCTGATTTTCGAGAACAGCCAACGTATCATTATTCTTTCGATCTTCCAAGGTTTCTCCAATGCACATTATGGGAGTCAACCCGCTTGACAATGCTTTTTGCACTTTCATATTCACACTTTTGTCTGTTTCACCAAAAAGCTGTCTTCGTTCAGAATGACCAATAATAACATGGGATATTCCGGAAGATGTTAACATCGTTGCAGAGATTTCTCCGGTATAAGCACCACTCTCTTCCCAATGAAGATTTTGAGCTCCAAGAGCATATGGAGAATCTTTGAGTAATGCATTCATGTAAAATAGTGTAAAAAAAGGCGGGCAGAATATAACTTTCGACGTAGGGATTTCCAAAAGTAAATTGTTGAATTTTTCGATGAAAATCTCACTCTCATCAATTGTCTTATTCATTTTCCAATTGGCTGCAATGATATATTCTTTTTTCATCCTAGCTCCAATGCTTTAAATGCAGGTAAAAATTCACCACTTAATAGTTCTAAAGATGCACCTCCTCCAGTGGAGACATGCGACACATCATTTTGAAATCTAAATATGCGAATTGCCGCCGCTGTATCTCCGCCCCCAACAATTGTTGTTGCACCTTTTTCACTCACTTCAGCCAGTTTTGCAGCTATCTCTTTTGAACCGGTTACAAAATCTTTATTCTCAAATACGCCCATAGGACCATTCCATAAAATTGTATTTGATTGATCAATGTGTTGTTTGAAAGTTGAAATTGTTTTGGGTCCGATATCCAATCCCATCATATCTGATGGAATATCTCTATTAGAAAAAACACCTTTCGATTTTCCATCCATTTTTTTAGCACATATAAAATCTGAGGGCAAAACAATCTTAACATTACTTTGTTTTGAAGATTGAATTATCTCACGTGCACTATTTATCATTTCATCGTCAACCAGTGAGTTGCCAACTTCTTTCCCCATTGCTTTTAAAAAAGTGAAGGCCATCCCGCCACCAATTAATATTGTATCTGCTTTACTTAAAAATCGATTAATCAAAGATAACTTTGTATCAATTTTTGCTCCTCCTAGTATTAATGTTACCGGACGAATAGGGCGATCAAATGATTCTTTTAAAAACCGGTATTCTTTTTCCATTAAAAAACCTATCCCCTTTTGTTTGAAATGACTAACAATTCCAACATTTGAGGAATGAGATCTATGGGCAGTACCAAAAGCATCGTTAATAAACACATCTCCATGTTTTGACAATAACATGGAAAAATGAAGATCGTTGGAGGTTTCTTCTTCATGAAAACGGAGGTTTTCCAAAAGATGAACTTCACCATTGCTGATTCCTAAAGAAGTATCACGGGCATCCTCGCTGACACAGTCACTAGAAAACTTTATGGGCATTTCCAGAAGATCGGCCAAAGTTTCGCCCACAGGAATCAAGCTTAAATTCTTATCTACTTTCCCTTTGGGTCTTCCAAGGTGGGACATTAATACAACACCTGCTCCTTGATACAAACAATGATCAATTGTAGGCAATGCAGATCGTATTCGAAAATCGTCTGTAACACGACCATGGTCCATTGGCACATTAAAATCGACTCGTATTAAAACACGTTTGTCTTTTAGATCGAATGTATTGAGATTTTTAATCATTTACTGATATTGAAGGAGCTGAAAGAGTCAGAACATGCACCTGTTTTGCACCTGCATTTTTAAGAACTTGAGCACAAGCAGATGTTGTAGATCCGGTAGTTAAGACATCATCCACTACTAATATAGATTTATCTATCACATCTTTTTCAACTGTAAATGCATTAGCCATATTCGTCTGTCTTTCTTCCATATTCAATGTTGTTTGGGATACGGTAAAACGGTTTCGTTTTAAGATTTTTTTATCAAAAGGGATTTGCCAAATGTTTGACAAACCTTTGCCGATCCATTCAGCTTGATTGTATCCTCTATCTCGAAATTTTACTCGGTGTAGTGGTACAGCAGTTATAGAATCAATAGATTGAAAATCTTCAGGTGTTATATTCTTACCTAAACGGTATCCTAATTCTTTCCCTAATTTAGCCATATCACTGTATTTCAACGAATGAATAACATCGTCAAAACCATTTTTAAAATTCCAACACGAAAATGCTGAATCAATCCCTTCACTCACTGACAATTTGTTTACCATATTTTCTTTTGGCATTTCATCGAAATTATCCCAACATGAATAACATATAGATTGATCATTGTGTTTAACAGACTGTTTACATACAAGACATTTGTTCGGATAAATAAAGTCCAGCAGCAAATAATAAATATCTCTGATAAATCTCATCACTATAAAATTACAGTTTTATTTAATCATTTTCATGCGTTATAAATATTATTCGGGTTAATTTTTAACATCATGGAAGCTTATACTTCAACGCCTGCAAATAAAAACACATTACAAGATCTCATTTTAAACAGGGTTCATGAGATTTTATTGATTGCCAGTCCATACGATGCATTTGTCATGGAGGAAGATGGTGGACTGACAGAACAGATTTTGCATGAGTACATTGGGATGAATTTCAGCTATGCACCCAGAATCTGGCGAGCAGATACTGCAGCCGAAGCGATGAAAATGCTCCAAAATACCCAATTTGATCTGGTGATGATCATGATGCGCATTTCAGATATGGATCCCATATCCATTGCCTCATTGATAAAATCAACTAGCATTTCACTACCCGTTGTTCTTTTAGCTTTTGACGAATCTGAATTAAAACAATTACCCGATAATTTAGAGGATACAGCATTTGACCACGTTTTTATTTGGTCAGGTAATGCAAATGTATTCTTAGCAATTGTAAAACATATTGAAGATAAAATGAATATTGAACGTGATGTCGCCATTGGGGATGTTCGTTGCATTATTCTGATCGAAGACAGATCAAGATATTATTCAATGATTTTACCTTTGATTTATAAGGAAATCACTCGAAACACAAAACACTTAATGGACAAGAGTTTAAATGATACAGAGCGATTACTGCATATGAGAGCACGTCCGAAGATTATTTTAGCCACGACTTATGAAGAGGCTCAAGATTATTTCAATAAATATCAAAAAAATACTTTAGGTATCATTTCTGATATTCGGTTTCCGAAAAATGGGATTCATGATATAAATGCCGGACAAGACTTCGTGCGTTGGGCAAGATCTAAAGATCCTTCCATCCCCATTTTATTGCAATCCACCCACCGATTTAATGCTGAATTAGCAAAAGAACTCCATGTGAATTTTATTCACAAAAAATCTAAGACACTGCTCCAGGATTTACGCAAGTTTATTATCAATAATTTCGGCTTTGGTGATTTCATTTTTAAAACACCCGAGGGGAAAGTGATTGATCATGCGACGAATTTAAAAGAATTACAAAATGCAATTAAGACAATACCAAAGAAATCACTGCAGTTCCATGCCAATAGTAACCACTTCTCAAACTGGTTAGCTGCTCGCGGTGAATTAATACTGGCTTCAAAAATACGACCATTAAACTATGAAGATTTTAAAAGCCATCAAAAGTATCGCGATACTTTAGTGTCTTTAGTTGATGAATCTATCAAATTGAAGAAACAATCGCGTGTTGTCGAATTTTCATCCGAGCATTTTGATCCAACCAAAAATTTTGTCCGTTTATGCCCTGGGTCATTAGGTGGCAAAGCCCGTGGCCTGGCATTCATCAATTCATTGTTAGATGACCAGACGCTGCTTGACACATTTCCTAATGTTCATATTCGTGTTCCAAAAGCATATGTCATTGCTACTATTGAGTTTGAAAATTTTATGGAAGAAAATAATCTCTTTGATAAAGCATTAAATTCCAAAAGTAATGAGCAGGTGAATAAATTATTTCTAAAAGCATCATTGTCAAAAGAGATAAAAAAATCACTGCGGGCGATTTTAAAAGAATTAAAATTCCCAATTGCTATCCGTTCGTCAAGTTTGTTAGAAGATTCACAATACCAACCACTTGCAGGCATGTATGCGACGTATATGCTTCCCAATAGTGATAAAAGTAATAAAATTAAATTCGAACAATTGAATACTGCTATTAAGCTTGTCTATGCATCCATGTTTCATCAAGAAGCTCTTTCACTGATTGATTCTTCTATTCATGCCCTAGAAGAAGAAAAAATGGCTGTTATTATTATGGAGTTAATAGGACAAAAGTTTGAAAATCGTTTTTACCCAACTTTTAGCGGAACTTCACAAAGTTTTAATTATTATCCTGTATCGTATATGGAGCGTAATGAGGGTGTTGCTTATGTTGCGTTGGGACTAGGCAGAACCGTAGCTGATGGAGGAAAATCATTGCGATTTTCGCCAAAATATCCAGCAATACTTCCTCAATATTTTTCCATAAAAGCTACATTAACCAATTCACAAAATTCATTTTATGCCTTAGACCTAAAAAAGAAAACAAGACTCTTATTGAATGGAGAAACAGACAACCTGGATTTATATGACTTATCTGTTGCAGAAGATGATCGAGTACTTTCATGGGTTGGAAGCGTAGTTTCATCTGAAGATAATATTATCAGGGATTCTTTAAAACATAAGGGAACTCGTGTCATTACTTTTGCTCCGATTCTAAAATTCGGTCTTTTTCCTTTGGATGAGATATTGATAAAACTTTTGGAGATGGGAAAACGTGCATTGGGCTGTGAAATTGAAATTGAATTTGCAGTCAATCTGTATAAAGATGGTCGCAAACCTGAATTCTGCATTTTACAGATAAAACCTATGGTCCTTGGAATTCAAGAAGAATTTGCCCAACAAGTTGACCTAACGAATGAAAATGTTATTTGTAAAAGCACTTTAACATTAGGGAATGGTCAGTTTAATGATATTCAGGATATTATTTTAGTTGAACCGGATAAATTTGATGCCGCTAATAGTGAATTGATTGCAAAAGAGATTGAAACTATTACCAAACAGATTCCATCAAAAACATCTTATATTTTAATTGGTCCTGGGAGATGGGGTACGGCAGATCCTTGGCTTGGTATTCCTGTAAAATGGCAGCAAATCAACGGTGCAAAAGTGATTATTGAAGTCGGCATTCCGGAGTTCCCTGTTGATCCATCATTTGGGAGTCATTTTTTCCAGAATGTTACATCCATGAGATTGGGCTACTTCACCATTAATCACAAATCCAATACGGATATGATCGATATTGATTGGTTAAATGAGCAAAAAATTGAAAAAGAATTGAAATATACCAAATGGATTCGGACTGAGCTGCCAATGAATATTATGATCAACGGCTTTAAGGGCGAGGGTCATGTGCTAAAACCATTGCCTGAAATGCCCGAAGCCATGGATGAAGAAGAAGCTTCAGGAATATAAAAAGGGCTGTAAAACAGCCCTTTTTATATTTAGGTAATTAAACGACTCCTTGGTCAAGCATGGCGTCTGCTACTTTTATAAAACCGGCGATATTTGCACCTTTTTCATAATTAACAAATTCGCCTTCCCGCCCGTGTTCAACACAGGATTCATGGATGTTCTTCATTATATCTTGCAATTTGGTATCTACTTCTTCCCTGCTCCATTTTAAACGCATACTGTTCTGGCTCATTTCCAGTCCGGATGTCGCAACACCGCCTGCGTTTGCAGCTTTGCCTGGACCATAAAGAATTTTATTCTTTTTGAAGACTTTAATGGCTTCCGGTTCGGTTGGCATGTTTGCCCCTTCGGAAACACAGGTACAGCCATTTTTTAATAGTTCTTTAGCGGCATCTTTGTTGATTTCATTCTGTGTAGCTGACGGTAAGGCAATGTCACATTTGACGGACCACGGGCGTTTACCTTCAAAATATTTGCAACCATATTTATCAGCATATTCTTTAATTCGTCCGCGCTTCACATTTTTCAAATTCATAACAAATGCCAACTTGTCACTATCAATTCCATCCGAATCATATACGAATCCGCTTGAATCAGACAATGTGACAACTCGGCCGCCAAGTTCATTGACTTTCTCGACAGAAAATTGAGCTACATTCCCTGAACCGGAAATTGCTACTATTTTCCCATCAAATGATTCACCTTTTGTTGCCAACATCTCCTGGGCAAAATATACATTTCCGTAACCGGTAGCTTCCGGACGAATTAAACTTCCTCCCCAATTCAATCCTTTGCCGGTTAATATTCCGGTGAATTCATTGCGAATACGTTTATATTGTCCAAACATATATCCGATTTCACGGCCACCCACGCCGATATCGCCAGCCGGTACATCTGTATCTGGACCGATGTGCCGACATAATTCTGTCATCAATGACTGGCAGAAACTCATCACTTCGTTATCAGATTTTCCTTTTGGATCAAAATCTGAACCACCCTTACCACCGCCCATAGGCAGCGTTGTGAGACTGTTTTTGAATACTTGTTCAAAACCTAAAAATTTCAGAATACTTAAATTTACCGAAGGATGAAAACGCATACCTCCTTTGTAAGGACCAATAGCAGAATTGAACTCAACCCGGTACCCCCGATTTACTTCAACTTCGCCACGATCATTACGCCAAGGAATACGAAACATAATCACACGTTCCGGCTCAACCATTCGTTCTAAAATTTTTGCATGTATATATTGTGGATTATCCTGGATGAAACCCCATAGACTTGTGACTACTTCTTCCACTGCTTGATGGAATTCGTGTTCACCTGGTGTACGAGTAGTAACATTATCCATGAAATCCTTAACTGTAGTGTACATGGTTACTTTTCTCCGTTTTAATTAAGATTAACGTATCTGAAATTACGGAGTTAACAATATCTATCCATAAATATTTTCGTGTCTTTTACCTTTGTTTTACACAGGCAGAATTATAATTTTGCTGGCTTCAATTTCGAAATTATTTAATATTTCAGACGGACAGTCTACCCACCGTAGGAACGCAGGTGGGGCAGTTGGTAGCATTTTTTGGCGGAGTAGCTCAGTTGGTTAGAGCAGCGGAATCATAATCCGCGTGTCGGG
>CAZIFK010000114.1:0-7747 GCA_964538995.1 uncultured bacterium
TTTGGTCTCCAAGAAACACCTACTATTTTTCCAAGTTTAATGTTTCGAAGAAGAGGTGGATTTGTAGAATTATTATGTGCGTTTTTATTGATATTATTGCAATACGGAACATTATCCTTCGGACAGATGTTTTGCCATGTCGGCTGAGTAGCAAAGACAATAGTTGCCATTGCAAGAGATATTATAGTGGCAACTATCCACTTCATTTTTAATTTTCTCCTTTTCTTATACATAACGCTACGGCTCAGGGGCGGCAAACATGCGGAGCAACTAACCTTGAATTACCGCTGAACGTTATGCGGGGCGCTGGCTTTGAAAAACCGCCGCGCTGTTTGCCGTCCCTTGCAGCCGATTGTTCGGCAACTATGGAATATTGTTATATTTTTCTTTAATTACATCTGTCACAATTTCTTCAGATAAGGAAACGCTTGTTGCTATATCTTGGGTATCCATTTTCGCCTTAAATAGTAAAATTATAGCTTGAATTTTTTCGTTCGGCACATCTATAATACGACTTCTAACTACCACCTCGTTTATAATATCAGAGTTTGCTTCAAACTCAGGTTCATCCGGTATATTGTCCTTATTAATACCATTCAGCTTGTTCCGACATACCTGTTCAGCCTCATTCCGATGTTTTCCAGCATTGCCATGTTGCCCACCTGCAATATGATCTGCGAGTCGTAATTTACACCTGACCCAACGTTTCGCAGCATATTCGATGTCTTTTGAGTCAGCAGGAATACGTTTTTTCTTCCAGACAGCCTCATAAAATTCCAGGGCATCAATAATTTTATAGGCATTTTCAATTGCAGCTCCAGCGACACGGAATGGCACCATGTTATTCCACTTTTTATCAATATAAATATTTTTTAGAAACTTGGCAGCTAGGTTTTGATCCTCAAGAGTTTCCTGATTAAAGTCTTTTGAAGATGCAATACGGTATGTCAAAATAATTGAAAACACTCTTTGAGATTTTTCTTCGAGAGACTTATCTGTCACTAATCGAATTGCTTCTTTCCAATTTTTTTCTTTTATGAGACATTCAAGGTATTGTTTTCCTGCTCTCTCAAATATATCAGATGAAGGGTCATTTTTCAGTTGACGATAAACTTTTCGCAACTCATTCTTTGTTGGATAATTCTCTAACAAATCAAGACAATCTTCAAGCATCTGCTCTTTAAAAAGGCAATCAATGACACAACTGATTGAATCTGAATTCAAAGGGACTTCACTATGCTCTTGCCATTCAGTCACTACCTTTTGGCAATTATTGGCTTTCGCAAAATACGTTAAATTATCAGGGAACGATTCAGTATGCGCCTTTGCAGTATTGTACTTTATATCTGAAGTGGGGGCACCTTTGCTCTCCCAATATTGAACTGCACCTTCAAAATCTTTAGATAGATAAGCCAACTCAGCACATTTCCATCTATCATGCGGTGTTAAATTTATTTCTTCCAGTTTCTTGATCATATCATACAGAGAAATAATTTCTGTTGCGTTAACTTGGGAATGTGTCAAGATTGATTCTATAGACTCATCGACTAACTGGGCCCATTGAGGATTCCCATTATACTGCCATCCGGTTCCCTGATTCACCTGCTGCACCAGGTATGTTAGGAAATTTTTACATTCCTGCAGTCCGCGATCTCCCAAATGAAAGCTTGCAGCCCTATGTTCAGGAGCAGAAGCAAAATCTGTTGTATTCAAAATTGCTTTATAATCCTTCGCATTCCAGTAGCATTTCAGTGCATTTTTTATGCGTCGTAACTCAAGATATAACTTTCCTGCCTCAACCAGGGTTCCCTCCATTTCAAAGCGTTGGGCACAGCAAAGCTTTGCATTACCTTCCTGCTTACACCTCATGTAGTTAGCTTCAGCAAGTCGTAACTTATAGGGGTCCCTTTCCGCCAATCCTGCTTTGTGAAATTCCTCTGCCAATTCTTCTGGGTTATCCCTGTCTTCCGACCAATTACTTTCCTGTCCCTTTTGCACATAATTGACAACATCACTATTCCAGTTATGCTTTTCCGCACTTTTATAGCACCGCAACAACTTTTCAATGTTCTTCAAGGTGTCGTTGTCCCACAACTCGCTAATTCCCTTATCATCATCTACAATAATTAAACGTTTTTTTGCCCTACTTGCCGCAACATATAAACGGTTCATAAAATACTTCAGAGGCAAGGATACATCTTTGTCCTGGGAATAAAATTTTCCAGTTTCAAGAGGAGCAAGAAGTTTAGGATAGTCAGAACTGCATTCATGGCCGAAGTTATAAAGAACAACCCTAGAGAATTCCTGTCCCTTGGCACGCATGGGACTTAAGAAGTTTCGAATATCAACTTCAGATTCTGATAGACTACTGAGAAATTCATCCTGCTCTACATATGACTCCTCTTCCCCCTCCTGACAGGGTAGAATGATGACCAGTTCAGATTGTTCCCGAAGCTTTTTTTCACACAGGGGATCCTTGACATTAAAATAGACTGGAATACTTGATTCTGTATCAAACCAAGTCCTTTGGGGAGTCAATCCAGATTGCTCAAACAGAATTCCCCTGAGCAATTGAATAAGATTACACAGGCCGACAATGTACTTGCTTGACCGATAGTTAAAGGACAATTCCTGATAATTAAATTCCAGTTTCCCTTGAGCTGATTTGTCGAGAGCAGTAATGAGTTTTTCGTGAAAATTTGCCTGGAGTGCCCCCCAGTCAAAGCCTGTTGGGTTAAGAGTCTGGAAAGGGTCGCCCGCAAAAGCGAAAGGAATTAATTTCAACTCATGTGGCGGAAGGGTACGCTGTGAGTAGAGGGAAAGACGCAAAATAAGGTTTAGTTCAAGTTTGCTGAAGTCCTGAGCTTCATCACAGAAGATCGCCGGATATTTGGATATATCAATCTCCTTTGTATTTAATACGGCAAAAACAAGATCCTGATCGTCCCAATACCCATGTTCCTCGCAATATGGTCCATACCATCCAGTCCAGCAATTTGTAAAAACTTGGGAAAATGTACTTTCCTGCACAGATTGCTGGGAAGATGGAAGTTCGGAATAAGCTTCTTCATCAAATGGTGTGTCAATATCATACCGCATGCCTTTAATGTAAGACCGAATAACATGCCAAGATATTTCCGCCGTTAAATTACGAACTTCAGCCGTAGGATCTTTTACACGACGTTCGTCCCATAATCTCCGAAACAACGAAAAATCAATTTTTCTCTCGGGAGAAAAATTGATTCTTTTCTCTTCAGGCAACAATTCCAGCAAAAATTTATGGAAAATGCCATAACAATTCTTCTGCAACGTTTTGTACTCATCAGTATCTAGGTCTAATTCATGGAGTGCAAAGGTTGAATTGCACCGCAGGATATTATCGATAGTTTGTTTAGCTGTATCGAGCAAGCCTTCACTGTAGGTAAGATACAATGGTGGTAATGGTAACCTGTTAGCTACATTGGTATTTAAATAGAGAAATAAATAAGAAGAAAAAAGATACTGCAGTATTGTTGATTTTCCACTACCAGGTCTGCCGTTAATAAACAATGGGTACAGCTTATCATCATCTTTTTTGACCATCCCCTCAAGGATGCGGGACTCTTCGGGAGAAAGGGCAATATTGCCGACATCATCACTCTGTATACTTCTCCACATTGTCTCGTCCGCAAGAATATAATGTGGATATGATCTTCTGCTGTACTGGATGAGCAGCTCCTCTGAATCGATGCCATCATCCAAAATTTCAGTATATTTTTCCCTTAACGCCTTTAATTCCTTTTCATTATTTCTTTCTATTATTCCCAGGAGAAATAAACTGTTATGGTTTGGGAACCATTTGTATGAAATATCGACATTCGTCTGGTTAACAGGTTGTACCGTTTCCATCTTATTGACATTTAGCTCCCCCAATGCATCAAAGAGTCGCGTGGAAATTTCAGACATCTTTTTGGTCTTCATTTGCTCCACCCAGTTAATACTCTCATATATCAGCATGTCAGAATTATCATCGGACTCAAGAGGTGCATAAAGAAAGGCTCCCTCTGTGTCGGTAGGTGGTGGTGGTGGTGGTGGTGGTAGAATATTATCTCGACGTTCTTCTATGTAATCAAGGATTTCATAGTCATCAGGAATGTACTTTCCACAAACAAGTTGTGGTTCCTTGATAAATTTTTCATATTCCCCGTTCCCACCCCTGGGGAAACAAGCAATAAAAGAAATAACAATGCACTCTTCGCTCTCAACTGGTTGTTTCACGCAGACCAGCCTGAAGCTTTTGCCGAGATTTTTCTTCACAAAAGGAGATGGTATAAAAAAATCCCAAGAGTCAATTGTCTGATCTTCCTCAACTTTTATTGCAAGCTTTTCAACTTCAACAAAAAGCCCGTGCTTTTTGGCACTCTTTTCACAATGATCAGTCATATAAGATAGATATCGCATCATTCTCTCCTTAGCAGTCGGATTATCGTACTCTCATTTTAAACGTATTGAAATCGATCACGATTCGCTTAATCATTTTTGCCGAACGACCAAGCTCACCGGCAAAATAAAGCGTAGAGAGGAACGAACGCAGCTTTATTTTGTCCGAGTGTAGCACCTTGTTATATTGCGTTTTCATACTGCTATAGTTCAATATTAACGGGGTCTGCGTATAATTTCCCAGCATTCCAAAGTTCAACAGGGTTTATTATTTCTCTGATTTTTGGTTCTTTTTTTCCTGCATTGGAAATTAACAAAATTTTATACATGCCTCCCTTATTTGCGTTATGTAAGTTTTTCGCCCAACCCCACTGTGTACCAGATATTAGAAATAGTTGTGGTGCCTCGTCAGTTTTGCTTTTGACTTCATAGTAGGCAATATCTTCACCATTCTCTCTTATTACGAAATCGTAGCCCTTTCCGGCATTCCCGCTTTCATTTAGCCAAACCACTTCGTTCTTTGAATACTTTTTTACTAAGTATCTATTGGCGATAGATTCTCCCCAAGCACCTATTGCTTTACTATCTTTGGGTTTGTCAGAATTGCTACCATTTGCCCTTTCTTTCTCACCATTATCATTATCTGTATCATCAATACCAGCATTTACTTTTGCATCTTGGCTAGATAAATCTTCTTGTATGTGCCTTTTAAAATCGGATTCGTCTTCAATGATGTTTGCATCATCAGGATCTGTTTCTGGTATCCAGTTATCGTCCTCATCCTTCTCTTCTTCAGCATCATTATGATCTTTCTTGATTTTTTGAAGAAGTTCATAATCTTCTAAGGATATAACTTTTTTACCAGTTTTTTCTTCGAATTCTACAATTTCATCCAGCTTAAATCCGAGTGCTTTAACGAGCCTTTCGATATTATTATCTTCTTTTTGATAATCATCGCTCAGATCATCAAACGCTACTTGATCAATAGGTAAAAATATTAATTTGCCTTCCTTGTCATATAGCCACGGACTTTTAATTAACGCATCCATAGCCTTTGATGTCTTCTCTTCACCCTTATTATATGGGTGATTTTGGTTGGATCTTGTTTCTATATAACCCTTCAGCTTATTGGTATTTTTAAGCAATACCGACCACAAGAATAGAGACTTTTCAGCAGTTATGCATTTCAGGGTAAATTCTAACCCATGTATACCAAAGCATGGATTAAACCCATTAACACTTCTTTCGTACCAACCATAATTACTAACTCTAATGTCGTTGATACCAGACATTTTTATATCATATCGAACACCTAGGCTTTCTATAAACTTCCTGCTATTTTCTGTTAACTGAATCCCCACCTCGAGGAAATAAATATTGTCATCTAGATTACCCTCATACCAAGCTAATAACTTATCCGTGCAAAAATACACATCATCGGGTTTTTGATAAAAGATTGACTTGCTTTGATTTATGCACCGTACAAATTGCGATTGCTTTAGTAAATCCGCAACCTCTTTTTTTCGGTACTCATCAGACTGCATCCAAATTGTTAGTACTCGCTCGAAGTCATCTATATATTCATCTTTTCCAATATAGCTACTTTGGTATTTCGGGATAATGAACTCTTTAATCTCAGCTATATTATTTGGCTCTTTGAGTCCAAGACTTTTCAAGAACTCAATGGATTCTTCGCTCTCTACAATAGCTCTCTTAACAGTTTTGAACTTTGACGTTCCCTTGGACGGTAGATATACTTGCAAATCACCAGAATCATCTTCTGGACAGATATGAGAATCATCTTCCAAGCGAATAATTGGGCGTTCTCGTAGAACCCCCTTTTTCTGATTGCTGCCTCCGACTCTATATAAGGCTTTGTTTTTTGTTATATTTGAATAGAAGTTTATAACCCATTCGTCCCGTTTTGTTTTTATAAACTCCTCAGTTATTTCTGTACAGAATTTTTGCATAGTAATTTCGGGAATATTCAATATCCCCGTCAAATAATCCCTTAATTCTCTTGTTTTGTCATACGTGATAGCCGTACTAAGCCAGGTTTTTCTTTCAAATAATTCAGAACAATCCGAACTACCCAATAGGGTCGTTAGTTCTTTTTCTCTTGCTAATAAAGTGTTTCCTGCATTTGCATACCCATTATCCGAAGTTGGTAATAGTAGATTGGTTGTTAATGCGTCTTTAACTTTCTGGAATGCTGAACTATACAATGAATGTTCATTTTCTGAATCGATAGGTAGCAAAGTCAAAAAACCAACATCCAATAATCCGTTATTTTTAATTGATTGTATGCTCTCAGCTATCAGCATTGATAATTCATTTGTAATAATCTGATTTTGACTGTCATCGAAAGGAATTGACTCTCTGCTAGGAGTGGTTTTATAAGGCGCGTGAACTAAGAACTTTAACCCTGTTCTTTCATTTGTAGGAAAAAACACAAATAATTTGGAATTATGTACTGGAACGACGGTGTCACCATCATCAATATTTAACGGATAAGCAACTACTATATTTAGTTTGGCACCGTCTATTTCTATGATTTTTTTAAATATCAGATAATCTCTCAGGCTGTCTTGTTCATTAACCTGAGAGATCAGGATAGCCTTATCTCCCTTGATTTCAGCCAAATAATGGCCCTTATCTGATTCCGTACTCCACTGAACCTCTTGAATGTTCCTCAAAAACAATAATGATTCAGACTCTAACGCTTGTAATCGTTTGGATATTTGTTTGTAAGCATCTTCGGGTGATGTAATAAGATGGTCAAATGGGAGGTATATGACTGTATATTGTTCTTTAATGTCTAAAGATTTTATTGTTTCTGGAACGATAAAATCTACAATTCTAAAATGATAATTTCCAGAATGAATACTTGGCGTTTTAGTTATTGCAAAAACAGATTTAAATCCAACTCCGAAAGTACCAATTGAATTAACATCGTCTTTTTTCGGTGATGATCCTACGGTTGTTATCGAATCAACATCTTTAGAATCGAATAATTTAGTACCATTGTGAGTTACTTCAAGGGACTCAGAAGTTAAGTTAAAGATGACTTTTGATGCCCCTGCATCATCCGCATTTTGTAAAAGCTCATAGATAAAATGGGATTGGTCTGAATATAGGCCAGCAATTATTTCGTGGGAATTATCGTTATTATCACGACACGAACGAATATGCTCGCGTCTTTTTTTTGTTAAGTTTGATAATTCCATATTGGTTTAAACCATTTGATGATAAGTTGTACTATTTTGAGCAATATAACGTCGAAATCAGCGGCGCGGCTTTTTGCGTCCGCTGAATTTATTGGTTATAA
>CAZIFK010000115.1:0-7600 GCA_964538995.1 uncultured bacterium
TGATCAAATACAAGAACAATTAATAGATAATTTTGCAAATGCTAATAGAACCTGCAGTTGTGGAACAAGTTTTTCTGTTTAGTTAAAATTTAAAAATATTATGTCCAAAGTAATCGAAAAAGCCTTAGAGCAAGATTATAAGTACGGGTTTGTCACTGATATCGAGCAAGACACCCTTCCTCCCGGGTTAAATGAAGATGTAATTCGTACAATCTCTGCTATAAAAAAAGAACCGGAATTCATGCTGGAATGGCGACTAAAATCCTATCGGAAATGGCTCAACATGCAAGAACCGACATGGGCAAAAGTCAGTTATCCTAAAATTGATTACCAAGCCATCAGCTATTATTCTGCTCCAAAGAAAAAAGAATTAAAAAGCCTGGATGAAGTGGATCCGAAAATTCTGGAAACATACAGCAAACTTGGAATTCCAATAGAAGAACAAAAAATGCTGTCCGGTGTTGCTGTGGATGCTGTGTTTGATTCCGTTTCAGTCGCCACCACATTCAAGGGTGAGTTGGAAAAACACGGCGTTATCTTTTGCCCTTTTTCGGAAGCGGTTCAAAATCATCCTGATTTGGTAAAAAAATATTTAGGCTCTGTTGTTCCTTATACTGACAACTTTTTTGCAACTCTCAATTCAGCAGTGTTCACTGACGGTAGCTTTGTCTATATCCCCAAAGGTGTGCGCTGTCCCATGGAGCTCTCAACTTATTTTCGTATCAACGCCGCTAACACCGGCCAATTTGAGCGGACACTTATTATTGCTGACGAAGGCAGTTATGTGAGCTATCTTGAAGGCTGCACAGCTCCCATGCGGGATGAAAACCAACTCCATGCTGCCGTGGTTGAGTTGGTCGCCCATAAGGATGCTACCATTAAATATTCCACCGTACAGAACTGGTATCCTGGTGATCCCAAGACAGGCAAAGGCGGTATTTTCAATTTTGTTACCAAACGTGGAATCTGCGCGGAAAAGAATTCCAAAATATCCTGGACACAAGTTGAAACCGGTTCTGCCATCACCTGGAAATACCCATCCTGTATATTGAAAGGTGATAATTCTGTGGGCGAATTCTATTCCGTTGCCCTGACCAATAATTTTCAACAGGCGGATACAGGCACGAAAATGATTCACATTGGGAAAAACACAAAAAGTACTATTATCTCCAAAGGAATTTCTGCTGGAAAAGGTCAACAGACCTACCGTGGTGGAGTCAAGATTATGAAAAATGCCGACAATGCACGGAACTATTCCCAATGCGATTCCATGCTCATCGGTGACAAGTGCGGTGCCCATACATTTCCATACATTGACGTTCGAAATCCAAGTGCACAAATGGAACACGAAGCGTCCACATCATCCATCGGTGAAGACCAGATTTATTATTGCAACCAGCGGGGTATTTCTACGGAAGATGCCGTCTCGCTTATCGTCAATGGTTTCTGCAAGGAGGTCTTTAAAGAACTCCCTATGGAGTTTGCAGTGGAGGCCCAAAAGTTGATGGAAGTCAGTTTGGAAGGAAGCGTTGGTTAGTTAACTTTTTAATGAATTAGGAAATCATGTTAGTAATCAAAAATTTACACGTCAGTATCGAGAGCAAAGAAATTATCAAAGGAATTAACCTGACCATCAACGCCGGTGAACTCCACGCCATTATGGGGCGGAACGGTTCAGGGAAAAGCACTCTCGCACATGTCATCTCGGGGAAAGAAGGCTATGAAATCGAAGGTGAAATTTTGTTCAATGGCGAAAATATTCTAGAAAAAACACCGGAAGACCGGGCGCTTGCAGGAATTTTTATGTCCTTTCAGTATCCTGTGGTTATTCCTGGCGTAAATAATACGTATTTTTTAAAAGCTGCCCTGAACGCCCGACGCAGAGCTAACGGTGAAGCAGAATTAGATGCCATGGATTTTCTCACGCTGATTAAAGAAAAAATAAAGTTAGTTGAAATGGATGAAAGCTACTTAAGCCGAGCTGTGAATGATGGTTTTTCCGGCGGTGAAAAAAAGCGGAATGAAATTCTTCAATTGCTGACTCTGGAACCAACTTTTGCTATTTTGGACGAAACCGATTCCGGTCTTGACATCGATGCACTTAAAATCATAGCCAATGGTGTGAATGAATATCGAAATGGTGATCGCGCTATTCTCGCCATTACACATTATCAACGTCTTTTGGATTACATGAAGCCGGATGTGGTACATGCCATGATTGATGGTAAAATCGTCAAAACCGGTGGTATGGAATTGGCACATGAGTTAGAAGAAAAGGGCTATTCCTGGCTGGTGGACTAATGCAGCATTTTCGATCAGAACTGGAAACATTACAATCAAAATGGTCTGATGAACCAAATAGACTTTCATTGTTAAGGCAGAAAGCGTTCAGCCGTTTTACCGAATTGGGCTTTCCCACCAAAAAATGGGAAGACTGGCAATTCACGAATTTCTCCCCTTTTGATAAAACAGAATTTCGAATGGCTTCGGTAGAAGACTTGAATTCGGCAAAAGATTATCATGTTCAATCCATTGGTAATTTTTATTCTTTTATCATATTAAACGGACATTATCAGCCACAGCTTTCAAATGTTCCGGAAGGTGTAACTATTCGAACATTGCTGGATGTGTTTTTAAAAGATGAGTCAATTGATTTTTCACCATCAGAGGGAAATCCCTTTGTTGCCTTGAATACGTCTCTAATGAATTCCGGACTGGCTATTGACATTGCCGATGGTATAGAATTAGACAAACCCATCCACTATCAATTCCTTACTACTAATCTCACTGATACGGTGATGAATCATCCCCGTTTGCTGATTCGAATAGGGGAAAATGCATCTGTTTCCATAATTGAACATTATCATGGTGATAACTCGAAGCTTTATTGGAATAATTGCGTTACCATTGCTGAAATCGGTCAAAACAGTTTATTGAATCATTATCGAATATTAGAAGATACTGGATATCATACCGGTAGTATGGAATACCATCTACAAAAGGACGCTGTATTGAATGCAACGTATTTCAGCAAGGGTTCCGAACTGTTTCGCGGTGATGTACGCATTTACTTTCAAGGACAAAATGCATCGGCGGAATTAAACGGTCTTTTTTTATCAAAAGATAATCAGCATGTGGATACACAGGTCATTGTGGATCATAAGAACCCCAATTGTACTAGCAATCAATATTTTAAATATATACTGGATGATTACGCCGGGGGGGTTTTCAACGGCAGAGTCATCGTCCGGGAAAACAGCCAGAAAACGGATTCAAGCCAGACCAACAAAAATTTATTACTGAGCAAAACAGCATCCATGCATTCCAATCCCCAACTGGAAATCTATGCCGATGATGTGCGCTGCTCTCATGGCTCGAGCACAGGTCAGCTTAATGAGGATGCTTTATATTATTTACGCACCCGCGGTATTGATATTTCAACTGCCCACCAGCTAATGGTGGAAGGATTTGGCGGAGAAGTATTATCAAAAATAAAGGATGAAAGCACCTCGTCTTATTTACATAAACAGCTCACTACATGGCTTGAAGAATTGAACAATGAATGATCTAAGAGATTTATACCAGCAACTGATTCTTGACCATAATCAAAGCCCGCAAAATTTCAGAGATATGGAAGACGCTACATCCAAAGCCGATGGCCACAACCCCCTCTGCGGCGATGAAATCACACTCTATTTATACTTGGTAGATAACACAATTAAAGATATCAGTTTCAAAGGATCCGGCTGTGCCATTTCCAAAGCATCCGCCTCGATTATGACAACACTCATCAAAGGAAAAACAATCGCAGAAGCTGAAGATTTGTTTACCCGGTTTCACACCATGATTACTACCGGCAAAATAAGCGGTGATATAGGAAAACTGGCAGTCCTTGCCGGCGTTCATAAATTCCCTTCCAGAGTAAAATGTGCGGTGTTAAGCTGGCACACCATGAACAATGCACTCCACAATAAAACAGAATTAACTACAACTGAATAATTATGATTAACAGCAGAAATACTGAAGAAGTTATTACATTTAGCAGAGATTGTACCGCCACCATGATTCCTTCCGGAACAAAAGGGAAGGTCATTAAAGGTGAGCATGGTATTATCACTCAATCCTTGGGCGGTAGTTATACTGTGGCCGTTAATGGCAATCTTTACCGCATCGAAGGTGAAGATGCCGATGCCATTGGTAAGGAACCGGTTAAAAAAGAAAAAGAAAAATTTCAGGATGGACAAACGGTAGATGAAAAAGCGGTCTGGGATGCCATGCGTTCATGTTACGATCCGGAGATACCTGTCAATATCGTTGACTTGGGATTAATTTATTCCTGTGATTTTTCCAAAGTAGAATCGGGCGCAACGCTGGTGGACGTCTCAATGACCCTTACAGCTCCCGGTTGCGGCATGGGACCTGTGATCGCCCAGGAAGTGGAGCAAAAAATTTCAGGTGTTCCCGGCGTTGCTGATGTCATAGTTAGCCTAGTATGGGATCCGCCCTGGGGACAAAATATGATGACCGAAGTCGCCCGGCTGCAATTAGGATTACTTTAATAACTTATGCTAGATGTAATAAAAATCCGCGAAGATTTTCCAATCTTCTCAAAACAGTCTAACGATTTTGTTTATTTAGACAGTTCATCAACAACCCTCAAACCTCAGTTCGTGATTGATGCGGTAGACATCTATTATAGTCAATACAGCGCCAACGTGCACCGCTCTATTTATACTATTGGTGAACAGGCTACAGCTGCATACGAAGGCAGTCGAAAAAAAGTCGCTGATTTTATTAACGCTGAAGACAATTCTATCATTTTTACAAAAGGCACGACTGAATCCATCAATTTGGTGGCTTACGCTTGGGCGAGGAAAAATCTAAAAGAGGGAGATGAAATTCTCCTGACGGAAATGGAGCATCACAGCAACCTGATTCCCTGGCAATTATGTGCAAAAGAAACTGGTGCAGTTCTCAAACACATTCCTTTTAATGAGGACGGTACGTTGGATTTATCTGAACCGGAGAAATGGTTTACAGATAAAACAAAACTGGTGACTGTTATCCATCAATCCAATGTATTCGGTACGATAAATCCGGTTAAGGAAATTGTTAAAATGGCTCATGATGTTAGTGCAATCGCAATTGTTGACGCAGCTCAAAGCGTCCCCCACCAAAAAGTGGATGTTCAAGAATTGGATTGTGATTTTCTGGCTTTCTCCGGTCATAAAATGTTAGGACCCACAGGGGTGGGTGTTCTTTATGGAAGACCGGAAATATTGGAAACCATGAATCCGTTCCTAGGTGGCGGAGAAATGATTAAAACCGTGTCTTTGAATGAATCGACATGGAATAACATCCCTTGGAAATTTGAAGCAGGAACGCCCAACATTGCTCAAGCTATTGGCCTTGGCGCTGCCATCGATTATATCAATTCTATTGGATTGGAAAAGATCCACCAGCATGAGCAGGAACTTTTGAATTATGCCCTGAAAAAAATGCAGGACATTCCTGAAGCCACAATATATGGAGCGGCATCGGAGCGGGGAGCGGTTATCAGTTTCAATGTGAAAAATGTCCACCCTCACGATCTATCTCAACTGTTGGATAATGATGGTATCGCCATCCGAGCAGGTCATCATTGTGCCCAGCCCATCATGAAAAAACTGGGTGTTTCAGCCACAGGCCGGGCCAGTTTTTATCTATACAATACAAAAGAAGATATTGATCGGTTGTGTGAAAGTATAGTAAAAACAGTTAATTTTATGGGTGGAAGTAGATAGAACAAGCCACAGAGGCACAGAGAAAAATCATTAAATTGGCGATGGCTCTGTGGACTACTTAATAATAATTATGAAAACAAATTGATGAACCAGCTAAATGAACTCGCAAATATGATTATTGGCTTGACTGTTCAGATTCATAAACAATTAGCCCCCCGGTTTATTTGAAAGTATGAATGAAAAACTTTTTGTGTTAACTTGAATTTACAGGTTTAAGTTTTGAAGGAAGGAATCAAACGATTCATAATATAATGGTCATAAACGAAGGTTACAGAGGAAAACCACAATCATCCTCTCTGTGTCTCTGTGGCTAATAATAAAAGAGGTTATAATGACTGAAAAAAAACTAAATAAATACATGATTACTATGCGTTGGTACGTGGAAACAGACGAAGATCTAGTGGCCGGCTCACAGGAAACGGATCAAAAACTACTGGAACTTTTACGGCACAAGGAAGATGGTACAAAAAGTTGTTCTCTGTGCCCAACAAGAAATAGTGAAGGCTACGCAATTTTAGATTATAATTATTTTGCGGAAGAGAAAAAACGGGTATATATGTCAGTAGATAAAATTAAAGATTAATTAGCTACAAGATTACAAAGAGATCATTCATGTCCAATAACCGTGTAAGCTGGGAAAAATATTTCATGAACATTGCAAAAGAGGTGGCTACGCGATCCACCTGCGACCGCAAGCATATTGGCGCAGTCATTGCCCGGGATAAAACCATTCTTTCCACAGGATATAACGGATCAATCCGTGGTCTTCCCCATTGCGATGAAGTCGGTCATGAAATGGTGGATGGTCACTGTGTCCGCACCACTCATGCAGAAGCCAACGCAATCGCCCAAGCGGCAAAGAATGGGATTCGCGTAGATGAAGCAGAGATTTTTATTACCGCTTCCCCCTGTTATAATTGTTTCAAGCTCATTGCCAACTCTGGAATAAAAACCATTTATTACGATGAATTCTATCGGGATGAACGCATCCTGAAACACGCCAAGGAAGCCGGGATTGAATTAGTTCATTTGGATTGATTATAACTTATTATACACTGTCATACTGAATGAACGACATTGAATGAAGTATCTCAAGTGTTTGTTGATTATTGTAAGTTTGAGATATTTCTCCTGACATTTCGTGTCAGCATCAGTATGACAATTACTTAATAATTATAAGTCCGTTATACCCGTCTTCGCCAATTCGGGCTGGTTGGATTATTTATTCCCGAATCAAGCCTGCCAGGGTTTTCCGCAGAGTCTTTAATTTAAATGTTTTTTCCACATGGCCATGCTCTTTTAACCATTCAGTTGTTTGAAAATCCCTGCTCGTTTTATGACCTGTATATTGTTCGATAACCCGCTTACCGGAAAAACCGATATGCCCTGCGCGCTCCTCAAACATGCGAATCCCTCTGGATCCATACCCAATGGCTACACCACCTAGAGTCGGATCTGTAATCAATGTAATTACTTTAAGCCCCTCCCGTTCGACCCTTGTTAACGCAACATGCGCCTTTGGAATACCCACCATGGATGAACAACCTTCATGCATGCGAGCGCCACCACCCGTTGCCTGAAGAATCATGGGAACGTGTTTTTTTATGGCGATTTCTGCCGCCCGCCAGATTTTTTCTGCAGACGACATGCAAAATGACCCGCCCAAAAAACCAAAATCCGCTCCAATATACACGATAGGTTGTCCCTCAATTTTCCCGTCTCCTGTGATCATAGCCGTCAAAAGACCTGTCTTTAAGCGGGTTGCTGTCAGTTTTTCCTCATAATCAGGGAAAGATAAAATATCCTTATCTACAATC
>CAZIFK010000116.1:0-7584 GCA_964538995.1 uncultured bacterium
GAGAAAAAGATTATAAAAATTTAATCGGAGTTGATTTTACAGATAAACCTCTTCAATTAATTAAGCAAAGAGATTCTTCAATTGATGTCAGAAAAGGGGATGTAAATGATTTGCCAATTATTGATAATTCGATTGATCTGTATTTATCTATGGGTGTTATAGAACATTTTGAAGGTGGTCCCAAAAAAGCATTAGATGAGGCATTTAGAGTATTAAGAATAAATGGTATCTTAATTGTTGCTGTTCCTTATCAGAATTTATATCGTGGGACTTTTCGTAAATATTTTACAATGCCATTATTAAAATTACTTAATCCTTCATTTAGGAATAAAAACAGAGTATTTTATCAATATTATTATAGTAAAAAAGATTTGAAAAAATTTATTGAAAATGCTGGTTTTGAAATAATTGATTGGTTTTATTACGATCAATATCATACTAATGACCGCAGAATAGGTATTTGTCTTGAATTCCCATTTATGAAGAAAAATAATAGAGAGCCTTATACGTTAAATTGGTTTGGGAATATTATAGCATCTACATCTGAATATTTTTCAAAAGGTATATTTTCATCTAGTATTGCATTTGTAGTGAAAAAAACAGGATAATGCTTTTTCAACTTTCATTGAAATAATGGCCAATTTATGATTCGTGATACCGTATCTGTAATTATACCTACATATAATAGAAATTTAATTGTCCTAAAAACTCTCGGACATTTTAATAATCAGTCAATTAAAAACTTTGAATTAATTGTATTAGACCAGACTCAATTCTATGATAAAAGATTAGTCAAATATAGATCAAAAACATTTAATTATGTTTATATCAATATCGATGAAGTAGGATTACCAAACGCGAGAAACATTGCGGCTCAAAATGCTAGCGGAAATATATTGGTATTTGTTGATGATGACGTAATTCCAGCAATTAATTTTATTGAGAAATATTTAAAAGAATTTATTGATAATCCTGACCCAAATATTGTGATTGGGGGTAAAGTAGTTGAACTTAATTCAAAGATTATGATGAGTGATTTAAAGATAACTGGAGGATTAATCACGTTTTACGGAAAAACAAAGAAAAATTTTAGTGCAAATAAATACGGAAATTGTCAGTGGGTTGTTGGTTGTAATTTTGCGGTGAGAAGAAATTATCTATTAGAAATAGGAGGGTTTGATAAGAATTATATTGGTAATGCTATTCTCGAGGATTGTGATTTTTGTTTTAATGTATCAAAATGTGAGGGTAAAATTCTTTTTTCACCAAAACCTATGCTCGAACATTTGAGAGTCCCGACTGGTGGAACAAGACAAATAAATGCTTCAAAAGGAATGTTCTATCGTGTCCATAATACAGTTTATTTTTTCCGAAAATATGGTAAGCGTCGATTCTTACCTTTCGTTTTTATTTATTTAAACGGTGTTGCTTTAAAAAACTGGGTTTATAAAAAGCATGGATTATCTGCGTTTACTTGGACATGGATTGGATTTATTAAGGGATTATTCACAAAATTAATAAAATGAACCTCGCCCAAAAAATAGCGAAAGAATCCACCATTACATTTTCTGGTATGATATATGGAAATGTTAATCGCTATTTATACACAGCTTTGTTGGCGCGGTGGGTTGGTGTGGAATACCTGGGCATTTATGTCCTAGCCAATTCCATAATGCGGATTGGGGAAGTCATGGCTAAAATGGGACTGGAAACAGGAGTAATGCGTTTTGTCAGCAGGCTTGAGCCAGACAAAGACAGACTTCAAATTCAAAACATAATCCGATCGGCCCTGAAAATGACGGTTGTATTTTCTCTTGGAATTACACTACTGATCCTCTTTGGCTCAGGATGGATCGTGACGAATGTTTTAAAAGAGCCACCTCTATTGAAAACAGTACTCATTGTATTTGCATTAACCATACCATTCAATGCCTTGACCATGGTTTCAGCCTTTGCCACTCAGGGCTTTAAGCGGTTGAAGTATAAGGTGTTTACAACTCAATTTGTGAATCCGACAATCTTATTCGGAGGGATGGTTATTTCATTTTGGTTTATATCAAAGCAATTTGCACTAATGCTACCCACTGCAATAACTGGCGTAATCGGCTGTATCTTAATGTTTAAATTATTACAAAATATATCTAGTGTTAACATTAAAAGTGTTTGGTCAGCTTCGATTGATAAACGATTGCTCGCTTTCTCGGTTCCACTTATGTTTGTAACCATTCTGCAGATCTTTATGCATTGGATGGATGTTTTGATGCTGGGGTATTTTACAGATGCATCTACAGTAGGGCTTTATCATCCTGCTGCAAGAACTGCTGGTCTACTTCAGGCCCTGCTTGTTTCATTTATCAGTATTTATGCCCCTATCATGTCTCAGTTACATAATAAAGGCGACACGAAGGAAATGTCCCGTCTCTATAAATTAGTAAGCCGGTGGTTAATTACATTTGCTATTCCTGTGGCATTGGTTTTCATTATTTATCCATCTAAAGTGATGTTATTATTCGGCCCTGATTATATGGCTAGTGCACCTGTACTGGTGTTACTCACGATTGCTACATTTATTCAAGCCGCTCTTGGGACGGCTGGTCCGATCCTGAGTATGTCAGGATTTACACGATTGGTACTTTGGAATTCCCTCGGGGCTTTTGTTCTGAATATCATTCTAAATATTGTACTGATACCCAAATTTGGAATTATTGGAGCCGCTTGGGCAACTCTGTTTTCTTTGGTTGCCCTTGGAATTGCTCGGGTGTTGGAAGTCCACTGGATTCTAAAGCTTACAATTATCAGCCGGAATATAATTAAACCAATTCTTGCCGGTCTGGTAACTTGGTTGTGTTTATGGTGGATTAAGCCATTTCTAATGGATTATCATACATTATTAACTCTATCTGCTGTTTTATTGCTCTCTTTCCTGATTTTTGTTATTGGACTATGGATTATGAAATTCGAACCGGAAGACAAGGACTTTTTAGTTGGACTTGGGATTTTGAAAAAATCGATAAGAAAAAGGAATTAAATGAAATTATTGTTGAAAAATCCCACCTTTATGGCCGGATTTATATTATTGGTTCTAGTTTGTGTTTTGTTCAGTCCAGTCATTTTCGGAGGAAAGACCTTTGGCTCTCCAGATAGTTTGGGACCTAAATCAATTGGAATTGCACTAAATAAAGTTCAGGAAGAAACTAGTGATTATACCTTATGGCAACCCTGGACTTTTTGCGGAATGCCAACTGCAGAGGCATTTACTAGTATTTCAAATTTGTATTTTCCTGAATATTTATTTAGAATCTTATTTATCCCAGGAATGTTGATTCAGTTGGCTCATCTAATTTTTGCCGGTCTAGGCGGTTTTTTCCTCTTGAAATATTTAAAAATTTCCAATATGGCATCACTACTTGGTGCTCTCGGATTTATGATAACCCCATTCATGATAACAATGATTGTTTTTGGTCATGGTAGTCAAATGATGACAGCGGCATACATCCCGTGGATTATGATGATGACAATAAAAATTTTGGAAAAACCTTCCTTGTATAATGTTGGACTCTTGGCAATATTAATGGGCTTTCAACTGCAGCGAGCCCACGCTCAAATCGCCTATTACACGTGGATGCTGGCCGGCGCATATGTTTTATATACCCTTGTTGTTAATATAAAGAAACCTGAAAAACGGAATTCTACTCTTATTGGATTTGGCAGTTTTGCCGGTGCAGCGATTATAGGAATTGGAATTGCTTTACTTATTTACCTCCCATCCATGGAATACACTCCTTTTTCCGTTCGCGGTGCTGGTGTGAGCGGGGGAGCAGATTATAATTATGCCACAAGCTGGTCGTTCCATCCGAAAGAAATATTGACGTTTATCCTGCCTTCAGCATTCGGTTTTGGCGGACAGACTTATTGGGGGTTTATGCCCTTTACGGATTATCCGAATTATATGGGAATCATAGTTCTGTTGCTTGCAGTTTATGGATTAATGGCAAAGCGTAATCAGCTATCATGGTTCTTACTAGGCTCTTCGATTTTGGCATTGTTTATTTCTTTTGGTAAGCATTTCAGTTTGATTTATGACCTTTTCTTTGACATTTTTCCCTATTTTAACAAATTTCGTGTTCCTGCAATGATTCTGATTCTTGTACAATTCAATGTGGCAATACTATGTGCAATAGGTTTAGATGCAATAACTGAATTAAAAGAAAAAATTGTTCCGCGATGGTTTTGGATTGTTTCCGGTATACTGGGTTTGTGGCTGTTAACTCTTGTACTGGGATCAGGTGTATTGGAATCATCTCTACAACAAAGTTTTTCCCAACCCAGAACTCGCGATCCCAATGCAATCCGCGCCATCAATAATTTACGGTTGGAAATATGGAATAAGGATGCATGGTTGCTTGTTCTTTGGGTTGGCCTTGGCCTCGGCGCTGTGTGGATGTGGATCCATCGAAAAATAAATAAAAACATGTTTTTAGCTGCAATCACTACAGTCGCAATCATAGACATTGTTTTTGTGGACTGGCGTATTATTCATCCGTCACCGAACTCCGGAAGATCAGCTTCAACCATTTCCATAAAATCGGTTGAGCGTTATTTTGAAGTGGATCCTGTCATCAATTTTCTGCAAAAACAGGATGGCGATTTTAGAATCTATCCGGTGGGAAATTTATTTGGTGAATCTCGATTCAGAGCGTTTGGAATGGAATCTGTAGGCGGTTATCATCCGGCAAAATTAAAAATTACAAATGAGTTCCTGCAAAAGACAAAAAACATCAGTTCCTTCCCGTTGATGAAAATGTTGAATGTCCATTATCTAATTAGCTCTCAATCCATTCCATTTCCGACCGTTGAGGAAGCGTTTACGGGTAAAATGAGATCAGGAAGAGGGGTGATTTCTACTACAGTTTATGAATTGAAAGATACACTCCCAAGAGCTTGGTTTGTTGAAACGGTTGAGGCTAAACGAGATGACCAACTTTGGCTCATGATCAATGAAGTCACCTTTGATCCAGCGAATACAGCCTATGTACATTTAGACAATGAAGACGTATCTGGAAAATATTCGAAAGGTGTTGTAAAACATATTGAACGTTCAATTCACGAAATGTCAATTGATATAATATGTAAAGAGGAGAGCTTTCTCGTCATCAGTGAGGTTCATTATCCTTTACGATGGAAATGTACTATAGATGGTCTTCCAGTGCAGACAATTGAAACCAATAAATTGATAAGGGGTATAAAAATACCAGCAGGGAACCATACTGTGAAATTTATCTATGATAGATCATCATTTAACAAGGGTAAAATGATTTCATTTACATCATTCTTGGTTGCATTAGGTTTCATTGGCTTTGGATACTTTAAAAACCGTAAACAAAAATGAATATTTACCGCCATTCTGTAAATATTAAATCAGGTTTGTTCATATTGGGCGTGATTTTAATCGCAGCCCTGCTGATTTATTCCCAGTCTATTGTGAACAAACTTCGGGATGATAACAGGGAGATCGTTCAGCTCTATGCGGAAATAATTGCAGCAACTGTTAAAGATAAAAACGATACAAATTTGAATTTTGTTTTTGATGAAATAATCAAAAAAGTCCAATTTCCCATCATTTATTCAGATCGTGAACAAAACCCAATATATTCAAAAAATCTTTCAGAAGATATTACTCTTGATGATTTAGTAAGCTATAAACAAGCAATGGATAAATCCAATAAACCTATTCCATTGGAATTTGTTCATCATCTTTCTGGCGAGACATTCAATATTGGTTATTTGCATTTTGGTGATTCTTCATTGATTAGACAGCTGCAGTGGTTACCATACCTTGAAATTGGCGCGGTGGCTATTTTTATTATATTGGGATTTGGAGGATTTACAGTCATTCGCAATAGTGAAAAACGACACATCTGGGTAGGCATGGCTCGGGAAACTGCCCATCAGCTTGGGACTCCCGTGTCAGCTTTACTTGGTTGGATTGACCTGATGAAATCCAATCCGGAAAAAGTAGACCAGGCATTGGAAGAAATGTCTGTTGATACAAAGAGATTAGAGCAAATCGTGGATCGTTTCAGCAAAATGGGAACGGATACAAAACTGGAATCAGTAAATATAAAAACTACTGTTGATCAGGTTACGACCTATTTAGAACGAAGATTGCCTTCTATGGGAAAAAACGTGAGTATTAAAAACCACATAAATGATGATGTGGTTATTCCGGGAAACAGTAT
Organism: uncultured bacterium; assembly: GCA_964538995.1. Lineage (GTDB taxonomy): Bacteria > Fidelibacterota > Marinisomatia > Marinisomatales > TCS55 > JADFRD01. Next base: position 6,240 of record CAZIFK010000116.1, read on the forward strand.
TCTGATATCCTGGGCAATAGAAAATGTATTGAAAAATGCCATCGATGCCATTGACAAAGAAGATGGGAAGATTGAAATCCGTGGAAAATCAGAGAATAATCAATTTCTTTTGCAAATTACCGACAATGGTAAAGGAATCGCTCGTAAAGATTGGAAAAATATATTTCGTCCAGGTTTCAGCAGTAAAGAAAAGGGATGGGGGTTAGGGTTATCGTTAGTGAAACGAATTATAGAAGAAATTCATTCAGGAAAAATAGAGGTGATAAAATCGACACAAAGTAAAGGATCCATAATTCAAATTTCCTTACCCTTATAATCGGTTTTGAACAGGTTGTATTTCCTCGGTAATTTCAAATCAACATTTAGGAGTTAAAATTGGATTTACTTTACGCATTAGCAGCACCCGAAGGACAGCAGGGCGGTGGCATCGCTGCATTTTTGCCGTTTATTTTGATCATGGTTGTGATTTATTTTTTAATGATTCGCCCCCAATCCAAACGCCAGAAAGAAAAGAAACAAATGATAGAAAATTTGAAAAAAGGGGATCGAATTATCACTATCGGCGGAATTCATGGCAATATTGCCGGTTTTAAAAACAATGGCAAAGTTGTCATACTTAAAATAGATAAAAATATGAATATTACTGTAAACAAGTCAGCAATTGCTGGATTAGCCGGTAATGTTACAGAAGAAGACACGCAGTTGGATGCCAAGGCATAATGGCAGTTATGGACGTTGTAAAATACGGCGATCCCATACTCCGTAAAAAATGTGCAGAAGTCACTGATTTCGATTCATTGCCGGAATTGATTGATAATATGTTCGATACCATGTACGAAAAGGAAGGCATTGGACTGGCAGCAAACCAAGTTGGTTTAGATATGAATTTGATGATTATTGATGTGGTTCATACGGATGAAGCAGAAGAACCCCATGTGTTTGTGAATGGCAAAATTACAGACAGCTGGGGAGAATCCATTATTGAAGAAGGATGTTTATCTATTCCTGAAGTTCGTTTGGAAGTAAAACGTCCTGAATTTATAAAATTCAAGTACAAGACGATGGAAGGAGAAGAAAAGGAAGAAGAATTCTTCGGTTTCCTTGGCAGGGCTATTCAACATGAAAATGATCATTTAAATGGTGTTTTTATTATTGATCATGTGAGTCCCATGGTGCGTATGCAAGTGAAAAAGCAATTGAAAGAAATTGCTAAAGAATCTGGTATCATTCGAAAAAATAAAGATCGTAAAAAATCGTTCGTTCTTTAATCGTTACTAAAATTATTTTTCGATTATCAAACCTTTCGGGTTTAACTGAAAGGTTTGTTTTTATAGGTATTGATTAA
>CAZIFK010000117.1:0-7529 GCA_964538995.1 uncultured bacterium
CGGATTAAGCTTACCCGGAATGTAAAATGGGCTTTATACCTAAATCTGTCGAAAAGTTAATTGATGCTTTTGCACGATTCCCCGGGATTGGTAAAAAAACAGCACAGCGTATGGCGTTTTATGTGTTAAAAAGGAACAACGACGAAGCGGTTCATTTAGCCCAGGCGGTGATGGATGTAAAAACGAATATTTTATCGTGCTCGATTTGCGGTGGTATAACAGAAGATGATCCATGCAACATTTGTTCCGATTCAAAACGTCAGGAAGATTTATTATGTATTATTGAAGAACCCAGCGATATTTTTCACTTTGAAAAGACAAATAGCTTTCGTGGGAAATATCACGTATTGGGTGGTGTTTTGTCTCCTCTTGACGGTGTTGGACCTGATGATTTGAGCATTGACAGACTATTAGACCGTGTGAATACTGATATGGAAGTAATATTGGCAACAAACCCCAGTGTGGAAGGTGAAGCAACTGCTCTATACATCAGTAAATTATTGAAAGAAAAAGGTATAAAATCCACCCGGTTAGCCAGGGGATTGCCCGTAGGTGGTGCTTTGGAATATACTGATGAAGCTACCTTGATTCGCGCCATTGAAGGACGGGTTGCGTTATGAAGTTGAATGTTCCAAATACGTTGACACTGTTGAGAATTGCTTTAACTCCATTCTTTATCATTTTTCTTTTTTATGATCATCCTTATGCGAAACTTTGGGCATTAATTATTTTTCTAGTTGCGTCCATCACCGATGCTTTTGATGGTTATTTTGCCAGGAAACACGATCAGGTGACAGAACATGGAGAATTTCTTGATCCTTTAGCAGATAAAATTCTTGTATCATCTGCACTAATTTCTTTTGCTGTGCTGGAAATTATTCCTTATTGGATGGTTGCGTTGATTATTTTTAGAGATATGTTTATTACAGGCTTACGTATGGTGATGAATAATAAGGGTTTCAAAATGGTTACCAGCAATGTTGCAAAAGCAAAGACAACGGTACAGATTGTGATTATTGTTACCATATTGCTTTACCTGGGACTCGGTATCTTACATTTTAGCTGGTTTTCCGATTTTATCAAATTAGCACGGGAATATAATTTGATTTACAACCTTACTCTTACAGCAACTATTTTTACTGTTATCACCGGTCTTTCATACATATATGAAAACCGCTCATCAATACGACAGTTCCTTTCTTAATCCACTATAAATGAATACCATTTCCAGCTGGATTGCAACCGGTTTCAGGATAGGATATTTGCCTTTAGCTCCGGGAACATGGGGGAGCCTTGCAGCTGTTTTCGTTTGGTATTTCTTTATGACGGAGATTTCACCATTTTTGCTGATCTTCACTTCGGTAGTCGTCTTTTTCATCGGAGTAATAACTTCTAATGTTGTGATTGAAACTACAGGGAAAAGCGATCCGTCCGAAGTGGTCATAGATGAACTTGCAGGGCAGTGGTTCGCATTAATCGCGTTGCCCCACACAATAGGATATGGAATTGCTGCATTTGTTCTATTTCGCATTTTCGACATCTTTAAACCACCACCGATAAAGCAATTAGAACGATTACCAGGTGGTTGGGGAGTAATGTTGGATGATGTTGCAGCAGGAGTAATGACCTGCACTATATTAAACGGATTTCTTTATTATTTATGAATGATTCCACTCCGGAAAAGGTCTAATTGGGATGAATCCCATCTATTTACGAATTTTACACCCCGACATAAATGTCGGAGTAAGTGAAAGTATTATGAAAGATGCAGCTAATTATTTATCCCATCCTTTAGGGCGGGGATTAGGCAATATAACAACAATTAAGGGGTTTTAACTCCTTTTCAGTGTGGACACATGAATATTGCATTAATAACCATCGGCAATGAACTGTTAGCAGGATTTACTGTGAATACGAATGCATCCTGGATTGGGACCCAGGTCTTAAAAGCCGGGGGTAAAGTCTTATGGCATCAAACCATTGGTGATTCAAAAGAGGAAATTCATCAGGCACTGAGATCTGTTCCATCAGAATGTGATACAGTTATCGTCACAGGTGGCTTGGGACCAACTCATGATGATGTAACAGCATATGCACTGTATGATTATGCTGATGATTCACCTGTATTTGATGAATCATATTGGAATAATCTGCAGAAACGATTGTCAAAGCGTAATATGACACTGCCTAACCTGAATAGAAATCAGGCCATGAGACCGCAAAAAGGAAATGTAATAGACAATCCCGTTGGATCTGCCAGAGGACTTCATTTTATAATTGAGGATAAACATATTTTTGCTGTACCGGGAGTCCCAAGAGAAATGCAAGAAATGATGAAATCCACAATTCTTCCATTTATTCAACAACACAGCATAAATACGTTATTTGTTTGCACCATTCGAACGACAGGAATTATGGAATCGGCATTGGCGGAAAAATTGGAACAAATTGTCCATGATGCTCCAAAAGATTTAACTATAGCATTTTTACCACAATTTATTGGTGTTGATGTTCGTTTGGGTGGCCATGACGAGAAAGGAATTAATGATTTAGTCGGACAAATTCAATCAACCGTTGGGAAATATATTTATGGTTTTGACGATGATCGTCTGGAAGATACTGTAGGAAAATTATTATCCGAAAAGGATATGACCATTGCCACTGCTGAATCCTGTACAGGCGGTTTAATTGGTCATCGAATCACAAATGTTTCCGGAAGTTCCTCTTACTATGTAGGCGGAATTGTTTCATACAGCAATGATGTGAAAGAAACAGCATTGAATGTTGATCATAATGTGTTGGAAAAACATGGGGCTGTTAGTTCAGAAACGGCTATTCAGATGGCGGAAAATGTCCGTCAGGTTTTACAAGCAGATTTAGGTTTATCAGTTACAGGAATCGCAGGTCCCACCGGCGGAACTAAAGAGAAACCGGTTGGACTCGTTTATATCGCCCTGTCTGATAGTAACAATACGATCGTAAAGGAATTTCGTTTTGTAAAGGACAGAGCATTAAATAAAAATGCCAGCAGCCAGGCCGCATTAAACATGGTCAGGTTGTATTTATTAAAATGAGTAAACGATTGTTACGCACGTTTCTATCGATTCCGGTACCAAATGAAATCACCTATCTTCAGAATAAGCTGAAGTTAACAATCGTAGAAAAAAAAGCAAAAATAAGTTGGGTAAAAGATGGGAATATTCATCTCACATTAAAATTTATCGGCGATACACCCGAAGATGAAGTGAAAAAAATCAATTCCACCATTGGTCACATCATAGAAAATACATCCACAATGAATTTTATGATCAATGGATCCGGATGTTTTCCAAAAAAGGAAAGACCTCGTATCTTATGGTTAGGAATTGATGGAGATTTAAGTCCACTACAGGGATTGGTCTACAAAATAAATGATGCGTTGGACCCATTGGGTTATCCAAAGGAAGAGAAAGAGTATATTCCTCATCTCACTTTGGCCAGGATAAAATATCCGCAAAAGGTTACACCGGATATTTCTGGATTTTTAAATTATAATTATGACCCAATTAAGTTTAATGTTAATAAAATTCATCTAATGAGCAGCGAACTCTTTCATAAAGGTTCAGTTTATACTATTTTAGGCACTCATTTTTTAAGATAATTTTCAATAATGGAGTATAGTATTTATGGATGATAAAAAATCCAAGGCCTTGGAACTGGCAAAAGCACAACTAGAAAAACAATATAGGGGTGAAGAACTATTTATTCAGTTAGATAGTGATAAAATGAATGTTAGAGATAATGTGATTTCTACAGGATGTTTGTCTTTAGATATCGCTCTTGGAATCGGAGGTATTCCAAAAGGCCGTGTAATTGAAATATTTGGTCCTGAATCTTCCGGAAAAACAACCCTCGCATTGCACATTGTTGCGGAAGCACAGAAAGCCGGTGGTATCGCAGCTTTTATCGATATGGAACATGCACTTGATACGGAATACATGAAAAAACTGGGTGTCAATACAACAGAATTAATTGTATCTCAACCTTCTTTTGGAGAACAGGCTCTCTCTATTGTGGATACACTCATTCGCAGTAATTCTCTTGATGTGATTGTTATCGATTCTGTTGCCGCTTTAGTACCAAAAGCTGAACTGGATGGTGAAATGGGTGACTCTTTTATGGGTCTGCATGCAAGACTTATGTCACAGGCATTACGAAAATTAACAGGTACAGTGAAAAAGACCGACACAAGCGTCATTTTTATTAATCAAATCAGAGAAAAGATTGGCATCGTGTTTGGCAATCCAGAGACAACAACCGGCGGAAGAGCGTTGAAATTTTATTCAGCTATGAGGTTGGAAATTCGGAGAGTGACAAATATAAAGGACGGAACGAATTCTATCGGTTCAAGGGTTCGTGTAAAAGTGGTGAAGAATAAAGTAGCGCCGCCTTTTAAACAGACTGAATTTGATATTATGTATGGTGAAGGTATTTCGTATATCGGTGATATCGTCGATTTAGCTGTTGAAGGTGAAATTATTCAAAAAACCGGAGCGTGGTATTCCTACGACGATGCGAAGATTGGACAGGGAAGAGAGAATGCAAAATCATTTCTCAAGGAGAATCAGGACATTTTGGATAAAATAGTATCTGATGTAAAGTCATTCGTTGGTATGGATATTAAGGAGGAAAACGCTGAGTCGTAAAATAGTAGCCATCAAACGAAAGGGTCAAAAGCGATCCAAACGATTATTAATTTTTGATGATCAAAGCGTCTTTGGGATTTCCGAAGACGTTTTTGTTTCAACAGGATTGGAAGTAGGTTCTGAAGTTGATGAAAAATATTTATTGGAACTGGAATCAAAAGAAAATGATCATCGGGCATTTCATGCAGCTATTTCCCTGCTAAACTATCGCATGCGCAGCAAAGCGGAATTACGTAAACGATTAGCTGAAAAAGGGTATGAGTCCGGAACAATTGAGACTGTTATCCAAAAATTGGAAGATAAGAAATTCATTAATGATGAAGTGTTTGCCAAAGCGTTTATTAACGACAAAATCCATTCCCGATTATTGGGTCCCATTGCCTTACGTCGCGAGCTGATTCCCCACAGATTAAACAGTGAACTTATTGAAAAATCGATCCAGAAAGCTTACGATGAAATTTCCGAAGAGGAACTTGTGGAGCGACTAATGACAAAACGCAATATCAAGTCAGGACAAGAATTAACCCAAAAAGAGAGAAACAGGCTTTTGGCTTATTTACAAAGAAGAGGACACCGGTGGGATATTATCAAGACTGTATTAGATGGGACATGGAAGATGTAGCATGGATGATGGAAAAATAATAATAAAAAAAGGTAAAGAGGAAGAGAATAGGTGAAAGATGTCTGTCTGTCATATTTGATAATATGATTCATTGTTTTTATTTTAACGAAACGAATAAAAAACACAAAAAGAACCTAAAGGCCGAATCCGCCAGCTGGCGGAGCAGGCAGGGAAAATGTTGATTAAAAAAGCTTTTCTTCGAACAGAAACTGTCAGTTCAACTTAATATTTTAAAACACATAAAAATATTTCCAAAATCGTTATAAATTTCACTGCAAACAATTTAATAAAAGAGGACAATTTATGAGCAAAGATTTTAACGAATTTAGTGTATTAAGAATAAGCCGGTTTGTTTTTTACACAATAGCTGCAATAGCATTATATTTTGCCAGCGTTGAATTGAACAGCAGCAATTTAAAACTTGCAGCAATGTTTTTTGTAATAGCCGGCATTTTGGGGATTATCAGAAATCTGCAGCGACTATCTAAATAATAAAATTGATTCATTAGAATCAATTACGTAAAACGACATTTTATTGGCGTCGCTAATCATTACCTGAAACTGTCGTTTAGAAAAACATTAGACAGGGAGTGAGAAATGAAATCATTCGGTAAAGCAATTGGTTTTGGGGTTCTCGTTTGGTTAATACCATTTATCGTCGCATTTATCTTATATCCCATTCATGATTCTGCAAGACCACTCTTTGAGTCGGTTATGGCCGTTACGGTGTGTGCAACAGCAGTTGTCTTTGGGAATGCTTATCTGAAAAATATTAGGGAAAGTGTCATTAAGGAAGGCGTTCAAATTGGAGCTCTTTGGTTTGTAATTTCAATTCTAATTGATGCACCACTCATGCTTCTGGGAGGACCAATGAAAATGAGTATTTCTGAATACATAGATGACATAGGTGTCACCTATTTATGTATTCCTTTGATAACTTGGGGATTAGGCGTTGCTATTTCGCGGTTTAAAAACCGATAGTCATTTGAAAGTGGATTTAGGTTTTCCTATTATTTGATAAGTTTACCCTTGGAATATGTTAATAGTCTATACGAACAATATTTATATAATGATATGCGGAATATTGCCCACAGTATTTCCAGATTCCAATCATAATAACACAATAGGCGGAATTAAAAGGCAGTCTATAAGGCTAATATGGGTCAAAAGTTTCCGCATATTGACTAGTTAGCTGGACAGAATTTATGGATTCATGCGGGTCATTTAATCGAGAATTTAGAGCTATTGGGAGCGATAAGAGGAAGATGGATATTTATTTACGTATTACTACTAAACTCGTGATTTAGAATGAAGAATCTAATCTCAGTAGATTCTGATCTGTTACCAGCTTGCCTTTTCAAGGGGTATGGTGAAGAAGATTTTGCTAGAGGGTTTGCTGAAGAAGGTAGAATAAGGCTTCGTACACTACAGTTTTTCAAGAAAATTGAAGATGAATCTAGAAGAGATCGAAGTGAGGGTGAAACCTATATTCAAACAGAAGAAATGATAGACATTATACACGTTGATTTAAAAACTAAAAGGGGATTAGGGATTTCTACCTCACCTGGTGTGATGCATCATAAAGGCTCTTTTGGTAACCTTGTATACGTCTTTTGTATGTCGAAACCCGAAGTTGAGTGGAAATACTTTCTAGATGAAATGGGACCATATTCAGTTGAAATATTTGATACAAAATTATTCATAGATGAGCTAGTAAAATCTGCATTGATGAAAAAACCAAAAGATATGAAGTTACTTTACGTTGCAACTTATGATGTTATGTACACAAAAGGTGAAATCAGCTCATCGTTCGATTTGCTAGATTTCAAGCCTCACATTGCTCAAAAATCTCACGAGTTTAACCGCCAATGTGAGTTTAGAGTGGCGCTAGTTTATGACTCTGGTAAATCAAATGAAGAAGCAGAAGAATATCTGGATTTGAAACTGAATCGGGCAGTGGATTATGCTCGGTTATTATAATCGACCAAAGCTGCTAGCTAACAATTACATCAAGCAGACCATGACATTGTCACGCCTTTTGCGTGACTTGGCAAAGGAATTGCAAATTGAAAAAGGCAAAAGCCTTCAGCAAGGAAACAGGAGTTAGAATGACGAAATGAATTTTAAGGTATAGAAAATGTTAGTCAAACACGCCGCAGAGCTATCTCTACTTGCTATGAAAGCAAGGAAAAAATAGAGGGTTTTTAAAGTATTTAGGATAA
>CAZIFK010000118.1:0-7517 GCA_964538995.1 uncultured bacterium
AAACGAATCGTTGTTGATCCTGTATCAAGGATTGAAGGTCATCTTCGAATTGAAGCCGTCTTGGATGAAAAAAATACTATAAAAGAAGCTTACAGTAGTGGAACCATGTGGCGGGGTCTGGAACTGATACTCAAAGGACGTGATCCTAGAGATGCTTGGGCATTTACCCAACGAATCTGTGGTGTTTGTACGACAGTCCATGCATTGGCTTCGGTCCGATGTGTAGAAGATGCAATTGGCATAGAAATTCCGCCCAATGCCCGGATCATCCGAAATCTGATGAATGCAACTCAACAAACACAGGATCATCTTGTCCATTTCTACCATCTCCATGCCCTCGATTGGGTAGATGTGGTTTCTGCCTTGAGCGCCGATCCCAAAGCAACGTCTGAATTAGCACAAGCAGTCAGCCCATCCTGGCCGAAATCATCCGTAGGATATTTCAGAGATTTAAAAACTCGCTTGACTAATTTTGTAGAAAGCGGCCAGTTGGGAATTTTCTCCAATGCTTATTGGGGACATAAGGGCTATCTACTGCCAGCGGAAGCAAATCTAATGGCTGTGGCTCATTACCTTGAAGCTCTGGAATTCCAAAAGGAAATAGTAAAAATTCATGCCATTTTTGGTGGGAAAAATCCTCACCCGAACTATTTGGTGGGCGGCATGGCTTGTTCAATCGATCCCAACAGTGATATGGCGATCAATATTGAACAATTGAACAAGGTAAAGAAAATCATTGATGATACAAATACGTTCATTGACCAGGTTTATATTCCTGATCTAATTGCTATTGCCGGTTTCTATAAAGGCTGGTTGCACGGTGGCGGATTGGGGAATTTCATGTCCTATGGTGATTTTCCGGAATCTGATGTAGATGATACCAGTTCACTTCTCTGGCCAAGAGGAGCAATCCTGAACAAGGATTTAAGTACGATACACGATGTTGATCCAAGGGATGTGAATCAAGTGAAAGAAGAAGTAACGCATTCCTGGTACACCTATGCCGGTGGAGATGATAAACCTCTGCATCCATCGGTAGGCGAAACAACACCCAACCCGGAAGCTGTACCCAAAATGCCCTATAAATATCTCGATACAGACGGAAAATACACTTGGTTGAAAACACCCAGATGGAACAATCATTCAATGGAAGTGGGTCCGTTGGCTCGAGTTCTAGTCGCTTATGCCAAAAAAGTTCCTATGATAGTAGACACGGTAAACTACGTGTTAAAAACTCTCGATGTGGGCCCCGAAGCTCTCTTTTCCACATTGGGACGGACCGCCGCTAGGGGAATTGAATGCAAACAGACTGCCGGTTTCATGACACACTATTATGATAAACTAGTGGCCAATATCAAAGCAGGCGACACAAAGGTGTTCAATAATGAACTGTGGGATCCTGACCGTTGGCCGTCTGATTGTAAGGGCTTCGGATATACAGAAGCTCCCCGTGGATCGCTTGGACACTGGATCCATATAAAAGATGGGAAAATCGAGGATTACCAGATTGTTGTTCCATCAACATGGAATGCTTCTCCGAGAGACAGCAATGGTAATTCAGGCGCCTATGAAGCCGCATTAAAAGGAACACCCATGGAAGATCCTGAACAACCCCTCGAAGTGCTCAGGACGATTCATTCCTTTGATCCGTGCTTAGCTTGCGCGTCTCATATCATGGATATGAACGGTAATGAAATCACAACCGTGAAAATCTCATAGGGGGTTACCATGGCACAATTACTAGAAGAACAATATGTTTGGCGACTCCCCGTCAGGGTATATCATTGGATAAATGCAATTTGTGTTACCTTCTTGTTCATCACAGGGTTATACATAGCATCTCCCATATTAAGTCCTGCAATCGGAGAAGCGGTTTGGTTCCATCAAATGGCCTGGTTTCGATATATACATTTTGGTTCAGCATTTATCTTCTTAGCCAACTTCCTATTTCGAATGTATTGGGCTTTATTTGGAGACGATAAATATGGCCGATTTGCTGGTTTTAAACCATGGTCCCCTATTTGGTGGGGGCAGCCGTTCAAAGAACAGTTGAAATCTTACTTATTCATAAAACGAGAAGAGCCTAACTATTGTGGGCATAATCCTGTTGCAGCACTGACTCATTTTCTTTTTGTTTTTTGTGGGTCTATGTTTATGATCATGACAGGTTTGGCTATGTATGGTGAAAATAATCCAGGCGGGATTACAGATACTCTGTTTGGATGGGTTGTTCTAATTATGGGGAGCAGCCAAAGTATGCATACCATGCACCACGTCGTTGCTTGGGTTTTTCCTGTTTATTTGGTACTCCACCTATATGCGGTCATACGACACGATATCATCGATCGATCGAGTGTCACTTCGTCTATCATAACGGGGTATAAACATAAAGTGGAGGAATGCCCGGAATACGCTGATTAACGTTTTTGTTTTTTTGTCAGCTTGTATTTGCTGAATTTCGAATCCGGGAAGGAATAAATAGGATATTATCCGTCCCCTAGAAATCAGTATGGTGCGGAAATATGAATTTGAAGATTAACGTACTTGGTCTGGGTAATCTCATTCTGGGTGATGAAGCATTTGGAGTTGAAGCTGTAAAATATCTTCAAACCAATCACAAATTTCCACCAAATGTCAATATAATAGATGGCGGGACACAAGGAATTTATTTGTTGGACTATGTAGAATCCCCTGATTGTTTATTGATTTTTGATGCAATTATACCCCAAGACTACGAATTTAAAGTATATGTTTATAAAAATGAAAATCTCCCCACATTTATATATCGGAAATTGTCTTCTCATCAAGCCGGCTTAAGTGAACTACTTTCTGTTGCAAAACTCCATGGAAATGTACCTAATGAAATTGTTTTGATTGGCGTTCCTCCGAAAAATATGAAGATGAACGTGGGGTTGACTGATGATGTTCGAAGTTTAATTCCGGAAGCTGTGGAAATGGGAATAAACATTATCAATGGTTGGCTGCAAAAGAAGGAGCAATGAGTACACTTGGTATCATAGTTCTTGTTATTGTGTCCATACTTTTTGGGTTTTTCATTAATTCCGTAATATATCACGCCAAGCAGGGAGCGAAACTTGAAGGACCTGCCCCCGGCTTTTATGCAGAACTCCTTGATGGCTCAAAAATTGGTTATTTGGAGTGGGATCGCTCACCACATTCACTTTTATTATGTTTTGTGTCACCAAGCTGTACTGTTTGTCGTCGATTAATAATATTTCTTAATCAACTAGTCGTGGCCTATCCCAAAACGGATATGGATGTTGTGGTCATTGGAGTTAATGGAAGTAAGAAAGACTTCGAAGAATGGAAGAGTTCATTAAATATATCCTTGAAAATTGCAGTAGATGTAGACGGTATTTCCAAAATGCGCTATGCGATTTATTCACTCCCTGCAATATACCGGATTTCTTCTGGCGGTTTAGTGAAAATGATCCACACTGGTTTTCGGCCTGGAGATGATGTAAAATTCGAAACCCTATTCAAGGATAGAGTTAAACGGGTAAAGCAAAGGAATATTTCAGGATAACAGCAATAGTGGCCAGACATACACCAACAAAATAACGAATACTATCGCATTAACAGTGTGGATCCCCAAACAAGGTCTACAAATCACCCGTAAGATATACAATCCCCAAGCCAAATATATGCTATATGAAAATGAGAGTAGCGCTACAATAAATAGATAATCAATTCCTGGTTTGCCTATGTACCACTGTGCAATGATGGCGATAAAAAAACAAACATAGTATAATAATCCCCAAAAAGCATTCGATTTTCCAAATGTTTTGCCAAACTTGGTATCCACAATTTCATCACATCGGCAATCCGTCATACGGAGTATCTTTGGCATCCAAAATATATTATCTGGAATCTTTTTATTGTGGACTTGATAAAAATAAAAAGAAATAATCCAACCTGTGATCTGTAATAACAAAAGCGTGAAATACAACGAAATATGGAATGTTTGCTCCAATTATATCCCCAATAGTTTTATAGCCATGCCAGAAATGGCAATGATCAATCCAGCAAAAGTATGTGTATATTTTTCCAGAAACCCGAGTTTCAAGTTGACAAGTCCTTTATAACGGGGTAAGTCACCTGCACCGAAATCCTTCCATTTAAACATTTGAAATGCTTATTCACTTTCTTATAATTTCAAACTTCTGTAATCACGCTGGCACTTTCGGCGTCAGGTGAACTGTGAGTTATAATGCGCAGATAATGAATTATTTGAGAAATATTGCTTTTTTCGCTAATGTAGGCTGACCATCTATTTCGAGCAGATAAAAGTACTGCCCACTGCTTAGTTCTATGGGATTCCAAAGCACTGAATAAGATCCAACTTCGTGATACTTGTTTACCAAAGTATCAACCAATCGACCATTTATATCATAAATCTTTATTGAAATACGACCAGAATTATTAACCTTATAAGGAATATTTGTAACGGGATTAAATGGGTTAGGGTAGTTCTGATTTAAACGTAATTCTGAAGGAATATTTTGTCCACCCACTACGGCAAGAGAACTTGGATCTGTAAAGATCAATGTTTTTTGAGTCTCAACGTTATTTGCATCAAACATCCGATATGCTATAATGAACACACTATTAACTCCATCTAGATAGTTTCTGTATACCTTAACAAAAGAATTCTCCGCAGATGCAGCAATAGGATCCTCATACTCAAATAAAATCGAATTATCTATTAGACTTCGTATTTGGAAACCTACATCGTTTCCATTGACAACCGATTGTTTTCTGCCCAAAAGATCTGGTTGACCGTCACCATTAAAATCAAAAACTGGCTGGTACTCCATAACATTCGAGATTAATATTTCATCCATGGGTATATCAACAGTGTATTTAAGCTGATATGTGGCGCCATCGTAATATTCCATTTGGGCTGTAAAATCTCCTCCATTGATTAACTCATTTACACCATCAGAGTCTACATCAACAATTGGAATCAAGGCTTTTCCGTTTATTGTAGCGATTAAGGTTTGGCTGCAAAGAATACTGATATTTAATACTATTGCCAGAATCATTATTTTCATTGTTATGCTCCCTTCATTATTTATTATGTAAAGTAACTTATTTTGCGCACCCTAACGGAAAAACTCACCGGGCGCAATCTGACCGGCGATGGTTGGTTAACAATTCCTGTTTCAAATTCTTCATTTTTACAAATTGACCAGCCCATCACGTCCGGTGCAGCGAATTGTTAGGATGCACTTGCCCACTTCTAATGGAAATTTATAATCATATTAATATATCCATAAGGATTATGAAAATTATCTACTTCAGATAATATTGTTACTGGTAAAACTATCCTTCTTTGAGAGTAACCGTGATTGGAACATCCCAGTTTTTAATTTTGAAATAAAAAGTGCCATCAACCCTATACGCTACATCTTTGCCATCTAATTTTTTTGCCAATTTTTTTGTTGCCTTTTCTGGATCTACAGCTATTTTGGCTGGCAAACTTGCCGTTTCACCAACTAGTATTGAGATATTTTTGGATGTTGTACCAGTGGCAATCAGTTTATTATCGACAAATACTTTAAGATCAAACTTATTCATTGATAAATCCATATCTGTAGTATTTTTAACATCAATATCAAGATTGAATACTATTTTTACAGAAGAACCCTTAATCCCTTTTAAGGAAATTTTAGGCTTTTTTATATCAATCGACGGTTTAATTGATTGAAGTGTAAACTTACAGGTTTTGATCGTCTTTGTAGTTTCATCAATCTGTTTTAACGCGGCACATCCATTCATACAAAATAGAACGTAGAATAAAATAGCGAATGTTGTGATATATTTCATTTTATTACTCCTTTTGGTTATCTAGGAATTAAGTGCAACCTAACTTGTTTTTAACCCACCAATGTTCTGTATAAATACACAAAATAGAGGTATTCCCTGTGAAAATGCAGAATTGTTATTTTCTTTCTCTGGTACTGGGTACATTGTATTTCATCCCTTTTAAAAATCAGTTATTTTGCTCATAATCAACATTAATATAAATTATTTGCATATGTAACACAAACCGAAACTTCTCGACCAATTCAGATACCTTATCCGGACTAAACACTACAGCCTTAGAACGGAAAACATATATTTCAATTGGGTAAGGAGATTTATTTATTGTCCACGACAAACAACATCCGGCAACCCTAAATAATAACGCAGTGAATAAATTTCTGACTCATCTTGTCGTTATTGAAAACGTGTCTGGTTCTACCCAAAATCAAGCCCTGTCCGCTTTAAAACTGTTTTATAAAGAAATATTATTAACCGAATATTGCCTGCCCTCTGGCAAGCGCACAAGCCGGACAGGGACCCCTTTCCGGAGTCGACTAAATTATATCCCTAGTAATTTAATAGCCATGCCGGAAATGGCAATGATCAATCCGGCCAGGACATGTGCATATTTTTCCAGAAATCCAAGTCTCAAGTTGACAAGCCCTTTATAAGAAATCATGACAATAATTGTCATCGTTGCGATGGTAACAGCGCCAAAAACAAACGTTACTCCTGCCAGTGTCCACCAATCTCCTCGGGCAGCGGGATACATAAGAACGGGAATTAATGGTTCGCATGGTCCCAGAACAAATATGATGAACAAAGTCCAAGGGGTTATGGATTTAGCATCGCCGTGAATGTGAACATGACTTCCAAGATGATGGTGAGGGTGAAGGTGTGTTTCGTCTTCATGTTCATGGTCGTGAACATGTTTTTTTGCTCTAAGGGCAAGTCTTAAGCCCCAAACGGCATATGCAACACCGAAACCTATGAGTAGCCAACTGGCAAAATCACCCCGGAAGGATTCAATCTCATCCAGCATTCCAACAGCTACTCCAAACATGATTCCGACGAGGCCCAGAACGACAGATCCTAGTACATGACCAATGCCGCAAAGAAGAGTTATGAAAATTGTTTTTTGATATGACCATGATCGAGCCCTGCTGATCATAATAAAGGGAAGGTAATGATCCGGGCCGATAAGGGTATGGATGAAACCTATTGAGGCAGCGGTGATGAATAGAATGTTTGTGTCCATTACTAACAGATCCTGGGCAGCTGCTCACCGACAGGCATGTCTACGATTCGGTTGGCACCAAGTCCTGTCTCCATGGTTACAATCCCGGGGTGATCCGAAATAACTTCTCCTATAATAACAGCATCTTTGCCAAATTCATGTTTTTTCATGGCATCCAGTACGTGCGTTGAAGCTTTTTCGGAAACAACAGCAATTAGTTTTCCTTCATTTGCAACATAAAGTGGATCAATTCCCAGTATTTCGCAGGCGCCCTGTACGTCAGGATTAACGGGGATTTGGTCATTATAAAGCCGAATACCTACATTGGAAGCGGAAGCAAATTCATTCAGTGTGGTTGCAACCCCGCCCCGTGTTGGGTCCCGCATAGCGTGAATTTTTTCCGATGTTTCTATCATAGCCTTCACCAGACCGTTTAATGGGGCAGTATCGC
>CAZIFK010000119.1:0-7486 GCA_964538995.1 uncultured bacterium
TATAATGAAAAAAGTATGTCTTTTTGGCGGCACTTTTGATCCGCCGCACATTGGTCATCTTCTCGTAGCACAGACGGTAGCAGAAGCGGAAAATTTTGAAAAAATAATTTTTGTGCTGAATAACCAACCGCCTTTTAAAAATAATTTTTCTTCAGTAGGACATCGTTTATCTATGTTAAAGATGGCTATTGCAGGAAACCCTAAATTTGATTTATCTGAGATTGAATTACAGCGGGAAGGGGTTTCCTATACATTAGATATGATTAAAGCCTATAAAAAAGAAGCCAATTTAAATAAAGATGAATTGTTTTTTTTAATCGGCAGTGATTCATTAATGGATTTTCACACATGGGATAGACCAAAAGAAATTTTGAAGGAGTGTAAACTACTGATAGCAATTCGTCCTGGATTTCGTCCCAGTGATGTGCCTAGATGGGTATTAAAGGAAGTCCAATTTGCGAATATTCCCCGGTTTGAAATTTCATCCACTACAATACGGAAGCGGTGGGCAGAAGATAAAACCATTCGATACATGGTTACACAGCCCGTCTGGGAATATATCAACGCACATAAATTATTTTCTTTATGATCTTAAGCTTTGTATTAATAATTCTGGGTGGACTTCTTCTTTATTATGGAGCAAACTGGATCGTGCGGGGCGGTAGTAGTCTTGCGGCACAGATTGGACTTTCACCTTTAGTTATTGGCCTGACTATTGTTGCCTTTGGCACATCTCTTCCTGAAATGGTTGTGAGTTTAACTGCAGCTATGAAAGACTCTTCTACAATTGCAGTTGGCAACGTTATTGGATCAAATATTGCTAATGTAGGACTTGTATTAGGATTAAGTGCTCTCATATTTCCGATAACTATAACGTTTTCCCGAATTCGTAATGATCTTATTATCTATTTGTTTGCTGCAGTTGTATTTACATATTTTTGCTCAGATGGTCTTATTGAACGATGGGAAGGGGCTGTGTTGTTTGCAGGAATTATTATGTATACGGGTTTCTGTATTACTCATCCAAATCGAAGAGTTGAAAAAAATAAGGATGGGAAGGATTCCATAAGTAAATGTGTATTGTATCTTTTAATAGGCGCTGTATTATTGTATTTCGGATCAAATTTATTCGTCGAAGGCGCTATCACTTTAGCAAAAATATTAGGTGTAAGTGAGATAGTGATTGGAATGTCGATCGTTGCTCTCGGAACTTCTCTTCCAGAACTGGCAACTTCAATCGTTGCAGCATTTCATAAAGAAAGTGGAATATCAGTTGGTAATATTATTGGATCTAATTTATTTAATATTTTATCAGTTATTGGTTTAGTTAGTTTTCTTCATCCACTGAATTCACCTCAAGAAATAATGTTTCTTGAAATTCCATTTATGCTTGCATTCGGTGTTGTATTATTCCCGATTGCATTAATGAAACAACCTATTCAAAGGTTCTCTGCTGGAGTTTTGCTTGCCGGATATATCGTATTCATCATTTTATTATTTAATTAGATAGGAGCATTTGCAGTGCAGTTAAACTGACATTAGATTGAGCTTATGATAAAACTCGAAAATGTATCTTATTCATATAAAAAAGGATTTGGTCTATCAAATATTGATTTATCGATTGATGATGGTGAATTTGCATTTCTAATCGGACCAACCGGATCTGGTAAAACGACAATGCTTCGTTTAATTTATTTGAATATTTTACCTGATAGTGGAATCGTAAGAATCGGCAAATTTTCCTCAAATTCAATAAAAAAACGTAAGATTCCACAACTCCGCAGATCCATTGGAATGATTTCACAAAATTATCATTTGCTTACTGACAGAAACCTATTTGAAAATGTGGCTTTACCTTTACATGTGATTGGATATAGCAAGAGTGATATTGGCGATTTAGTGACTGAAGTGATAGATGAAGTAGGTCTCACAGGAAAAGAAAACCATTTTCCTGATGAATTGTCTGGTGGCGAACAGCAAAGAGCGTGTTTAGCCAGAGCATTAATTAAAGATCCGGAAATTATATTAGCCGACGAACCAACCGGTAATCTTGACCCTGTTACTGCATTTGATCTTGTAAAGTTACTTGAAGAAGTAAACGCAGAGGGAACAACTGTATTTATGGCTTCGCATAATTATAGTCTGATTAAAAGTCGGAATCATCGCATTGTTGAAATTCACGATGGTAAATTGCGCAAATAAACATGGATAAGTTTTTATTTTTATTTGGTGAGGGTTTAAAAAATTTATGGCGACATAAATTGACTGTTTTTACAGCCGTTTTTTCAATCTTTCTTGCCTTAACAACAGTTGGTCTTCTATTTATAGCAGAGCAAAATACTCAAAAACTCATTGAATACATGCGGTCCAAATATAAAATAGAAGTTTTTTTCGAAGATTCAATTACCGATAAAGAGGCAGAACAAACGGTCCTTGAAATAAGAAAAATTCCCGGAGTGTATTCAACGACGTTGATCACGAAAGACCAAGCATTGAAAATATATAAATCTCAGTTTAATGAAGACTTATCGGAATTTTTAGATTATAATCCATTACCATCCAGTTGTGTTGTTAATATTGCACGCAAGAAGGAAGGACTATTGCACGTTGAGCCTATCATTAAAAAGATACAATCGATGAAAGGTGTTGATTCTGTAAATCACCAAAGAAGGTTGATCAGTAGAATCGAAAAAATTTACGAGCAAGGGCTCTTGGGTTTATCTGTAGTGGCATTTGCAATTATGCTTGTAACCGTCATGATTATATCAAATACGATTAAACTGACTATTTATGCGAAAAAAGATCTTATTCAGGCATTAAAGATGATCGGTGCTACCAATTCATTCATACGTATGCCATTTATCTTAGAGGGAATATTTCAAAGTGTTATCGGAGCCAGCTTGGCTTCTGGATTACTATATGGAGCCGTTTATGGAGCCAACGAAATATTGGGACAACTCACAACATTTACGTTGCCAGTTCAATGGTATTTTCTTGGTTGGCTATTCCTCATAGCAGTGGTGATTAGTCTCTTCGGTAGTAGTCGCGCAATATCTCGCTTTATAAAGTAATTATTCTAGGGAAATGCGTCTTGTTCACAGTTAGAAAAACTTTATAAATTTAAGATTCGTTATGAGTAAATATTTAATTGATATCTCTCCTAGAGAACAGCACGTCCTGAAAGCTGTTGTTGAAGATTACATTCTAAACAATGTACCTATTGGGTCAAATTTCTTAAAAAATAATCATACGTTTAACTGTAGTCCTGCTACGCTAAGAAACACAATGGCAAGCCTTGAGGGGAAACAGTTACTTATGCATACTCACACATCTTCCGGGCGTATTCCAACGGATCTTGGTTATCGTTATTATGTAGATCATTTGATGGAACAACACGATATTGGTTTGAGTCATTTGAAAAATATTGAAGATGAATTGACTTCCGCATCCACTAATCTAACAGAATTATTGCAAACAACTGCAGCGATGCTATCAAAAATTAGTCACTTATTTGGTGTGACCATGATTTTGCAGTTTGATCGAAGTATTTTACAAGAAATTGAGTTAGTGTCTCTTTCGACAGATCGAGTCATGGTTGTATTAGGGATGAAATCAGGGATGGTACGTTCGATCGTTCTAAATTTAGAATTGTCTGTTAAAGAAAGCGATTTACTTAACGTTACAGATCTTTTAAAAGAAAAATTATTAGGATTAACTCTTAAGGAAATTCAAGATTCCATCATGCTTCGTATGAAAGATTCCCCTCTTTCTCATCACGAAATAATCCAGATTTTACTCACCAACCCAAAGGAACATTTTTCCATACCGGAAAATCAAATGGTTTACACTTCCTCGACGATGACACTACTGGAACAACCTGAGTATCAGCATGTTGAAAATTTACAAAAAACATTGATTGCAGTTGATAGTGAAAACATCACACACTATTTCAATACATTTCTAAATAAAAAGAGCAATTATTTATTTATTGGTAAAGAAAATCTGGA
The DNA here is from genome assembly GCA_964538995.1 of uncultured bacterium. Classification (GTDB taxonomy): domain Bacteria; phylum Fidelibacterota; class Marinisomatia; order Marinisomatales; family TCS55; genus JADFRD01. The sequence continues at coordinate 4,008 of CAZIFK010000119.1, forward strand.
TGAAATTTATAATGACTGCACAATTGTGACGAATGTGGTTGGAGGTTCATTATTTCAAGGGCAAATTGGTATTATTGGTCCAACGCGCATTCCCTATGCTAAAATAACTGGAATATTAAATCATTTTTCGGAGATAATGAATCGTGTCTGCTAAAACGAAAAAAGAAGTGAAAACAAAAAAAACTAAAGAAACAAAAGAACAACGTTTAGAAAAAAATATTGAAGTACTTACTCTGAAATTGAGTGAACTGGGAGATAAGCACGTTCGTCTGAAAGCTGAGTTCGATAATTTTCGTAAACGAAAAGAAAAAGAAATAATCAATTTAATTCGCTATGAGGGTGAAGACGCGTTTAAAAGTATGCTTTCTATTACAGATGATTTAGATCGAATGAAGCTCGCAATACACAAATCTGGTCAGAAGGAAAGTAATGCATCAATACTTAAAGGGATTGATTTAATATTGCAAAAGATCCAAAAGCTGTTTGAAGAGCGCGGGATAGAATCCTTTGGTGAAATCGGTGATATGTTGGATTCAGAATACCACGATGCATTAATGGTCCGTGAGGAAAAAGGTCGAAAAGAAAACGAAATCATTGAAGTTTTTGAGAAAGGGTTTAAATATAAAGATCGAATTATTCGTCATGCCAAAGTGGTTGTGAATAAAGTATGAAAGATTTATATGAAGTATTGGGAGTTAATAAAAATGCTACCGTTGACGAAATCAAAAAAGCCTATCGTAAAGTAGCATTAAAGTATCATCCGGATAAAAATCCCGATGACAAAGACGCCGAAGTAATATTTAAAGAAGCTGCTGAAGCGTATAGTGTATTAAGTGACAAACGCAAACGTCAGCAATATGACCAATTTGGTCATGCCGGCGTTGGGATGGGCGATCAAGCACAAGGGTATAGTGGTGGTGGTTATTCTCATATGTCCATGGATGATATTTTCAGTCAATTCGGGGATATTTTTGGAAATGACATATTTGGGAGTTTCTTTGGAGGTGGAGGTCACGGAGGCCAATCTACTCGGCAGGGAAAAGATCTTAGAGCAACGGTTGAATTAAAATATAAAGAAATTGTTACCGGTGTAGAAAAGACAATTAGAATAAAACGATTAGAACATTGCCCTACCTGTCGTGGCAGCGGCGCGTCTCCAGGAACTAGCCCAACGACGTGTCAGCAATGTGGAGGTGCAGGACGAGTAAGGCAGATGTCCCAGTCGTTTATTTTTCAATCCGTTGTGGAGAGGGCATGTCCCATTTGCAAGGGTTCTGGTAAAGTAATAACAAAACCATGTAAAGATTGCCATATGGGTTTAGTCCGGAAAACTATATCAGTGAAGGTGAAAATTCCTGCCGGTGTAGAATCAGGAAATTATATGCGTCTAAATGGTCAAGGAAATAAAGGGGAGAACAATCATCCTGCCGGAGATCTCGTTGTATTTTTTGAAGAAGAAGATCATCCATATTTTACCCGGGATGGTGAACATTTGTTTTTGGAAGCGATGATTCCATTCAGCATGGCCGCTTTAGGCGGATCGCTGGAAGTCCCAACTGTTGAAGGCGGTAAAGCAAACCTAAAGATACCTCCGGGAATTCAGTCCGGCCAAATCCTGCGTATGCGGAATAAAGGGTTTCCCCGGTTAAGAGGCCTGTCGCGCGGTGATCAGCTTGTGAGAATTCAAGTCGAAACGCCTACCGGGATGAATCGAAAACAAAAGTCCCTATTAAAAGAAATGGCAGAAAATGAAAATAAAATTAGAAATCCATTTAAAAAAATAAAATTATGATGACCATTTTTACTAGACAGGAGAGAATAGTTATTCAATTCTTGATGATATCAATTGCTATCGGCCTGGTAACTGGAATCGTAAGAAAAATGTATTTTTCTCCTGATTTTTCAGAGCAAATTGAAAAGAATATCGCGTTATTCAGAAACACCACTGAAACAATAATAAGTTCACATTTGACCATGCCTGAAAACACTTCAACAAAAACGGATGACATTGAGGATGAAAAATCTGTAAAATCACTTGATATTAATAAAGCAAAAAAATCAGATTTATTGACTTTGCCTAAAGTCGGTCCTGTGACAGCTGAAAGAATTATACGTTATCGAGATGATTATGGGCCCTTTAAATCAATTGATGATTTATTAAATATTAAAGGAATTGGTTCTAAAACGTTAGAAAAAATGAAACCACTTATTACTGTAGGTACAAATGGAAAATAATATTAAAAAACGTCAAATCAGATCAGATCTTCTGGAATTGGTTATTGTATTATCTCTTATTTTCATGATCATTACAATCTATGTACCTAAAGCGATTTGGGTAGAAGAATCAATCGTTGAAGATGAAAGCCGGTTTAATATTCAAAATATATATGATGTAGAAATGTTTTACAATACCCTGACAGATTCATTCAGTGCTGATGGTGCATGGGCAATTGATCTTGTAAACACAGTTAGGGATTCTTTGTATGCAGATTCAACCTATCTTGGCAAGAGGGTTCTTACTTTGAGCGATATGGAAGTGACTGTTGATATTCCGAAAGGCTATGATGTTGAATTTGATACAACGTTTGGTTTTCCTCAAACTCGCAGAGATACTATTATCGACACAACGAATACAATTGTAATGTATTTAGAAGATTTAGGTAGAAATGATACTATTTTTATTCAGCATAAAGAGTTGGATAAGTATGAACTGGATTCAAATTTTATTGATTTAGTAAAAACGGAAACAAAAATGAGAACTGAATTAGTAAATTATTATGATTCTTACCAGCCATCTCATTCAATGCTGAATTGCCCCTTGACAAAAAAGCCATATAAAATTACCATTTCTGAAGATAATAGCAGTGTTCGGGTTGCAAGTCCGATTACTGATGTGTATAAAGAACGCCGTTATTTAATCTTTTCGTTTAAAGCCCATAATCACGGTTATATAAACGACGGCATCCGCAGTTGGGACTAACGTCTCTCTGTGATTTTTCTTTCTTTTAACCATTCTAATTTACTGTGTACTGTCTGGTCATATGCAGACGGGAAGTCTTTATTAACACAGATTTCCCAAATATCTCTTGCTGGAAATCTTGATCGCGCCAGGGCAAATGAAACTTTATTCAAGAATATATTTGAACAAGCATTTAAATCTCTGACAAATGAAGTCTCTTTAGACGGTCATGAAGTATTTATTACTATCCCCGATCATTGGGTTTATCTTGATTTCACTAAAGTTGATTCGGGAAGTAAAAAAGATGATAGCTGGGACTTAATACTATGGCAGAAATCACTGCGGTTCGGTTCCAGTTCGGCAGATTATTCCACCTTCGCAGAACCGATACAAGATAATTTAATTCATGTGCTCCATGTACCGAATATATTTATTTCATCCATAAAATTATCTTTAAATGAGTTTGGCGCCTCCCCGATCTGGTTAGGAACAGAATCGATGACATTCACGGGATCCACGA
>CAZIFK010000120.1:0-7475 GCA_964538995.1 uncultured bacterium
GAGTCATGGTACCCTCGGTCACACCGGAAAGGTGTTTTTTAAATGTGTTGCTCTGCAAGGCGGGATTGCCCGACCTCAGGGCTAAATGGTTATTCATCGTCTTCAACTTCCTCTATTCTTATCCATGGTTTCCCGGATTTCTCTCGTTTCTTGATAAGCTTAATGATACTCAGCACCACAATTACGATGAGTGGTATCCATAAGATTATGACCGGATATTCCATAGCTTAAATTACAGCTGTTTGATTTATTTCAAAAAATGGAATCACAAAAATAACAAAATTCAATTCGTTAATATATCAACTACCCAATCACTCGCTGTCATTCATAAAATTTTTCCCATCTGTTTAGCCAGCCACTTTGGATCCAATCGGAAAGACAGCAAATGGGAATCTCCCAAAAAAGTTGAGTTGACGACAGTAGTAAAGGCGTAATGGATAGCCATATGCCCCCAGTCTAATCCAAGTCCTGCACTAGTAAGGGCATTTAATCCCCGCCCAAAACGTAACGCGAATGTTTTATATTGTATCTCTAATCCTCCCCGATAGCGGCCGCCCATCTCACCCAATTGAAAATCATCATCCAATCCGCGGTTGAAAGGATCCAGTGCTGCATCAGCCATCAATGTAAAAGATAGCGGTATTTTCGCAAATCCAACTTTCTGGCTAATTCCGGCCAATAATTCAGGAGAAAATCGTTCAATGGAGCCATTCTCCCATACGAGCCAGGATGTAGTGACATCGGTAACAACTAACCCAACTGTGTTTCCTTTCCAGAAGGACGTAGTAGCGCCAATATCCATTCCAATTCCGGTGGCATAATGTTCTGCCAGCGAATGAAAGAGTCCTTTTACCCCCACCCCAACATTCCAGTTTTTTACCTGCCAAGTAGTACTTAAATGAATCCCCCATTGTGATTGTCTAAAAAATGATACTTGATCAGCATCGAGACGTTCACCCTCATCCAATTGACCGTTATTCTCCCCTGCATCGCCGGTTCCAGGAATACCATCTGTTCCCCAATCCAAAAGGATATTTCGTGTATCAGGAATCTGGCTCACGCCTTCATGGAATAAGAGCACGTTCACCGGTCGGCGAAAACGCATTAATGTGGGGAACGAAAGCAAGTCACTATTCACCATTCCGGCAAACCGATTTTGATGGGCATAGAGATATTGGTTAACTGTTTGCTTGGCATGGGCAGGATTTTGTAGAACAGATGCTGCACCCGTATAAGCAGCCGCTTGGCTTTGCCCCAATGCGAGTGATTGAGCATCACCGGCATTCTTGAAGGCTTGCCAACCATAGCGTACCCAATACGATTTAGCCACTAATGATGAAATGAGGAATAGTGGAATAATCAACCATATAAATTGGTTAATTAAGCTATTATTGTTTTGCTTATTTTTCATTTTCTAAAGTCTGGTCATCATTATTATTCCACCACCCCAATCAATTCTAGAAAATAGTTTAAAGATTTATAAATCCCCTCCTCTTATGAGGAGGGGTCTCAGGGGTGGTGTTAAATATCGTTTATCTTTTCAAATTTTTAGTATTTTCAATAAACTTTGTGTCGTTTCGCATTCTTCCCTGCCCGCCACATATCTAATTTTTCAAACGGGGCAGGCGGGGTGGCTTACAAACCGTGTTTCTTTTTCAATTCATCGAGTTTTTGCAGTGCTTGGATAGGCGTCATGGAATTCACGTCCATTATTTCGAGATCTTTTTTGAATTCTGCTTCCTGCTGTTCAAACATGGATATCTGCTTTGACGCCGGTGGTGGCGTGGATGTTCCCGATTGTTCCGACGTTTCCAAATGATGATTTAATATATCTTTCGCCCTGCGGATGACACTATTTGGCAGACCCGCCATTTGAGCCACATGAATGCCGTAACTCTTGTCTCCCGGCCCAGGAAGGATTTTTTTTAAAAACACGATTTGGTCGCCGAATTCCTTCACAGCGGCATGGTGGTTTTCCAACCGCTCCAGTGAATGTTCCAGTTCGGTTAATTCATGGTAATGTGTGGCAAACAATGTCCGAGCCGCTACGGATTCATGATTGTGCAAATATTCTGTGATAGACCATGCCAATGAAAGTCCGTCAAAGGTGGCCGTGCCCCGACCTATCTCGTCCAGGAGAATTAGGCTCCGATTCGTGGCATTATTGAGAATATTGGCCGCTTCGATCATCTCCACTAAAAATGTGCTCTCTCCGCCGGCCAGGTTATCACTGGCGCCCACCCGGGTGAATAAACGGTCTACCATGCCAATAGTGGCTTTTTTCGCGGGCACATAGCACCCAACCTGGCTCATGAGAACAATGAGCCCGATTTGACGTAAATAAGTGGATTTACCGGCCATGTTGGGTCCGGTAATGAGATGGATCTGGCTATTCGCCACGTCCATTTTAAGGTCATTCCCCACAAACCGTTCGGACGCCGGAAGTAGATTCTCCACCACGGGATGACGCCCATCCTTTATGTCCAACACGGCTTCGTTCACTAATGTTGGTTTGCAATATTTCTTTTGAACGGATAGATGAGCAAAGTTCGCTAGTACATCCAGTCTATTCAGGATCTTGGCATTGGTCTGGATTAAATCTGCCTGGTCCAGAATTTTCTGACAAATTTCATCGAATAACTCTGTTTCAATGGCGATAATATCTTCCTCGGCAGATAGGATTTTTTCCTCATATATCTTCAATTCTTCCGTGATATAACGTTCGGAATTCACCAACGTCTGCTTGCGAATGTAATTGTCTGGCACCTTGTCCTGATGAACCTTGGAAATTTCCAGGTAATAGCCGAAGACCTTATTGAATCCTACTTTCAATCTGCTGATACCGGTCTTTTCACGTTCTTGCTCTTGCATATCGGCGATCCACTGCTTCCCTCCACTGGCCAGTTTTCGCAGTTCATCCAATTCGTTATTAATTCCCTCTCGAAAGACATTTCCCTGCTGAAGTTGAGCCGGTACTTCACTATTCAATTGACTAGCTACTAATTCCACTACGGCATCAGTATTTTCAAATGAATTTTTAACAGATTTTAAATATTTATTATCTGATATATTCAGCAGTTCATTTATTTTCGGAATAGACCTCAAGCTTTCCTTTAAACCGACTAGTTCCCTTGGATTCGCTTTGTTTTGGCTGATTTTCCCTAGGATACGCTCAATGTCAGACACTTTATCCAGTACCAACTGGACCTTTTTAAGCAATCGCTTATTTTTAACAAAACCTTCAACAATATTCAGTCGATCATTGAGTCTATCAATGTCTGTCAGCGGCCGGGTCAGCCATTGCTTTAACAACCGCCCGCCTCCGTTAGTCACGGTTTCGTCCAGCAGATCCACAAGAGTTCCATGGGTTCCTTGGGTCGCTAATGATTTGAATACTTCCAAGTTACGGTTGGTAAAACCATCCAAACCCATGATGCCGTCTTCGGATACCGGGTTGATGGTTGTCACGTGGGCAAGAGATCCATTTAGAGCATTTTTTACATGATAAAAGATAGCTCCGGCAGCGGTTATTCCCAGCTTCATGCCCTCACAACCAAACCCTTTCAAAGATCGAACTTTAAAATGATCCGTGAGAGTTCGCAAGCCCTGATCATAGGACAGCACCCAGTCTTCTATGGTGGAAACGAATGGCTTTAATTCCCGGTACCACTCCGCCAGGGAGTAAACTATATTTTCTGCAAGAAGAACTTCCCGTAGAGCATATTTTCGAAGAGCTTCCGTCAAATCGTTTAAAGTGCATTCACCGATGAATAATTCACCCGTTGACTGATCCAATACGGCATAACCGACCTCTTTACGATTATAATGGATTGAAGCCATAAATTGATTGGTTTTTTTACTCAGTGCTGCATCGCTGGTGATGGTCCCCGGTGTCACCACTTCCACCACTTCCCGCTTGACAATGCCTTTTGCCAGTTTGGGGTCTTCCACCTGCTCACAGATCGCCACCCGGTGACCTGCATTCACTAACTTGTGCAAATAATTATCGAGAGCGTGATATGGAAATCCAGCTAACGGTACATCGGCAGCGGCTCCGGCCGAACGCTTTGTCAGAACGATTCCCAGCACTTTTGATGTGGTAACTGCATCTTCGTTGAATGTTTCGTAGAAATCGCCCATGCGGAAGAGAACGATTGCATCACTATATTTCTCCTTTACTTCCATATACTGGCGCATGAGGGGCGTTCCCTTCTGTTTATCTGCCTTCTCGCTCACAGATTGTCCCCTTTTAGGCGTTGATTACCATCCCGACTGGTCCAACCCCGCATGTCGCAGTATTCCAGTACTGGAATGGCGAATTTCCGTGTTAATCCGGTCATTGTCTTAAAATCAGCCACATTCATTTCGATTTGAGTGTTAAAATGGTCATTCAGCGACCGGCGGAGTTTAGCCATGTTTTCGCTGTGCACCCACACACCGTTTAAAATTTCCTCTACCTTTGTCTTGCCTTTCAAAACATGAAGGATTTCCAAAATACCCTTTTCACTTTCATTCAATTTTGCTGATAACTCTAAAGTGGTCATAGGTGTAAACCCACTCTTTATCAATCCATCTTCAATATTAGAAGACAGGTCAGCCATACCGCCCTCCAGTTCAACCTTATGACTTGCCAACGCCACTCCGGGGCCTTCAGACTGAACCAATCCTTCTGCTTCCAAAATATGTAATATTTCTTTCAGCCATCGATCACTCATCTTTGTTTCCTGCTTCAGTACATCTGATCCCATGACTTTCCGTAGAGGATATTTCTTATGAAAATGCTCTAATTCTTTTAAAATCAAAATTTTACATCCATCCAAGATTTGATCGGTATAAATCATGCTGTGTTTTGATGTTTTCAAATCCGATATTTTTACAATCTGCCTGACTTGATCATCTGTAATGTGTATCAATTTCCCCCATTCGTTAATGGTCTTCGGCTCTAATTTGAACGTCATCACAAGTTGAGTAAAGCGACTCACCGGGTCAATTTTTAGAGATGAAACCCAGTTTTTAGTCTTCACACCCTTGGGTATAAATGTCGTCAACACCTTCCCTCCACCGATGGTCGTCACAGGCGAATAAGTCCGAATCACAAAGCGGTCCTCGCTGGCCATCACCGCCGGATGTTCCAGTTTGAAAATAACATTTCCAGCACTACCGGCAGCCATTTTCTTATTGGATGTTAAATACACCCTGGCCATGACCTCCGCTGTGCCCAGGTGGACACGAATCCGTTGACGGTGTTTCAATTCTTTTTTCATGTCCTCGATGAGCTGAATATGAGCCGTAAATGAGTCCACAGCCATCAATTTTCCCGGAGCAGCCAATTCTGATCCACGGAAAATCTTACCCGTGTCTACTCCGGAAAGATTCACGGCGGCTCGGTCGCCCTTTTGGACCGAAACTACATTTTTCCCATGGGACTGAATTCCTCTGACTTTCGCTTGAATATTTCCAGGCAATGCCTCAACCATATTGCCTTTTTTCAAGCTGCCGGAAATGACGGTACCGGTCACCACCGTTCCAAATCCTGTCATGGAAAACACACGGTCGGCCTGTAATCGGAAGAAGCCTGATTCTTCTGTCAACTGTATTGCTGCAGCCTTATCAGTCAATAATTGTTTTAATTCATCAATCCCTTTATCAGTCGTAACGGATGTTCGCACCACTTCCATATTTACAAAAATGCCTTCAGTTAATTCACGAATTTCCAGTTCAATGAGGTCCAGCCATTCGTCATCTTCAGCCAAATCAATCTTCGTAATGACTACGACACATTGGGGAATGTTCAGTAGCTTCAAGATATGTAAATGCTCTCTGGTTTGCGGCATAATACCGTCGTCGGCGGCTACAACTAAAAGAGCAATATTAATGGTGGATACTCCAGCTACCATGTTGCGAACAAATTTTTCATGTCCGGGAACGTCAATAATGGTAATAGAATCGTTTAAAAACGCAAACCCCAAGTCAATGGTCATTCCTCGGGCTTTTTCCTCTGCCAGTCGGTCTGTGTCCGTACCGGTGAGAGCTTTCACCAACGCTGTCTTACCGTGATCAATATGCCCGGCAGTTCCGATCACAATTTGGGGCATATTAAACGACCCGAATGGCCTGAATCAGTCTGTCTATTTGATTGGGTAGAACAGCTTTCAGATCAATATAAAAAGTGTTACCCTTTGTATAGCCAATGACGGGAATTTCTCCTGTGCGAAATGCTTTGGCCAATGCAGAAACTGATATCGATTTTGGTTGAAACTTGAGAGCGGCACTGGGGATGGATTCCACCGGCAATGAACCACTTCCGGCTTCCACCATGGATTCAACAACCGATATACCCAAATCCTTCACTTTTTTCTTTTGAACACCGGTCAATATCTTTTGTCCCCGTTTCAAGAGGGTGTTTTGAGATGTCGTAAGGAGTTTCATGGAAAGATTATCATTGCTCACAACATTTTCTGAACGATAGGTCCGTAATGTTTCTTCCATAAGAGCAATAGTCCATTTGTCACAACGGTACGTTCTATATAGTGGATTTTTATGAATGGCTTTAAGAAAGCGATTTTTACCTACAATGATCCCGGACTGAGGTCCACCCAGTAGTTTATCCCCTGAGAACGTGATGACATCAGCACCTGATTTTACCACATCAGTTACAAGTTCTTCAGGGGGAAGATTCAATTTTTTCATATCCAATAGTGCTCCGGAGCCAAGATCCGCCACCAAAGGAATGCGTTTTTTCTTCGCAAGTTCAGACAATTCAGCCAGGGGAACTTCTTTTGTAAAACCCTTCACTACATAATTGCTAGTGTGAGCCCAAAGGATAGCGCCGGTGTTTTTGTTGATGGCTTGTTCGTAATCCTTCAAATGAGTTCGGTTCGTGGTGCCCACTTCCACCAAGTTGCATTGGCTCTTGCGAATCACGTCAGGAATTCGAAATGAACCGCCGATTTCCACCTCCTGCCCCCGGGACACAATGACGTCTTTCCCTTCAGCTAATGTATTCAATGTAATAAGCACTGCTGCGGCGTTGTTATTTACCATAAGAGTGTTTTCTGTTCCGCACATTCCGGAAATCATAGCATCAACGTGATTCTGCCGCTCACCCCGTTTGCCGGATTCCAGGTCGAATTCAAGATTGACATATCCTTCCAGTCGTTTGGAAACATTGGAAATTATTTTTTTTGAAATTGGTGCTCGACCGAAACCAGTGTGTAATACGACACCAGTCCCATTGATAATATTTATTAAAGATGGTTTTGCCAAGCGGGCAATTTCATTCAGAATTTTCTTAATAATATCACCACGTTGGAGTTTCAGCTTCCCTGCTTTAGCTTGCCCACGAAACAAACCTATCTCTGATTGAATTATTGAAGTGATATAGTTGATATGAAGTTTGGTACATGGATTTACTTCAAGTAATACTTTAGATACTGATGGAAGTTGTTGGAGTTGGTTCTTGCTCATAACAATAG
>CAZIFK010000121.1:0-7377 GCA_964538995.1 uncultured bacterium
GGTGGGGTCAATGATGTCTATAATAGCATTTATTTTGAACAAATTCACTTCAGTCTTCAATTGATTATAAGCGATATCCACCAAATTATGCGCCTCATCGATTATGACCGTTCCAAATTCCGGAAGCAGTCCCGGATTATCGATATTAGACATCAATAAAGCATGATTCACAATAATCACCTGGGACTCATGTACTGCTTGTCTAATTGGACCAAAATAACATCCATTATTTGCAGTACATAATGCTGTTGTACAATAACCAGGTTCACTTTGTATCAATTCTGCAATTCTGTAAGGCCGATGTCCCCAGAATCCTGCGCATTCAGATAAATCTCCGGTTTGAGTTACATTTAACCATGCAATGACCGGGAACAGGGATTCAACTTCACCTTTTCGTAATAACGTATCTCCATCTGATATCAACCAATTCAATCTTGTTAAACAAATATAATTACTTCTACCCTTCAAGATTAATGCATGGAGTGGAACATCCAATGCTTTTGCCAGCAATGGTAAATCCTTGTTAAACAGCTGGTCCTGAAGATGTTTTGTATGGCATGAGATAACCACAGGGTGTTCATTGTCTTTACTAAATGCTTTTTTCAATGCCGGGAATAAATAGGCCAAAGACTTGCCCAACCCTGTACCGGCTTCTATGGCACAATAGCTTTGCTCCTCATTGATCATATCTGTTACAAACGCACTGTATTCCTGCTGTGGTTTCCGCTCTTCATAATTTTCAAATACTTGACTCAAACGTCCATTTGCGGAAAACACATCGTCAACATCAATATCAGCCAGCTGACTCTTCCCATTGGATACGAATACATTATTGAACAGCGGTTTTTCTAATTTGCTATCCACAAGGCCGGATTTAAGATTTCCCTCTTTTTTCAATAAATTGCTAATATTGATGTACAGATGTTTGTTGAAAATATCTTTCGTTTTGGATATAGTCAGTATTTTTGAAAAAACTTCTAAGGGATAGCTGGCTGCTTCGTACAATAGATGCTGAAAAATAATTCCAGTATTTTCTGTATCGATTTCTGCCCGATGGGATCCAACCGCAGATAGATTAAAAAATTCAGAAACCGAACCCAAATTATGTGTTGGATGAAAAAATAAAAATGTTCTCGCTAACTGGAGAGTGTCATATAATGGACGTTCGATATATTCTTTATCATACCGATCACAGAGATTTTTTACAAAGCTGATATCGAACGAAATATTATGAGCTACGAGGGGAATATCTTCCAGAAAATCCAGTAAATCATCGACGATATTCCTTTCGACAGGAGCATCAGAGACCATAGCATTGGAAATATTTGTTATTTCGGTAATGAAAGGATCAATACGCCGCTCGGGATTGACAAGGGTGACAAAACGATCGACAGCTTCTCCCCCTTCAAATTTGATAGCAGCAATTTCGATAATTCGATCATTTTCCGGACTTAAACCGGTTGTTTCAAAATCAAAGGCTATGTAAGTAGAAAGATCGAGTAAACGTAAAAGTTTAGTTTGGTTCATTATACACCCGCAAAGACACGAGCAACGTCAATGAGTAGAGATGGTTTTTTCCGGACAGCAATTGAGAAAAGTTTGAACAAATTCCGGTCATTTTCGGGGATGCCAGAAAAACCATCAGCAATCCGATTAAGATCATCATCCGTAAACCGATAAATCGCTTCTTTAATGCGGTAGAATCGTTCATGGTTTTTACCTCCAACCTTACGCCATGCTTTTTCATATGATTGCAAGTTTTGTTTTGAAGGACCACCATTATTCAGCGCCTTCACTGCCGTTTCTGCAGCTAACAATCCACTGCGCATGCCAGAAATAATTCCTCCCCCGGTCACGGGATTCACAGTATGAGCTGCATCCCCAATTAACATTAAACTATCTGAAACCATTTCCTTTACCGTTTTGGCAACCGGGATACCACCAACCACGGTTGTGAGAACAGATGCATGGGGATATTTCCATTCCAGAAATTCATCCAAATATCGGTGAGCTGCTTTACCGTTTTTGGTATAAGAACCTAAAATACCCAGACCAATATTGGCTTTATTCTTTCCTTTTGGAAATACCCATAAATATCCGCCCGGCGCCCAATGTTTGGATAAATAAAATTCAAACATATGTTCATTCACATCAATCCCTGTAACGGTCTTCTGGATTCCGCTTTCCATATCTTTCAGTTTACATGTTGTTTTCAATCCAGCCCATCGCCCGACTCTGCTCTCCACTCCATCTGCCCCAACGACAATTTTTGCTCTTTTTTCAAAGGGCTCGCCAATGTGTATTCCTTTAACACCTACAACTTTATCATTTTCAATCAATAATCCATCTACATACGCTTTTGTTACAACTATCGCACCGGCTTTTGATGCAAATTCTGCAAGATCATAATCAAAAATGCGACGATCCAGAATGTACCCTTTTTCACTGAGGTCAAACTCAATGACTGTTTCATTCGGAGCCACCAATTTCATGCGAGTGATGGTCGATGCTATCCAACGAGGATTTGGTTCATAAAAAATTCGTAATCCGGAATCGCTTACGGCTTCTCCACAGCGCACCGGAACACCAATATCACGATCTTTTTCTAGTAATAATACAGATAAACCACCCTGTGCTGCTGTTTTTGCAAATGTCGAACCGGCCGGTCCACCACCGACGACTATACAATCAAATTCTTTCTGTTCTTTCCACATTAAGCTGCGTCAGATGATAAGGTTTGTTTCGGATCTGTTTGGCTTAACACTTCAATTGGACAAATAAATACACAGATATCGCAGTCAATACAAATTTCGTGATCAATACTGATGTTGGCTTCTTTCAGTTCGATACAATTAACAGGACAGACACCCACGCAACACCCACAAAAATCACATTTATTTTCTGCAATTTTAATCATGTTCTACGGAAAACGTGGGATAAAGAATATTATAACGAAAATAATTATATGTTCTTAAACTGAAAAAAAGAATTGCCAACGGTATTAATAACCAGGGAACGCGAACAGAGACAAACATGGCATAAATGAATATGGGATAAATTCTAATACGTTGGATATGTCGTTTATGTTCAGGGAAAATAATAGCCACTACTAAAAATGGCGCATATACCATTGAAGCAGTACTGATGACCGGATCACCCACAATCACTCCTATAGCTGAACTTGCCAGTGCCAATAGCAGACAGAATGCGATATATCCCTTCCCAGGCTGATATCCCTTTTCTGGTATTTCATCCATATTTAACCGGTACATCAATAACACCGACCCGTAGGCAAGCACGTACGGCAGAAAGGATTCCAATGCAGTAAAATAGTCTCCATTTATCCAACCCCAGCCTGTTAGAAAAAGAACTAATGCAAGTACGAAGTGGCGGAAAAGATGAGTTAGTTTCAATTCGATATTATCAAATGAAATATGATCATTTTTTAATAGGAACGCTAAAATCACTGTAACAATCAGTAAGGTTATTAAGCCAATCCCGGCGTGGGACATATTCCAATAGGAATAGCGGTTTAAAATGCCTTCCTGGGCACCGACCCCTGATGACATCAACACCCAGACACCGAACCAATGATACGGTTTCCATTGAAAAAAACCATCCAGCTTTTCTGCCTGTTTGGATAAGGATTTATAAAAACGAGATTTTACCGGAATTATGCGAGCGACTATCATTGTATCAGACTTATCCCAAATAGAACATCTAATACCTCAGTCAGTATTATAAATCCTACAACAGTGGCAGCTATCACTAAAATGACAGTAATTAATTTTTTTGACAAGAACGATTTATCCATGCCTTGTTCTAATTCATCGATGAACTTGTTCACACCCCATTTTTTCAAAATAAATATGGCTATAAACATACCGCCAATTGGCAGCATATATTTTGATGAGAGATAATCCATAAAGTCAAAGAAAGACATACCCAAAAAGGCCGTAATGTTAATTCCGCCCCCTAACGATAGCGAGCAAAACACACCCACAACTGTAATGACAAATCCAAATAAAAGTGTTGCTTTCAATCGAGACCACCGTTTTTGATCAACAAAATACGCTGTAACCACTTCGAGGATTGAAATTGCAGACGTAAGCGCAGCCATAAAGAGGAGAAAGAAAAACAATGTTCCCCAAATTGATCCACCGGCTAATTGCGGAAAAACAGAGGGAAGAATAACGAATATTAAACCGGGGCCTTCAGCTGGGTCTGCCCCTAAGGCAAATACCGTCGAAAAAATAGCCACACCGGCCAACATGGCGATGAAAGTATCAAGAAAAATGACCCATAGTGCTGAATTCATAAGATTTTGCTTACGATTAAGATAGCTTCCATAGGTGATCATCGTTCCCATGCCCAGACTTAACGTGAAAAATGAATGACCTAATGCAAGGAGAACACTGGAAGCAGTCAGATCTTCAAATTTTGGTTTAAACATAAATGCAAGTCCTTCCATTCCATTTGGCAATGTTAAACCGCGAATTGCTAAAACAAAAAGTAAAACAACGATTAACGGCATCATAATTTTTGACCATTTTTCGATCCCCCCTTTAACGCCGTGAATAATGACCCATACGCATATTGCCATAAAAATGACCTGCCAAAATATGGGTCCCCACGTTCCCGTGATAAATGCATCGAATACATTTCCTGCAACATCAGGGTTATTCGACAAATGAGCAAATCCCCCTGTAATTGAAATATATGTGTATCTCATAATCCATCCGCCCACGACGCCATAAAAAGACAGAATAACAAAAGCAGATCCCACCCCTAAAAAACCTAACCATTTCCAGCCTGTTTTTGGAGCAAGTTTTTCAAATGCGCCGACGGGGCTTAATTGTGTTCTGCGTCCTATCACAAACTCACCGATGACGATTGATAACCCAACGATTAAAATACATACAAGATAAACCATGGTAAATGCAGCTCCACCGTTTTGACCAGCCATATGGGGGAATTTCCATATATTACCAATCCCAACTGCAGAACCTGATGCAGCTAAAATAAATCCCAATTTCGATCCCCATTGTTCCCGTTGATTACTCATTCTGCCTCACTATTTGTTTCTGATTGTTCTATATTTTCATTCATGACTTCATTAAATGGACTTAAATGTGCATCCACTACCGCGTCCAGTAAGCCATAAAGATACACAAACACTCCCCACCAAGCATATTTATTTCTCTTTTCAAGATATCTATTCTTTGATAATGCATGATCACCTGTTTCATAATTTTTATAGATATCACCATTCAGCGACCATTGATAAATGGCTCCAATTTCTAGAGATAGCACTAAGACACTTTTCAATATTTTGCCATTATATGCTTGTCCCAGCCCGGGGAACAATGCACCGTATAATGCTGCTTTTTTCGGGGATTTGATTGATAAAGAGTCAATAGTTT
The DNA here is from genome assembly GCA_964538995.1 of uncultured bacterium. Classification (GTDB taxonomy): domain Bacteria; phylum Fidelibacterota; class Marinisomatia; order Marinisomatales; family TCS55; genus JADFRD01. The sequence continues at coordinate 5,424 of CAZIFK010000121.1, forward strand.
GGGTAAATCCAAATCCAGTTAGGAGAACAATTACAATAAATTTTTTCATTCATTAACTATGGCGACACATTCGATCTCAACGTCCGCCCCAGCAGGCAAAGCGGATACTTCCACCAATGACCTTGCAGGAGCGATTGCTTCATCCAATCTGCTATTAAATACTTCATTCACATCCGCATAGTTTTCCAGGTTGGTGAGGAATACTGTGAATTTGACCACAGTAGTCAAATCGGATCCGGCTGCCCTTAAAATATTCTCAAGATTATCAAAAACCTGGTTGACACGGTCTTTAAAACTGCCATCGATTAATTTTCCTGTTGATGGGTCAATAGCAATCTGACCGGCAGTAAATATCAAACCATTTGCCACGACACCCAGATTGTAAGAACCAATGGGCAAAGGGGCTTTATCTGTTTTAATAATTTTCTTTTCCATAAATCCTCAATCTATAAAACACATTGTTGCCAGACCAATTTTCGGATCCAGCTCACGTTTGCCATCCGTTTCGATTTTTCGCAAAATAAATTCACCTACTGCAGCCACATCCGCTTCAAATAAATGACCACCCTTGACTGTTAAATCATGATCGCTGATGTTTATATGGGCATGAATAAATGGTTCACCGTCTTTCAATAAAACATTGGCTTGATAAGATGTTAACTCCCAGACTTCGTTTAATTGATGAACAATATATTCCTTTTTCTTAATGTCATATGCGCCCATTTCAATATTCTTGATGGCACCCAACCCTGATATCTGGCCATTTTGGATATCATGGTCTTTACAAAATTGCGTTAATGTGTCCATAATTTTTTCATTTTGCTGTACGTAAATAATATATGTATTCCCGTCTTGTTTATACTGCATGTCAACCTTTCATTGCTTTCTCAATAATCGTTTTTGCATCTTCTAACGCTTGATCCAATTTCGACGTATCCTTTCCACCTGCCGTGGCTAAATGGGGTTTTCCTCCGCCTCCACCGCCCATGACGGCACCGATTTTTTTGGCCAATGCAGGTGCTGATATTCCACTTTCAATTAAATCTTTTGTTACAACAATCACGACAAATGGCTTTTCCCCTGCGTCTGATCCAAGCACACCAATACCGGAATCCATGGCGCTTAATAATTGATCACCAAATTGTTTCAGTGTATCTATATCTGTGACATCCGCCTTATGGAGAATAATCTTATGTCCATCCACTTCTATTGCGGCTTCTATCTCTTTTTTTGCATCAAATGAAGCAGAAGAAACTTGTTGTTGTTTTAACGTTTTCTCAAGTTTTTTCTTTTGGTCCAGCAGTTGATCGATACGAACAGGTATATCTTCCATAGAACTGGTTAATTTCAATTGCAGTTCTTCCATTACTGCGGATTGTTTTTGTACATATTCAACTGCGGTTTGACCTGTTATAGCCAAAACACGCCGAACACCAAATGCCAGGGATGATTCTTCAATCATTTTGAAAAAACCAATATCACCCGTACGACTCACGTGAGTCCCACCACATAGTTCTTTCGAGAAATTTCCGATTGAAAGTACACGAACTGTATCACCATACTTTTCTCCGAAGATCGCGACTGCACCTTCTTGTTTCGCATCTTCATAATCCTTTATCCCGGTTTCCACTTTCGTGTTCTTTATAATTTCATCATTTACAATTGTTTCGATTTCCCGTAATTTGTCCGGTTTGATTTTTTCATGGTGTGTCAAGTCAAACCGTAAATAATCTGAATGAACAAGAGATCCGGCTTGATTCACATGCTCACCCAAAACCACCTTCAGTGCTTTATGCATTAAATGCGTGGCTGTGTGGTTTTTCCGTATTTTATCCCTACGTGACTCATCCACGGAACACGTAATGGTGTTATCGACTTTCGTTTCATCAAAGTCACCGGTACAATAATGAATAAATACATCATTTTCTTTCTGAACATCTATAACGGTTAAATC
>CAZIFK010000122.1:0-7361 GCA_964538995.1 uncultured bacterium
GTCCACATGATCGGTATGCCGGAAGCTGCCATTATTTTATCTCAGGTCACGACATATCTAGCCAGCGCTCCGAAATCCAACGCATCATATCAGGCAATAAACAAAGCTATGCAAAAAATAAAGGAAGATGGAACTCCTGGAGTACCCTTGCATTTACGAAATGCACCAACAGGACTCATGAAAGATTTGGATTACGGCAAAGATTATAAATATCCCCACAATCATCCGGATCATTTTATTGACGAAAATTATTTTCCGGAAAATGTGCAGGATACCTTCTACAAACCAACACAATTGGGTTATGAAGAATTCATTTCTAATCGGTTAAAAAAGTATTGGCCAAAACGGTATAAATAATTTTTATTCAAAAATATGTTTTTTTCACCACCCCTTAATCCCCACCTCGTACGAGGAGGGGCATTGTTTATGAAGCTTTGGCGAAATATCAGATGGGGAGGTGTCTTTTTTATCCTTATCGTCTTTTTTCTTTCTCAACTTTCAGCTCAGGATAATCGTCTTCGGCTTAAACAGGCAGATCTTTTGGAAAGTAAAATAATCAATGGTCAATCGGTGCAGATCCTCACTGGAAATGTTGTTTTTCTAAAGGGAAAAATGACAATCACATGCGATACTTCTCGCTATCTCGAAAAGACCGGTCAAGGGCTCCTAACCGGCAATGTAACCATGGACAAAGAAGGGCAACATCTCACAGCCGATTCCGTTCATTTTGATTCACCAAATGATATTTTCACCTGTTACAACAATGTTCACATTTGGGATAATGATTATGATCTGACAGCAGATACGGTCATTTATTATTCTGAAATTGACAGCGGAGCAGCAAGAGGTAACGCCCGAATGGATCAACAGAGTCAAATTGTTACCGCACAACTTTTACGTTACGTAAAACATGAAAATGATGAGGCTGTTTCGTACACAGCAGAAAATAATGTTCGTATTGAAGAGGGAAATCGAGTAGCCACATGCGGCCTGGCTGTTTACGACGTTCATAATGACCAAACTTTATTGCGAATCAATCCAATACTGGAAGAAGAAAACCGTATTTTAGAAGGAAGTGAAATCCAATTGTTCTACAAAGAAGATGTTTTGGATTATGTCTTCATTCCAGCCAAAGCTCATGTTGCCAATACATCCGAAGGCTTTCGTGAAATTGAACTAAAAATTCAAGATTCAACATTCTTCAATAAAAAGTTTATCTCTTTTAAAGATGACATGTCAGGGTCGATATTGAAAGGAGTTTTTAAGGATGGCGCCTTGGATTCTGTACGATTGGAAGGAATGGCAACAACCTTATATCATATTTTTGAAGATTCTGTTTACCAGGGGAATAATCTTGCGTCCGGTGATACAATTATCATGACTTTTAATAATTTTGACAGTGCTGAAGTTGAGTTAGGTAATATTCATGTTTCTGGGGGGGCCAGGGGTGTGTTCACTCCCGATTCATCCAATAAGGACATGGATTCCCCAATTGTATATACATCAGATGAAATTGTCTATGATATTATTTCAGAAAAAACAGATTTAACCGGTGATGCCAATATTAAATACAATGATGTTAATTTGAGTTCCGGCTTTATAAATGTCGATTGGAATGACAATTTACTCAGAGCATTTCCAACCCCTCCGGGTGATTCAACTGCTAAAGTACAAAAACCCTCTATTGTTGAAAGAGGTCAGGATCCCATGGCGGGAGATACGTTGATTTATAATTTGAAATCACGAAAAGGACGCATAAAACAAGGACGGTCCCGGGCCGACGACGGCTATTATACCGGCAATGAAATACGCAACAACGACCAGAAAGTGTATTATATCGAAAAGAGCTCCTATACCACCTGTGCCCTTGATACACCTCACTTTCATTTTGAAAGCAGAAACATGAAGATCATCAATGATGATAAAGTCATTGCCCGCCCCATCGTTTTATATATCGCACGGATCCCGATCATTGGACTGCCCTTTGGTATTTTCCCACACAAGAGCGGCGGGCGCCATTCCGGCTGGATCATGCCCGGATACGGAGAGAACAGTCTCCGGGGACAATATATTGACAACTTAGGTTATTTTTGGGCACCAAATGATCATTGGGGATCCAAATTCACTATGAGTTTTGGTGACCGCCAGGGATTTGTTTTCAGACTGAATAATGCATATAACGTACGTTATAAATTCAGCGGCTCGCTGAATTTACAAAGCAGGCAATTTTTGTTGGGGACACAGAATATTACTGACATTAGTGACAGCCGCACTACGAGCTATCAGGTTCGATGGCAGCACACACAAAGACTTCGGCATAATCAAAGCTTAAATGTAAGTGCCAATTATTCCAGTAGCGGTGAATTCAGCCGAAGGTATACATCTGATCCACAACAACGCATGGGTCAGCAGCAAACAATTTCCAACGCAACGTATTCTAAACGCTGGCCGTCCATTCAGGCTTCCATGAGTATGAATTTATCCTCAACCACAAATCTGATGGCGGATGATAGGATTGATTCTACTTCGGTATTTTATATGAATCCAACTCGAGCAGGGATGCAGACCAATATTATCACTGCTAAACTACCTGATATGAAATTTCGTCTTGGCCAGCGCAACCTGTTTCCGGATAAAGGTGGAAAACAACGTTGGTTTAATAACATTACCTGGAGCTACAATACATCTGCATCGAATAAAGAGCGGCTTTATTATGAAACAGATGAAAATATTATTGATGATACAACATCGATTTTTTACTGGAATGATGATAAACAAAATTTTAGTGATAATGTTATGCGTCATTCCATGTCGTTTAGCGCGCCCACAAAAATCTTGAAGTATATTACTTTTAATCCAAGCATGAGCATCAAATCTGATTGGGTGAACAGAACATTTTCCGGCCGTCTGGACAGCACCACCAATACCATCCAAACAACGGAAATCCCCGGCTTTGCCATGCGAACTATCGGAAGCTTTGGAGCTTCGATCAATACACAGATTTATGGACTCTTCCCATTTAATATTGGTAAAATGATCGCAATTAGACACGTCGTGTCCCCATCAATTGGGTATTCATTTAAACCAGATTATTCGAAACAAGTTTTTGGTCAGGATCTTGGGTATTTTGAAACATTATTAGACACATCCGCCAATGAAGTTTATCATGACCGCTTCAACGGCACCTTGGCCGGTGGTACATCACGGAATGAGTCGCAATCCATGTCTTTTAGTGTGAATAACAATTTCCAAGCGAAAATTAACGACGGTGAAAAAGATAAAATCATCAACCTGTTTTCCTGGCGGATGGGTTCAAGTTATAATTTTGTAGCTGATCAATTCAAGTTAAGCAACTTAACTTCTTCCATTCGTTCAAAAATCGGTCCATCCAATATTGACTTGCGCATGACTCACGATTTTTATGAATTTGATGAAAATACTAAACAGAGAATTAATAAATATAGGAAATTAGAAAATGGATACCTTCTCCCACGTTTAACAAAGGTGGATCTTTCAACCAGCTTTAAACTCTCTGGAAGACAATTTGGGGTTAGTCAAACTAGTGATACAACGAATGTAGAAGAATTGGCGGATTCATTAAATGTTTCATCATCGGGAAATAAAAAAATAAATCCAGGTGGAAAATTATGGAGTACGAGCTTCAGTGTTGGTTATTCATTAAAGCAATTTGATCCAAGCAATCCTACAAAAACCTTTTGGTTGAACACTAATTCATCTATCAACGTCACAAAAAACTGGAAAGTGAGTTATGGTGCCCGATTCGATCTGATGAATAATGAGTTGATTAGTCATTATTTCTCCATTCACCGCGATCTCCACTGCTGGGAACTGGATTTGAGCTGGACACCCAGCGGATATGGTTCCGGATTTTACTTAAAAATCAATGTCAAGTCACCAACACTGAGAGATTTACAAATTGAACGGCGCGGTGGTTATAGTTTAAGTACTCCTTTTTAAATTTGAATTCTCTTTTCATTCTGTAAAGAAATCATCGCAAATTCTGATATGGAAAAAACTAATTTTAAATACTGTCCGCAATGTGAAGCAGAGTATGAGGCACAAATCGAATTCTGTTCAGACTGCAATGTGACCCTCGTGGATGAGCAGCCAATTGATATTCCTCTGGATCAAATAGAATGGGTCGAGGTGGGCCAATTTTCCGGGAAAGTGTATGGTGAAATGGCAGGAGAAATTCTGACAAATAATAATATTCCCTATTTTTTAAAATCGGATTTTTTCACTACTGCATTTAACATATCCCAGATTAATGTTCCCGGTGCTGTAGTGAAACTGTTCGTACCGGAAAATGATAAGGAACAAGCCGAACAATTAATACAGGATATTGCTGACTAAATCATGGCATACCGCACCATTAAAGGCACCCATGATATTCTTCCCGATGAGACCCGCCGCTGGCAACAATTGGAAAACGTCGTCCATTCTATTGCCGGCAATTATGGATACAATGAAATCCGCACACCTGTTTTTGAAGATACAGGATTATTCAGCAAAAGTGTCGGAATAGATACGGATATTGTTTCCAAAGAAATGTATTCCTGGGAAGATCGTTCCGGTGGGAATTTGACATTGCGACCGGAACTTACTGCGCCTGTAGTGAGGTCTTTTATTCAACACAATCTTGGTGTCCAGTCTCCCCTGCAAAAATTATATTATATCGGTCCCCTCTTCCGCCGTGAACGCCCGCAAAAAGGCCGACAGCGTCAGTTTCATCAATTTGGTGTGGAAGTGTTTGGGTCAGAACATCCGGAACAGGATGCTGAAATCATTGCTCTGGCACACCATATTTTTGAAGAATTGGGAATTAAAAATGTTTCTTTAAAATTGAACAGTATAGGATCGGGAAATTGCCGGAAAAATTACCGTAATGCCTTAATGGAATTTTTAACTCCCTATAAAGATGACTTATCTGAAACGAGTCAGAAAAGGCTAGAAACGAATCCATTAAGAATTTTGGATACCAAGATTCCCCATGAAAAAGAAATAATTCACAATGCTCCATCTATTGCCGATTCCTGGACGAATGAGGACAAAGTCCATTTTGAATCTGTACAATCTTTGTTGAGTGGATTGAATATTCCTTACGAATTAGACGAAAATTTAGTTCGTGGTTTAGATTATTATACCCGTACAACCTTCGAATTTGTGTCAGAAAATCTTGGGGCACAGGATGCTATTTGTGGTGGTGGACGTTATGATAATCTTGTAGAAATGTTAGGCGGAAAACCAACACCGGCAATCGGTTTCGCTGCAGGTATTGAACGTATTCTTTTATCAATGGCAATGAATGAGCAAACGGATGACCATGAATCCATCTATCTGATAAATCTGGAGGAAACAGCGGCAATGAAGGCACTGCAGATGGCACAAGAACTCCGGAGCAATGGAATCACAGTTTATATGGATACAAAACGCCGTAGTTTAAAAGCACAACTGAGAGAAGCAAACAAGTTAGGAGTGAAAAAGGCTGTTATTTTAGGAGAAGAAGAATTGAAGAACAATCAAGTTCAAGTAAAAGATTTATTGAAGGGAGTACAGGAAGAAGTCTCAATGGATGAATTGTTAACATATTTCACTGTTTGACTTTTCTGTAATTTTATCTACATTATAATACGCGCGTGAGAAGCGTTAAAATAATCCGAAAGAAAGATTGATGAGCAAACCACTAATAATAGTTGAGTCTCCGGCAAAAGCCCGGACCATTGAAAAATATTTAAGTAATGAATATGATGTCATTGCCTGTGTAGGTCATGTAAAAGACCTGCCTCGTAAAAGACTTGGTGTGGATTTTGAAAATGAATTTGCTGCCGAGTTTGTCATTATGGATGATAAAAAAGACATCATTAAAACCATTAAACAGAAATCGAGTACTGCACCTGAAGTGATTCTGGCCACTGACCCTGACCGTGAAGGAGAAGCGATTGCCTCCCATCTGGCAGAGGAAATCACTAATAAAAACATTGTCCGGGTTCAGTTTACTGAAATCACAAAAGAAGGTATTATTGACGGGATGAAGCATCGCCGAGAAGTCGATATTGATTTGGTGAATGCCCAATACACTCGCAGGATTATTGATCGTTTGGTTGGGTATCAACTCTCAAGATTATTATGGAATACTCTACAAAAAACCATGAGCTTTGTTAAAGAATCTCTTTCAGCCGGTCGAGTACAATCTGCTACATTAAAAATAATTGTGGACCGTGAACGATTACGAGCAACATTTAAAGCATCCACATATTATGATTTGAAAGCTGAATTAGAAACGGATGAGTTGGAAGGGTTCACATCAGAATTGATCACCGTTGATGGAAAACGTCTTGCCACGGGAAAAGATTTTGACAGCAATACAGGTGAACTAAAAAAGAAGAATGTCATGTTATTGTCATCTTCCCAGGCAAAAGCTCTGGTAGATGAAATTCAAAACGGACCTTGGATTGTAAAAAATGTTGAAGAGAAACCTCAAACATCAAACCCGTACGCTCCTTTTACAACCAGCACTTTACAGCAGGAAGCCGCTAGAAAACTCCGTTTTGCAGCCCGGAAAACGATGCGAACAGCGCAGCGACTTTACGAGGCTGGGTTTATTACATATATGCGTACTGATTCGACACAGCTTTCACAAGAAGCCTTGACAGGCGCTCGTAATATTATTCATTCAAAGTATGGCGATGAATATTTACCGGACAAACCCGTTATCTATAAGAGTAAAGTTAAAAATGCTCAAGAGGCGCACGAAGCCATCCGGCCGGCTGGTATTCAATTCGCTGATGTAAAGACAGTAAGTACAAGAGCCGGCAGTGATGAAGGGAAACTGTACGATTTAATCTGGAAGAGGACAGTGGCCAGTCAAATGAAACCGGCAAAATTAAAAAGAACGATTGCTGATATTGAAAATCAGAACACGGTTTTTCGTGCTCGTGGACGCATTATACTGTTTCCCGGTTATATGCGTGCATATGTAGAAGGAACGGATGATCCGGATGGAAAACTTGCTGACAGAGAGCGGTTTTTACCTGAATTAAAACAAGGACAAAGACTCACTTGCAGCAACCTGAATCCTGAAGAACATTCCACAAAACCTCCATCACGGTTTACAGAAGCATCCATTATTAAAGAGATGGAAAAGCTTGGAATCGGTCGACCGTCCACATGGGCCAGTATCATCGGCCGTATTCAAGAAAAAGATTATGTTAGAAATAACAAAGGTTCTTTGACGCCCACTTTTTTGGCGGTGGCTGTAACACAACTGTTAGAAAACCACTTTGCGTCTCTTGTTGATTCACAGTTTACAGCCAAGATGGAAGATGAATTAGACTCTATTT
>CAZIFK010000123.1:0-7357 GCA_964538995.1 uncultured bacterium
TGCATTTCTTAAGGATGACCAGTCATGAATGTTTGATGACCATAATTGAGTCTCTGTTTTTGAGCCAATTCCTTTTATGTGACTAAATGATTGTTCTAACATTATATTATTCCCCAAAGATCAATAATGGTACTCTATTGTAAGAAAATTCCGGTTCATTGATTTGTTAGCAGTTTTCAATTCTCAACCCATAATATAGGTGACCAACTTCGATCCCATCAAACTCTGCTACTTGTGGCATATGTCCCCATTTTCCGAAACCATATTTCTCCAGAAGCCTAATGCTGTCCTGATTGCTGTCGAGAAGGATAGCAAATAAGGTTTTTATCTGAAGTGAGGGACATATGTCGATAGCGTACTGCAGAAGACGCGAAGCTATTCCTTGACGGTGATGCTCAAAATGAATAAAGTAGCTAACTTCAGCCGTATGCCGAAGGGCCATGCGACCAGGACGATATGCGCTGATAGTTAAGTATCCAACGATCGATTCACCTTTTTCCGCAACCAAGATCGGGTATTTATTAGGAGTATGGCCTTCAAACCATTTCTTTCGATCGTCGGTAGTGACTGGCGTAATGTCAGTAGTTTTTTCACCAGCGGCTATTGCCTGATTGTATATCTCGACTATCTCTTCAAGGTCTTCAAGTTTAGCAATTCTTATATTCATTATTTTTATGGTAATGGCGATGGAATTGACCAGCGCGTTTAGCTTACGTTAATTTGCCCCAATAAGAATAAAAAATGCATGAAATCCGAGCCAAGCCAAAGGTAAACACAAAGTACCACGTATCATTGATTTTGTTGTAAAACCTGCATTTATAGTTAATATCATTGGATCTTCTAATTGAGGTGAATAATATAAGCGTGGCTGGATTAAAGCCCAATTATTAATATTGAATTGTAAACCGCCGGAAACAATATAAGCTGTTTCAGAAATGAAATGGGTTGTGTAGAAATAGCCGTATTCATGAGACTCTTTAATCTCTTTTCTGTATACAAATTGTCCCCATCCAATACCACCAAAGATAGTAGTGGATTTTCCCAATTTTATAGGAGTATGTAATTCATATAGGCCAAAAATTCCTGATGATCTATCTATACTATTATAGAGCATACCAAAATCAGCATATCGTTTTCCAATAGTGAAGTATGGATGAAATTCTTTTGCACCAATTGTAATTGGTTGCTTGAGTCGGTAAGAAATCAAAAAGTCAATTATGCCAGTTGTTCCAAATCCTACAAAATTGGACCATCTTTTAATAATCGTTTCATTTTTACCTGATTTACTTGTTTTTACATCATTATCCTGACTATAAATAAAACCTGTAAATAGAAGTAAAAGAAGCCAATTGCTTAGCTGTTTCATTTTATACTCCTTTTCAATTTTGCTTACTAATGGTGCGAGAGTTGAGCAACCATAGCGAATCGAATATTCGTAAGAATACTTTCATATCATTAGTGAGTTTGGTCAGCCTTTACGAGTGTTAGGTATTATTTTGATTTTACTCAATTAGTACACCTGCTGCTTTAAGAGACTTATATATTCGATTATCATTACGGACATCTTTATTTCCATCGAGCAAACCTTTTTCGATGTATAGACCTTTTGATGAAAAAAAGATGTGCGGAAAAGAGGGCATATATGAAGAATACATATACCAGAACCCTCCTAAATAAACACGCTCTTCACCAACAGTAATAATAAATGGAATACCTAGTGCTTTTCCAGTTGAGGATTCCATTGCTTTCAATCGATCGTTCTCGGTGTTTAAAGTAAGCGTATGATCAGACCATTTATATTGCTCTACATCTTCAATAGCTATTAGTGGTTGATCTTCAAGAATCAATGTATCAATTAATTGGGTAACGGCATGAACTGCTGAAATAGTGCTATCGGCCAGTAGAAAGATTGCAAATTCTCCAGATTCGTCTGATTTGGAATCGGATAAATTGCAACTGTATAAAAAAATACAAATTATTGCTGTAATAATTTGCGCCATAGTTTTTCTCTTTTTTATTAGCAACATAAAATAATATCTAACAGATGAGATAACCCGCCTGAAAAAAGAGGGTGTAGGTCACTCCATTTACACAATTTACATGTTTAAATTCAAATTCCATGAAATCAGGCTGCATGTTTTCCCTGTCCTGTGGAACATGGGTTTGACCATCAGTAAGACTACGATTAATGTAGGTCAAATCTTCCATTTAAATAATCAATAATAATGCGACCATCTTGAGCTATATCGATTCCTAACCTACCATCTAACTTGATAAATACTTCACCTCTTGGAGTACTTATTCGAATATCTTTGAAATGCAAAATATTCCCATTGAGAATAAATGTTAAATTTGGGATTATTTTTGTTTCAGTCTTCTCAAAACCACCTGACCAATGAGTGATTTTTTTATCATATGCATTTTCAACGTTGATCTTTTTCAGAATATTTTTATGTATGCTGGTTTTATTAGCCCCTGTATCAAGATCAAAATTTAAATTTATTCCATTGAGGGTTTTGAGTTTTACAACGGGCGTACCAAACCAGAATAGATTTCGATTTTTCGTTTTCACTTGTATTGACTTTTCAATAATTGTGCGTTTATTCTTATAATCAATTTCTATTTTCATATTTTGTATTGCAGGCCAACCAATAATTCCATCAATCTTTAAAAGCCTTATAAAACCAAATAATTTGAATTCCATATCACTTTTATCGATAATAATAACAGGATGGTTCTTTATTAAAAGCCCCCCTATTTGTAAATCCTCTATGATGGCTGGCTGAATACTGACTCTTTTATCGGTGCCTGTTCCTGCAGTAGTCTTTTCCGTGCCTATGGGGAATATATTACATTCTTCAGCAACGTCTGATGCGACGACACTAAGTCCTGCCCCGGTGTCAATCCAGAATTTTTTCTTATATCCATTTACAACGACTTCGATCAACGGATTCCCGCCGAAAAAGACTGGATCCATCGGCAATATTATAGGTTGGGAAGGGAAAAAATAACGCTCTTTTGGGGATTTACTAAATGCTTCAAAAAGTATTATGTCATTTTCTAATTTCGGATTATTATCGGATTTTTCGTTAAGTTCTAAAAGCTGTTCCCAGTTTGATTGTGAAAAATATAGTTTGCTAATAATCTCTTCCGATTGTTTCTTGATAAGTGAATCCGTAGAATTATTGTAGAGATTCTCAAATTGTGTTAGAGCCTTATTTATATCACCATCTACAACGGATTTTAATGCTTCACTGAATTTATCTAGATCATCGTTTAGAGTTTTTTCAGACAGGTAATCAAAGTCAAGATTCTCGATCGCTTCCCAAACAGTTTCATATTCAACGGATTTATCAGATACAAAATTATACTCAATGTTTGTGGGACTAACTGTTAGTTTTGAAGAGGAACAAGCACTGAAGATCAGTGCAAGCGATACGAGATATTTTGTTACTGAATTATGTTGCATAGAGTTTTTTTCATTATTGGATCATCAAATTTACATATAATACTGAAAGAGACTCATATAAGGCGGGCGCTGCACGTTTATGGTGTCCGTACCAATTTACAATAAATAGCCGGTTATTTTATTTTCGATTCACTTTCAATTGGCCAAAAGCTAATCAGTTCTTCTTTTGTAAATGAGGGAGATTTAGTAGTGAAATTTCGCAATTTTGCGTGTTTTAATTGAACTTATACCGAGTTATTATTCTTTGCACGAGTTAAGTAAAGGCATTTGGATTGGATACAGGCTTCTATCTTATCACCTCCCGTTCGTCCTCGGATATATTCGATACCATTATGATTACATAATGTTTCTTCGATTTCCCAACAATGTCTATCATCCGGCAAACTAAACATTATACAATCAATTTTAGGGCAGCCTAAATATTCATAACACCTTTCCATTGCACTTCCTATTTTATTTACAAATTGTTAATAATGATACTGAACACATAATTAATATAACATATTTTTGGGTTGCCAAACAGCGCGGAATTTAAGCGTTATAGCGAATCTAATATTTGTAAGAATACTTTCATATCATTAGTGAGCTTGATCAGCCTTTACGAGTGTTAGGTATTATTTTGATTTTACTCAATTAGTACACCTGCTGCTTTAAGAGACTTATATATTCGATTATCATTACGGACGTCTTTCGTTTCATCGGATACACCTTTTTCGATGTATAGACCATTTGATGATACACCGGTATGCGGAAAAGAAGGCATATATGAAGAATACATATACCAGAACCCTCCTAAATAAATACGTTCTTCACCTACAGTAATAACAAAGGGAATACCTAGTGTTTTTCCAAATAAAGATTCCATTGCTTTCAATCGATCGTTCTCGGATTTCAAAGTAAGCGTATGATCAGACCATTTATATTGCTCAACATCTTCAATAGCTATTAGTGGTTGATCTTCAAGAATCAATGTATCAATTAATTGGGTAACGGCATGAACTGCTGAAATAGTGCTATCGGCCAGTAGAAAGATTGCAAATTCTCCGGATTCGTCTGATTCGGAATCGGACAAATTACAATTGGAGAATATGATGCAGATAGTAGCTATGAATATTGGTATTGTGATAATTCTCTTTTTTATTAGCAACATAAAATAATTCCTTCTTCCCTGATATATCGTGGTGCGTCTTTTTTCTTTAATATTTCCATATTATTTCTCAAAATTATGCAGCCTGCTTTTGACGTCCGTTTTGGTGAATGTTTAGGTAATTGGTCCTTGAGATTTATTCATAAAAGTTACCACCACAATCAACCTTGAATATCTTGGGGAAACTATTTTCACTACCTACAATAACATACCCACCATCGTTAGTATTGATGAGATCATTAACCTCACCATTATTGTAAACTCTCGTCCATTCCATTTCCCCATCCGCAGTTAGTTTCACAATTGTAAAACTCCTAGCAATATTAGCGCCTAAACCGGTGTTATACATAAGAAGAATACCTTGATCATCGGAGTATGTTATTGCCGGTCCGTAATCCTCCCGAATATCACCAAAAGACCGAAACCAAAGAATCTCTCCCTCTTCAGATATTTTCATTAAAAATATATCCATTGAGCTAGAATATTGTTGCCCAACGATAATATAGTTTTCATCAGATGTTTGCTGGGTTTCATGAGGTAGAAGATTAGTTTGAATTACCTGGGACCACAACTGATTACCATTATTATCGATTTTGAACAACACTAAATCGCTCTTTTTATCAGGCCAACCCTCGTAAGCAGCAGACACAACTAAAAAATTACCAGCACTTGTTTCAGAAATGGATATTCCTTTTTCATAGTAATGCATACTATCAGGAGAAACGAATATTGAGTTCCAGAGTTCATTACCCTCGAGGTCATGGCTAATTACCCACATGTCTACAATGTAGTTCCCTTCATCAGCCGTGTAGTCACCGACAGATACAATTGAGTTTCCCGAGATGATATGATCATACAGATATTTAGATTCATACATTGTTTCCCGGAATTCAATTGACCAGAGGCTGTTTCCCAACGCGTCAGTTCTCTGAAGAACGGCACCCTGTCCGAATCCCATGTCCGCACCTTCGTTACTTGTCAAAATGAAATCACCGTTGTCTAAAGCAGATATAGAAGTAGGATTTGCCCACATCCAACTTGCAACAATCTTTGAACTTTGGAATTGGCCTACTTGATCAAGATGAACCATATAAACGGCATCCCAATCAGCACCCCTACCAGATATTAAGTCACCTAATATGGTATAACTAAAATCATGCAACTGAACAACATGAGTTGCACGTTGAAACCATTCTATATCATCTATGGTTGAGCTAAAACAAAATGATGAGCTGAGAACTTCAACGGGGGCATCTGCTGCATCGATGCCATCAATTGATATAGTGAAGATTTGAAAAAAAGACATGTTGCAACCTGAATCGTATAACAACGTGATTGTCGTGTCGGTCTGTTCTTCGCTATTCCAAATCAATTCACTTTGGCTCATGTTGACATTATTTGCTTTATACAATTTATATTCTGAAAATAAACTAGCGGTGTTTTGCTCCCATATAAGGGTAAAGGTATTAGGAGAGTACTCTATGGTTATTATTCTGGAGGGTGATATTTCATCCGGTGTTATAACTTCATTAGGATCAGAGCAAGAAAGAACCAGTAATAGAATTAGAACAATTGAGTATAGTTGTTGATGCATTAATTTCTTCTAACTACCTAACAACATTGTTAAACACACGCTTAATGGTGTATGTCACCTGCGCCGAAATTCTTTCTTCAGAACGCATGTAGTGCTTACGACCCATTGTTTAACTCCAAAATCTCCCAATCACCCTGTTCGTTTATGGTGTCTGTAGCAACTGGTACTGATAGCCGGTCACTTAATTTTTGATTCACTTTCAATTGGCCAAAAGTTAATCAGTTCTTCTTTTGTAAAAGAGGGAGAAGCAGCACTGAAATATCTCAATTTTGATTCTCCAATATTTTCTAAACTATGTGGTTCATTTGATGGAATAAAAATACAATCATCACTATTAACAATTTGGTGTTCATTCCCAACTGTCATTTTACCGATACCATCAATAATAAAGTATACTTGTTCAGGTTCATGTTTATGAACATGTTGTTTGCCTCCAGGTTCAATTTCAACTAATGTCGTAGCTAAATGAGCCGTATTACATGTAACAGGTGAAGCCAGTAAATATGACTTAATTCCTTCTTTCCTGATATATCGTGGTGAGTCTTTTTTCTTTATTATTTCCATATTATTTCTCTAAATAGTGTTCTGGCTATCTAACGAGATAACTATGCAGCCCTCTTGACTAACATTTTCTTCAATCTATGCATTATTTTATCTTCCTGATATTGAATTTTATGCCGCCCGCCTTCGGCGTCCGTAGCAATGCTAGTTAGGTTGTTACTATCTTGAATTGTTATCGTAGGTAATAGCATTCTTCACTATAACTCAATTAATAAACATTTGCCACTACATCTTTGAATTGACAATACGCGAGATTAATTTATTAGTAAGTATTAAAACAAGGATGATTGTCCAAAATGTTTTATTGTTACTGTATATGCAATATAAATGTGCATACATAATTTTTCGATGATCGCTTTTGTGGGTTCACTGAGGAAATGAAATGGCGGTTTTACAACACGTGATTTAATTGCTAAAATATTATAATGATTGTTTTTGTATTCTAAAAAACGTTCCATCATACCTTTTTTTTCTAGAGCTGAATAGCCATTTCTTGGATAACCTGATTCTTCTAAAACATCATCATATATATCAGAGGTGGACCCCATAGTCTGAGCACTTTTTTTACTTTTTAAGGTGTAAAATT
>CAZIFK010000124.1:0-7351 GCA_964538995.1 uncultured bacterium
CAATCTCTTTTTCTTTCAATCCGGCAATAAATGCAGAATAGGACATACCATGTTGTCGGACAGCCGCGTTAATGCGTGTGATCCATAATCTGCGGAAAAAACGTTTCCGCTGACGACGATCACGATAGGCATATTGCCCTGCTTTCCAAACTGCGTCTTTTGCAGCTTTGAAATTGCGGCTCCGGGCACCATAGTAGCCTTTGGCCTGCTTTACTACCTTCCGATGACGTCTGTGTCGAGGCACAGAACTATTTGCTCTCGGCATCTTATACTCCTTTAGATTGCGAGCATCTTGCGGACGCGTTTTTCTTCAGCGCTGGCAACGAAACCTGCGAGACGCATTTTTCGTTTAGCACTGTTACTCCGCCTGATGAGCATGTGTCTATGGTTTGCTTTGTTGCGTCGAATACGTCCGGTTCCAGTTAACTTGAACCGCTTTGCGGCGCTTCGACGTGTTTTCATCTTAGGCATTCTCTTCTCCTACTTTGCAATGTACATGAGGGAAATTCTACGTCCCTCTAATTCTGATTGTTCTTCGGGCTCTGCAATATCACCCAGCAAGGCGTATACCCGCTCTAAAATTGATTCTCCTAAATCTTGGACGCGAGATAACTCTCGACCCCGAAACATTACAGTTATTTTTAATTTACAACCGTCTGATAAAAATTTTCTTCCCAAGTTCATTTTCGTTTGTAAGTCATGTTCACCAATTCCTGGTCGAACTCGCAGTTCTTTGATTTTGATAACATGCTGTTTTTTTCTGCCTTTTTGTAGTTTTTTCTTTGCTTCATATTTGATTTTTCCAAAATCTAATATTTTACATACTGGCGGTTTTGCGTTTGGAGCAACTTCAACCAAATCAAGACCACTTTCCTGGGCTTTTGTTATTGCTTCATCAATATTAACAATACCTAATTTTGTGCCATCTTCAGTAATGAGCATGACTTCCGAAGCAGTAATTTTATTGTTTACACGTGTTTTTATCTTTTTCCCGATTATAAACTCCTTTTGTTAATTTCTTCTTGTAAAGTGGGAATCAAGTCATTTAATAACATTGATCCCAAATCGCCTTGATGCCTTCTTCTAACGGAAACTGTACCGGCACCGGCTTCTTTTTCGCCCACAATGAGCATTATGTTAATTTTCCTTAATTCTGCCTGACGAATTTTAGCTCCAATTTTATCAGCTTTATCATCCAATTCAACTCTAAATCCGCTTTCGTGTAATTTTTTTGTGACTTGTTTTGCATAGTCGATGACTTTGTCAGACACAGGTATAACAATCATTTGAATGGGCGCTAACCAAAGAGGAAAGTCACCGCCATAATGTTCAATCAAAAACCCAATAAATCGTTCATGAGTACCCAATGGAGCCCGATGAATACAAAGAGGTGTTTTTTCCTGATTATTCTCATCTGTGTAAGTAAGGCCAAATTTTTCTGGGACTGCAAAATCAACCTGGTTCGTAGCCAGTGTAAATTCTTTTCCGATAGCACTCCAAACCTGAACATCTATTTTGGGTCCATAGAAAGCAGCTTCACCGGGGATTTCAACGAAATTTATATTTCCGGAATTTAAAGCTTGGCGAACGGAATTTTCTGTAGAAATCCACATTTCAGGATCATTAATATATTTTTTACCTAATTCAGCAGGATCGTGCAGACCTAACCGCATCTCGTATTTTTCAATTCCAAAAATGTTAAAATACTCAACGTACATTTTGCAAACTGCCAAAAATTCCTCCTCAAACTGATCTGGCGTGCAATAGATATGAGCATCATTCATTTGCATACTGCGAACGCGCATCAAGCCAAATAGCTGACCTGATTTCTCATAACGATAGCAGGTGCCATATTCAGCCAATCGATATGGTAAATCTCTATAGCTTTTTGGCGAGGAATCATAAATTTTATGATGGTGCGGACAATTCATTGGTTTTACATAGTATTCTATACCGTCCACGTCCATAGCGGGGTACATGGAATCTTTATATAAATCCAAGTGCCCGGATTTTTTAAACAAATCACCTTTTGACAAATGAGGAGTCCGTACGCGTTTATACCCGGCACGATGTTCCTTCTCTTTTGCCAGCATTTCCAATTCATCGATAATCACCGTTCCATTAGGTAGCCATAAAGGCAGTCCGGGGCCCACTTCATCACTAAAAGTGTAAATACCCAATTCTTTTCCGAGTTTTCGGTGGTCCCGTTTTTTTGCTTCCTCCAGGAATGCTAAATAATCTTTTAATCCCTGTTTTGTGGAAAATACAGTACCATATATACGCTGAAGCATTTTATTATTTTCATCGCCCCGCCAGTATGCCCCTGAACTAGTCAATAATTTAAAATATTTAATTTTCCCTGTTGAAGGAACATGAGGTCCTCTGCATAAATCCAGGAAATTATTTTGTTGGTAGGCTGAAATGGTTTCATTCTCATCGATCTCTTCAATGATTTCTACTTTATAATCTTCTCCCATTTCTTTGAATTTCTTCAGCGCCTCATTTCGCGTCAATTCCTGCCTGGAAATTGAAAAATCACTTTTCGCCAATTCTTTCATTTTGGCTTCGATTTTTTCCAGATCACTATCAGAAAATGTACCGTCAATATCGAAATCATAATAAAAACGATTTTCGATGGCAGGCCCGATAGTTACTTTTGCGTTCGGGAACAGCTCTTTTACTGCCTGAGCCATCAAATGGGCTGTGCTATGCAAAAGTACATCATGCCCTTCTTTTGAATCTCCGGTTACAATTTCGACTTTTGCGTCGGTATCAATGGGGACGGTTAAATCCGTAAACTGACCATCAATCTTTGCAGCAACGGCTGCTTCCGCCAAACGAGGTCCAATACTTTCAGCTATTTGCAGCGCATTTACACCGGCAGAAAATGAACGTTTAGACTTATCTGGGAAGGTTATAGTAATGTCAGTCATGTGTTATTGGATTGGAAATACAAATCAAAAATGTATGCAGAGGTGCGTCAGCAAATAGGAATCGAGTATCTGTGGCAGTGCTGTTATATATGTTTTATTATTCACAATAAAATGATCATTACTATTAATGTGGGCGATACTGGACTTGAACCAGTGACCTCTTGCATGTCAAGCAAGCACTCTAACCACCTGAGCTAATCACCCAAAATTATTCCTAAATGAACCGACGAATTTAATGCTTTTATGAGGGAAAAATAGAAAGATTTCTAAAATTTAATTATCCGAAATTGTTTGAAATGCTTCCGTATACGCAATATGATTATGAAGTAATTCGTTGGCTTTATCAATAAAATCATCCTGTTGAATATTATAGCGAATTCTCCCTTTATTGCCGTCAAGGATTTGAGCGAAGTTTGAGTAAACGCCATTCTCAAGATCGCTATATTCTTTATCAAACAAGGATTCAGTTTGATCTTGAATAAATTCTTTAATAGACTCGAAAGCATAATTCAATTTTTCATTTTTATCGTCATATTTCTGTAGCTTTTCAACGCTTTCTTCAAATTGAAGTTGACCATCGATTTTGATATCCAGTTCCTTCTCTGATAAATAATTAGAAAATAATTGCATCATGTTTGTTTCATCTAAAACATCATCGATTGTGGGATATTTATTTTTATTATCACGCGCAAATGAAAAGAAATAACTCTTTCTCCAGCATTCCCTTGTTAATGGCCCTACTTTGTCGTCGTCAATCACAACGTCAGGATAAATTCCACCTCCGCCTTTTACGCTTCTTCCTGTTTTAGTCGTGAACAATGTATCCATATCCGCTTTACTCACAATCACATCTTTATTTAAATAACCAGGTTTTTGTATTAATCGACCGCTGGGTATATAATATTTGGCAGTAGTGATCTTTAATGAGCGTTTTTTATCAATTCCGTATACCGATTGAACAAGACCTTTTCCGAATGATCTCTTTCCGATGATAATTCCCCTATCCAAATCTTGGATAACTCCTGATACGATCTCGCTTGCAGACGCACTGCCTTCATTAATTAAAACGGCAATTTTTATATTTTCATCTAAAATTGGTTTTTTCCTGGAGAATATTTCCCGATTAGATTCCTTATTCCTACCTTTTGTAGTAAGAAGCTTTTCGCCTTTGGGTATGATGAAATCAAGAATATCAATCGCTGCAGCCAATAAACCACCCGGATTATTTCTCAGATCCAGAATTAGGTTTTTCATATCATGATCCATTAATGATCGAAGCGCCGATTCTACTTCTTTTGCAGCATTTTTCGAAAAGCGTGATAGAACGATATATCCGGTATCCTCATCGATCATTTCTGCAAAAGATACATCATGCACTTTTATATCGGCCCGGGTTAGATGGAAATCAATAGGTTCGTCCTCCCCCAGCCGTTTGATCGTTAATACAACATTGGTTCCTTTTTGGCCACGAATAAGATCGGCAGCCTCACTTAGATTCAAATCCTTCGTTTTTGTTTTATCAATACTGATAATAACATCACCACTCATAATTCCAGCGCGCTGTGCAGGGGTATCATCCATGGGAGAAATAACGGTTAAATGGTCATCTCGTTTACCGAGTTGTATCCCAACACCTCCGTATTTCCCATGGGTAAGCATGTCCAACCCATCCCGTTCTTCCGATTCGAGATATACTGTGTAAGGATCGAGGTCCGACAACATCTTGTTGATGCTTGTTTTGGTAAACGTATCCGTATTGAGTTCGTCAGCATAATTGATGATAAGATGTTTGTACACTTCATTAAGGATACGCTGCGATTTGGCGATACTCCGATACGTGTCAGAATTGGAAGCGCCTATAACGATAATAATAAAAGCAGATAATAATAAACTGATAAATATCTTCTTCTTTTTTGAATTAAAAATGGTCATTATTGGAAAAATCTCCTGTCTATTTCTTGCCAAATAATACGATGAATATTTTCAATGGTTTCATGTCCGTCAACAATCATAATTCGTTCCGGAAAGCGTTTTGCTAAAGCCAGATACATATTACGAACATCTTGCTGTAATTCCAGGCCTGCCTTTTCAATGCGATCCGGCTCTGAAGAATGGCGTCTTCGAAATCCCACTTCAGGAAATACGTCGACGATAAAGGTTAAATCAGGGTGTAAGTCTGCCGTAGCAAAGTCATTTAATTTAATCAGCCAATCGACGTCCAAATTGCGTCCACCGCCCTGATATGCCAGTGTGGAATCCGTATAACGGTCGGCAATGACCCAATGACCTAATTCCAGGTTGGGATAGATGACCTCATCCGTTAGTTGAGCCCGGCTGGCAGTCATTAATAGTGCTTCCGTCCGATCCTGAAGTTCGTCCATTCCCTTGGTCAATAAAATTTCCCTGATGGATTCTGAAATCCGTGTTCCACCCGGTTCCCTGACCAAGATGGTTTTACATCCTTTGTCATTCAATTTTTCCAGAATCAGTTTGGCTTGCGTGGATTTCCCACAGCCGTCAATTCCTTCGAATGAAATAAACCGTGACTTTATTAACCTCATTAATTCACCAGTTTTGCAATAGTGTAGGTTTGATAGAAAAAATGTTTTGGAGCTGTATTGAGTATAAAACGTAAATATGTAAAACGTAAATCGAGTTCCTTTACATAATTACGTTTTAAATAATTACTCACCAATAGAATTTTCTTATCCTCATTCATTTCTGTACTTGTAACAAATATTTTCTTTCTGATAAATAATCCACTTAAAAATAGACATTTGGATCATCTTTACCAATCATTAATACACATTCACCTTTCGGTGATTTATTAGCAAAGTACGACAATAATTCCGAAACAGTTCCACGAATTATTTCTTCGTGCATTTTGGTTAATTCCCTGGCTAAAA
Organism: uncultured bacterium; assembly: GCA_964538995.1. Taxonomy (GTDB): domain Bacteria; phylum Fidelibacterota; class Marinisomatia; order Marinisomatales; family TCS55; genus JADFRD01. The sequence goes on from CAZIFK010000124.1 coordinate 5,840, forward strand.
CAGCCGGTCTGTCTCCAATGACGGAGTAAATGTCTTTCAACGTACGTGCAATGCGGTGGGGACTTTCAAAAAATACAATGGTAGCGCCTTCATTTTTAATGGCTTCCAGTCTTTTCTTCCGTCCTTTCTTGGAAGGGATGAATCCTTCAAAAAGGAATCGGTCTGTTGGTAGACCGGAAGAGACCAGCGCCGAAAGCAAAGCAGAACTTCCGGGAATACTTTCAATCCTGATTTTTTCATTAATGGCAGCGCGAACCAGTTTATACGCTGGATCACTGACACCCGGAGTTCCTGCATCAGAGATGACAGCGATATCTGATCCGTTTTTTAATGTTTCAATAATTTTAGGGATTCTTGAAAAGCGATTATGCTCAAAATAGCTGATCATGGGTGTTTGAATATCATAATGGGATAAAAGAATTTTGGAGTGTCGCGTATCCTCTGCCGCAATGAGCGAAACAGATTGGAGAATCTCCACTGCCCGGTATGTAAAATCCTTTAGGTTGCCGATGGGTGTTGCGACTAAATACAGTATTCCCGATGTTTGGGAGGATGTCATATTATGTGTATTGCTATTTGGTTGATTTCAAATTTGGTTACTGTCTCATTATTTAAAGAACTATAGATAACTATTCTACCCTATTCGTGTTCTCTTTTCAACCATTTTAATTCCAAGGCGTTCCAGTTCTTCCATAATCGGAATATATATTTCTTTGCTATTTGGAATCTGCACACCTTTTTGCTTGAATTTTCCTTGTGAGATTAAATTTACTCCGACAGCAAGAGGTAATGACACTGTTCTTGCCATGGAAGAATCACCGAAAGGAATACCGTAATCTATAAGCGTTGACGTAATCATATCTTTTGAACCATCATGATTTTCTACGATAAACGTATGTTTGAGTAGAAGCATATCCTTTTCTCCATCTTTGAAGAATAGCTTTTCCTGCATCCGTTCGCTTAATACATCGAGGTAATTATCACACTCCGGAATAAGGTCATCGCTGAAAAAACCCAGCCAATCGATTCGTTTAATAATATCTGAATCTGCAGAGATGCCAAGTCGCTTCGCCGCTGCTTGCAATACGTCTTCATCCGTTTTCAAAAGATCTTTCATCATCTGGCGATAGGTCATCCCCTTGAGGTTTTCCCGGGGAGAATCGTCAAGCAAACCCAAATCCACAATGGCTTTAATTGTATCACACCATCCCAGGTTCCGATACGTACCCCTCATCACAGTTAATGCATCGTTCAGTGAATACAAATCCTTGTAAGGGAGAGAATCACGGTTTGGATACACCTCAAATTTGCCCAATCCATCAACTTCCTCTACATGATAATTAAGAAAAAGATCTTTTCCGTCTATATCAATAATTTCTCCATCTTTGAGATAATGAGCAGAATTTTGGGAAGCAAGAACAACTCCTTTGGGACTCCATGAAAATTTGTAGCCGAACGGATTATCATTATCTTCCGGAGCAGGAAGGCCGCCGCAAAACGAATAAAAATGTA
>CAZIFK010000125.1:0-7347 GCA_964538995.1 uncultured bacterium
GTGGAAACCCACTTCTCCGGCGCCAATTAATACAATCTTCATCAGGCTGTTTTGACTAGTAACAAGTTGGAATGTATACAGTTAATAATATAGAAAAAAAGAAATTTTGATTTATTCTGATTCACGAAATATTTCCCCTCCTAATGCACTAAATTTATCTTCAATTCGTTCATACCCCCGGTCGATATGATAGATTCGGCTCACATCCGTTTTTCCATCAGCTATCAAACCACCTAAAATCAATGATGCACTGGCCCGGATATCTGTGGACATTACATGTGCTCCTTTTAACGTTTTAACTCCGTTGATAGTCGCTACATTCTCATGTAAAGTAATATCTGCCCCCAAACGGTTTAGTTCAGGAACATGAGAAAAACGATCATGGTACACAGTATCCGTTACGATTGATTTCCCTGATGCACTGCACATTAATGCAATCCATTGGGCTTGAAGATCTGTCGGAAAACCCGGAAATACATCTGTCGTAACATTAACCGGTTTGATTTCATTTGCTTTGATAATGTGGATTTTATCTTTTTCCACATTTATACCTGCACCGCATTCCTCTAATTTATCCAAAACAGATTGAAGGTGATCCGCTTTTACATTATTCAGAGTAATATCCCCCAATACTGCTCCAGCGATCAAGAATGTACCCGCTTCAATTCTGTCTGGTATTACTGTAATTTCAGTTGGTTTTAATTCTTTGACGCCCTCAATGGATAAGGTAGTTGTCCCCAAGCCGGAGATTTTGGCACCCATCAGATTTAACATTTCACATAATTGTACGATATCCGGTTCTCGAGCTGCATTTTCTATTACAGACGTTCCATCCGCAAGAACGGCAGCCATCACCACATTCCCAGTGGCACCCACAGAAGGAAATTTAAATTTGATCTTCGCTCCTTTAAGAGATTTACCGGATGCGTTAATATATCCTTGGTCCAGTTTTACATCAGCACCCAATTTTTCCATCCCCATTAAATGAAAATCAATAGGGCGCGGCCCCCATGCACATCCTCCGGGCATTGATACTTTTACATTTCCAAAACGACCTAATAACGGACCCATAACATAAAATGAGGCTCGCATTGTCTTGACTAAATCATAGGGCGCCACGAGGTTGTTAACTGTTGACGCATCAATCGTTAATGTTCCATTTATAAATTCAACACTGGCACCAACAATTTCTAATAACCTGGCCATCGTGCGCGTGTCTCGAAGATCTGGAACTTTACGGATGGTTGTAACACCGTTTGCTAATAAGGCCGCTGTCATCATAGGCAGTACGGCATTTTTCGCCCCACTTATTTCCACTGTACCGCTTAATGGCTTTTGGCCATAAATGACAAGTTTATCCACGTGCTGCTCTTAATATACTCTTTGCTGAATCCAATGAATCAACTGTCAGTGTTGTTCCACTAAACAATTGGGCAATTGCATGGATTTTTTCCTCATCATTTAAATATGTCATTTGGACCATTGTTCTACCATCTTTTTGTTTTTTTGAAATATGTAAATGATGTTGAGCTTTTGCTGCAATTTGAGGTAAATGAGTCACGCAAAAAATTTGCTTTTCTTTTGCTAATCTTGCTAATGATTCTGCAACTTTTTCAGCAGAAACACCTGATATACCAGCATCAATTTCATCAAACACTAATGTATCAACGGGGTCTACTTCTTGGAAAATAGTTTTAATAGCTAACATAATTCTCGAAACTTCACCTCCGGATGCAACATCTGTTAATGGCTTAACCGCTTCCCCGGGATTTGCACTCAAATAAAATTCAATATTATCATATCCTTTCGCACTGTATTTAACTGATTGATCATTTAGTGAAATATCAGAATCTTCATCAAGAAGAATCTCAACATTAACTTGAAAGGTAGCTTCTGGAATATTCAAAACAGCTAATTCATTCTCAATTTTTTTACTTAAATCCGGGATCGCTTTTGCTCTCTCTTCATTCAGATTATTTGCAATAGAAAGATATTCATAACGCAAATACTTAATTTGATCTTCTAATTCACTGATTTCTATTCCAATATTTTGAAAGGAGTTCAACTCTGATTCAATTGATTCCCGATAATTCATTACTGCTTCCAGGGTTCCTCCGTATTTTCTTTTTAAACCCTCAATCTCCAGCAATCTTGCTTCGACTCTTTCTAATCGTTTTTCATCAAGATCAATTCCAGAAGCATATTGCCGTAAACCGTGAGATGCATCCAAAAGCCCTGTCATTGATTCCTCGAGTGCATCGGCATGAGATTGTAATTTTCCATCAATGATAACTAATGCTTCCAACTCTTTATATACTTCTGATAACTCATTATAAAGTGATTGGTCCTGTTCAGTTAAACGAATATTTAAATCATTAGCAGTCGAGATTAATTTATCTGCATGTTTTAATTTTTTATATTCGTCATGAAGCCTGTCATCTTCATTTTCTTCCGGATTAATTAAATCAATTTCCTGGAGTTGAAAAGAAATAAGTTCTTTTCTATCAGCCGCCTGGAGTTGATTTGAGAGTATCTTTTTTAGTCTCTGCTTCGATTTAATAAGATCGTTATAAATAGTTTCTAATGAAGCAACTTTATCTTTCAATTTTGCATACGTATCAAGAAAATCAATATGCGTTTCTTTATTCATGATATACTGTTGTTCATGCTGTCCATGAAAATCTGCAATCGTATTTAATTTAACTTTGTACTCTTCCATATTCAGCGGTTCATCGTCTAAAAATGATCGACTTCGCCCAGAAACATTAATTATTTTTCGGCAAGTAACATTTCGACCGTATTGAATAGCACCTATCTCCACGATTGCTTTTTCCTCACCGCTGCGGACATCTGTCCCTTTTACACTTCCACCCAAAGCTGAACGTATTGCAGACAATAAAATGGATTTTCCGGAACCAGTTTCACCTGTAATAACCGTTAGTCCTTGCTTAAAATCCAGTTCAATGTCATCAAAGATGGCGTAGTTTTTTATGGAAATACTGCTAATCATGATCTTTTGACGATCGAAAATATACAGCAGTAATCACTATCATCATTCCTAGAATATCGGCAAAAACATCAAAAACACTGGGCCATCGTCCTGGGATAAATGATTGCCATATTTCATCCATAATGGAAAACGAGACCAGACCAATAATAAGGGTCTTTGAAAATTTCTTAAAACTTAAATATGCCAAAACAGCCAGAATGAAATATTCACCGAGATGAAGCAATTTATCGGGCGATAATATGATGATCTTTGGCATCGAATGTCCGGGAATGCTTGATGCAGCTATTATGGCGATCAAATAAAATCCAAACACTATTTGAAATATTTTTTGATTATTCAATTTCACGAAGAATTCCCGGTAACTCATCTAATAAATCAGAAGCAATCAAACCTCGATGCCCTTTTGTTTCAGCCATTTTATCTGCCGTTAAGCCATGAATATTGACTCCTGTTTGGGCTGCGGTAAAAATATCAACACCCTGTGAAACAAGTGTACCTATGATCCCGGAAAGGACGTCACCCATACCCGCTGTCGCCATACCCGGATTCCCAGATGTGTTCACGACAGCATTGTCCATAAATAATGTTATAGTCGGCGCATTTTTCAACACAAGTACACCCGGAAATGATTCCATAAAATCTTCAACAACTATTTGGAATCCACTATCAAACTCATCATGAGTAATAGCCAAAAGTCTACAAAATTCTCCTTCATGCGGTGTGATAATGAAGGGAACATTAATTTGTTCAAATAATTCTGTTTTTCCATCAAATACTCGTAACGCATCTGCATCGATTACCAATGGTACTGTGGAGCTTAACATCACTTTTTCGGCCAATCGCAAGGTGGCTTCATTATCGCCAAGACCGGGGCCAATTATAATTGCATCACACCAATCAAATTTTGAAGATATATTTTCATAACTTTCTTCAATAAAGTATCCAGACCCATCATCAGAGCATCCTAATGTCATCCCCTCAATGATTGTTTTTTCATAAATATCTTCAATAGAATCCGGAGCACAGGTAACAGTTAAACCAGCGCCAGAACGCAACGCACCAAATGTACTCAATACTGCTGCCCCTGTCATACCCTTTGAACCTGCAACGATCAAAACTTTACCTTGTTTGTGCTTATAGGTGTCAATACTAACTTTTCGCAAACCATCCATTAATCTGATTTGTTCAAATGTTGACCAATGAATACCATCAAGATCATCCACCACATCAGGAAAACCAATATCGACCACGTTAATCTTGCCGGAAAATTCAGGTCCTTTTTTCAAATGTAGACCTATTTTTGAATAACCCATCGTGACTGTTGTCGTTGCTTCAACAGAATGTTGAGACACGGATCCTTTATTCCCATCCAATCCCGTTGGGCAATCCACAGATAAAACAGGACATTTTTGATTGTTAATCCATTGAGTCCAATGAGAGATATTTTGCTTTAATTCTCCTTTTAATCCCGTTCCAAGGATTGCATCAATAACAAGATTACATTTGGTGACTGATGAAATATCAGAATCATATTCAATGGGAATTGCCATCTCCTGACATTGTTGATGAAAATGCGCTGAATCGTCTTTAATCTCATTCTCATTAATCATACTGTATAATTGAACATTGTATTCGGCCAAATGGACAGCTGCTGCAAAACCGTCACCTCCATTGTTTCCTTTTCCACATAAGATGATTATTTTTGGATCATGAATTTCTGCCAACATTGAAATGGCTTCTCTGGCGATTGCTTCTCCGGCAGCTCCCATAAGATCGACACCAGGGATTCCATGCTCATCCATGGAAATTTGATCCAAGAACCGAGATTGCTTTGTGGTCAATATTCTCATACCTTTATCACCACAGCAAAAGCGATTGCAATTTCATTTGTATGGGAAATAGATACTTTGCATTCCAATGTTTCAAATCTTCCACCCTTAAGATTTATATTAGGAGCCCCATTTTCATCGGCAATGATTTCCATACTTGTCCAGCGAATAGGATCCTTGATACCAGAAGTCATTAAAGCTTTTTTAATGGCTTCTTTAGCAGCAAAACGTCCTGCAAAATGAATTTCGGGATTTGCTTTTTGTTGACAATAAAATTGTTCTTTGGGAGTATATGTTCTTGAGATAAAGCGATCGGAATGGGAATTTAATAATTCCCGAATTCGAGCAATATCTACAATATCCGTCCCAATATAGACATCAGGCGGCATTTAATTCTTTTACAATGTTAACGATTTGATGGATATCATCTACATCCCAGTCAGCGCCAGAGTGTATTGTACCAAATGTATCGCCATAACGCGCAAAAATAGTTTTCAAGCCTAATTGTTTCGCTCCGACAACGTCACGATCCGGCCAATCACCGACCATGAGTGTATTTTCAGCATCGCATTGTAGTTTTTCCAATGCCATCTTGAATGGGACAGGTGAGGGTTTACGTTCCTTGGTATCATCGAAGGTAAGGACGACATCAAACACGTGGTGTAGATTCAAATAATACAAGCGCATCCATGCTTCCCGACTTGGTGCATCAGAAACTACAGCAAGTTTAATACCCATTTTTATTAAAGAAATAAGAGTACTGTTTACATTTGGATATACCTGCAGATTCGCTTCGCGTGCTCTTCGATATGAAACAATTCCGGCTACAAGTATTTTATTATCGACAGATCCGATTGAGTCAATCAAAAATTCATTAAAAATTTGCTGATTTTCCCAACCTCGTTCATTATACATCTGGATGATTTTTTCATACGATTTTTCTTCATCAACATCCAGTCCGGCTTCTTGCATCCCGGTAATAGCTGCTTTCACAGCATATTCCTTCATTTTCATGAAGTCCAGTAAAGTATTATCGAGGTCGAATATGACCGCGTGTATCATAGGTAGAAGTTAAGTGATATGGTTTTTATGAAAAATTATTTCTGATATTTTTTTGGATTACGAATTTTATCAAGTTCATATTCAGCACTCTTACGCCATGAACGATCGTTTCGTGCTTTTTCCAAGGCATTTTCAGCAGCACGTTTATTGCCTTTGCCTCCACACCATTCAGCAACACCTAGTTCCAACCAGGCTCCACCAAAACTAGATTTAATATCTGTACAACCACGTGCAGCACGTTTTGCATTCTCGCAATCGTTTTTGGCATTGTAGACAACTGCCAAACGATACCAGGACATATAACTCTTTTTATCAAGAGATGTCGCCATTTCCAAATTTGAAATAGCTGAATCAAATTGTTCTAGTTCAGAGTAAATGATACCCAAACTCAAATATCCTTTTGCATATTTGGGATTAACCTGAATTGCTGTATTTAAAACACTAATTGCTTCATCATAATTTTTCTGATTGATATAAATATCACCTATGGCGCCATAGGCTTTATCGTACCCCGGATTAATATCTACGGCTGACTGCAAAGATCCTAGAGCACCTTCAATATTGCCATTAGCTTTTTGGGATTTTGCCAACATATAATATCCTTTATAAAAATTAGGAGAATATTCTAAGGCTTTTGAATAATGTTCTATCGCCAATGCGCGGTTACCCATTTTAGATTGAATGACTCCAATTTGAAAATGTGCCTTATAAAACGTATCATCTAATTCTAATACTTCTGTATAAGCTTTTAATGCACCTTCGAAATCACGACGTTTATAACTTTTACTTCCTTCATTGAATTTAATTTTCACAATATTCAATATGCCTGTTCTGGCATTTTCATACTGTGGATTCAAATTAAGTGCTTTTTTGTATTGTTCAACAGCGGCTGAATAATCCTTTTCCCTGAATTTAACCTGTCCCATACTAAAGGCTGCTTTAGCAAAAAACGGAAATTTTTCTAATACGATTCTGTAGGAATCGTAAGCATTCTTTAATTCGCCGTTTTGAAAATTCCGCTTTCCATCTGCCATAAGTGTATTAATCTCATTCAAGCGGTCAAACTCATCACGATACTCTTGGTTTTCAAGATCCGTTTCAATGGCGTTGTTAATATATTTTTTAGTAGAATCCATATTTCCCATTCTAAGATAGACCTTTGATAGCAAAATCATTGCGGGAGCAAATGTTGGATCTGCCTGCAATGCCTGTTCTAAAACCATTTTTGCTCTTTCTAAGTCATTATTATCCAGCATGGATTGTCCATCCTGCAATAACGCATCAGGAGTTTGTGCTCCAATGAACGTAACTAATATGAGTGATATAATTATTTTCTGCATAGTGTCTTTCTGTTGTTTGTGCCGAAGGCCGTGACTCCCTGCCTGCCGGCAGGCAGGGAACCGGCATTCATATTTTTTGTGCCGAAGGCCGGACTCGAACCGGCAC
>CAZIFK010000126.1:0-7333 GCA_964538995.1 uncultured bacterium
GCAATATTATGAAATTTACTGAAGGAGCTTTTCGTGATTGGGGATATGAATTAGCAAAAGAAGAATTCTCCGATGATATTATTACGGAAGAAGCTTTCTGGGATGAATTCTCTGGTTTGGCGCGTGATAAGATCATTTTAAAAGATCGGATTGCAGATGCCATGTTTCAGCAGATACTTCTTCGTCCGGAAGAATATGATGTTATTGCTACTTCAAATTTAAATGGTGACTATTTATCTGATGCATGTGCAGCCCAAGTCGGCGGATTAGGCATGGCTCCTGGAGCAAATATGGCGGATCATGTATCATTATTTGAAGCCACGCATGGAACAGCTCCAAAATATACAAATCAGAACAAAGTTAATCCCGGATCCCTCATTTTATCCGGTGTGATGATGCTGGATTACATGGGATGGAAAGAAGCCGGTAGTTTGATTATAGATGCAATCCGTGAAACAGTAATTCAAAAAAAGGTAACCTACGATTTAGAAAGACAAATGGAGGGCGCAACAAAGTTATCAACATCCGGTTTTGCAGAAGCCATTATTAGCAATATGTAAATGATTAATAAAAGTAAATCCGTCAAAAAGGTGCGCAGGATGCGCACCTTTTTTGTTTAAATTGAAATAATATGTTTATTGATTATACAGTTTTAAAATGCTTGTCAGGCAAAGGAGGCGCAGGTGCTGTTTCGTTTCGACGAGAGAAATTTATACCCAAAGGAGGTCCCGATGGAGGAAATGGCGGCAAAGGAGGTGATGTTATATTTCGAGCAGACAGCCAGTTGCACACACTCCAGGATATTCGCTATAAAAAAATATATAAAGCTACAAGTGGCCAGCCGGGATCTACCAATCAAAAGACAGGGAAAAATGGGGAAGATGCACTGATTCGAGTTCCGTTGGGGACAGTCATAAAAATTGAAAATACCGGTGAAGTTACTGCTGACCTAGTAGAGCATAATCAGGAGTATATTGCTCTTAAGGGCGGTAAGGGAGGCAGGGGGAATGCAACATTTAAATCAGCGACACATCAAACACCTCGTTATGCCCAACCAGGAATATCAGGAGAAGTGGAAACATTTACAGTTGAACTCAAAGTTTTGGCCGATGTGGGCTTGGTTGGACTGCCCAATGCCGGAAAATCTACTTTATTATCGGTGGTATCGTCCGCTCGTCCAAAGATAGCCGATTATCCATTTACGACGCTAGAGCCGAACCTCGGCATCGTGAAATATGGTGAATTCCAGTCATTTGTTATGGCGGACATTCCCGGGTTAATTGAAGGCGCTGCTAAAGGGAAAGGACTGGGGCATCTATTTTTAAAACATGTAGAACGAACCAAAGTTTTATTATTTATGATTGATTGTACTGAGGCTAATCCACAATCAGTTTTTGAAACACTATCATCAGAATTAATAACATATAATCCTGATATGGAGAAAAAACCCTATTTGATTGTCAGGACAAAAATAGATTTAAGAAATGATGATACAGACGCCATATGGTCTGATATGGATAACATTCTGGACATTTCATCCGTGACCAATAAAGGTGTTAAACAACTAATATCCCGCATCACTGTATTATTGCATGAAAAACACTGATCTTATCCAAATATTAAATTTATTAAATGTACCGAAACTCGGCCCTCAAAGAGTTAGAAACATTATGGCGCATTTTGAGAATGGCGATGCAGTATTCAACGCTTCAAAAAAGGATTTATGCCAGCAACCTGGTATTGATATCGTAATTGCTGAATCGATAATGAATTATAAAGATTTCGGGTTTGGCGAAGCAGAAGCTGAAAAAGCCGAAAATTCAAATGTATCAATAGTCTCGATCTGGGATGATGAATATCCGGTCATGTTAAAAAAGATTTATGATCCACCGGCTGTTTTGTATACAAAAGGACAACCGCTAATAAATGAGGAAGATGCAGTAGCTATTGTCGGCACAAGAAAATTTACTCCTTACGGCAAAAGTATGGCGAAATCCATTACGAAAGATCTTAATTCTGCCGGTATAACGATCGTTAGCGGTATGGCGAGAGGTATTGATACTATTGCTCATAAAGAAACCCTAAATAATGGATCACGGACTATTGCTGTCCTTGGCAGTGGGATTGATGTAATCTACCCAGCGGAAAATAGAAAATTGTTTAATGAAATCTGCGAAAAAGGAACAGTTATTTCTGAATTTAGGTTTGGGACAAAACCGGATGCAGGAAATTTCCCTCAACGCAATCGAATTATTAGTGGATTATCTCATGCAACCATTGTCATCGAAGCAGGGCATAGAAGCGGCGCCATCTTAACAGCATTTAATGCTGTTGATCAAAATAGGGATGTATTTGCAGTTCCTGGACGAGTAACTGATCCTCAAAGCAAGGGAGCGATTCGGTTAATTCGACATGGTGCATTTCCTGTGGAAAGAGGAAAACAGGTCATTGATATTATTCAGCCTAGATTATTCAAACCACGCAAACCAATGCAGGAAAAGATTAATCTTCAATTAACTGATGCAGAAAGGTCCTTATTGGTATTTCTAAATCATCAACCTCAATATATCGATGCTATTGTTTCTGAATCAGGAATTCATTTGACAAAAACGCTTACATTGCTTTTAGGAATGGAATTAAAAGGAGCTGTCATACAATTGAGCGGGAAACAGTTTGTACGCGCTTGATCAGATTGCTAATTTCCCCGCCGTAAAACAACATATTATAATTACTTGGAGAGGTGGCCGAGCTGGCTGAAGGCGCTCGCCTGCTAAGTGAGTAACCGGAGATAATCTGGTTCGAGAGTTCGAATCTCTCCCTCTCCGCCAGCCTACGTCCCGCTAAAGCGTGATCTTCGGATGGCAGGCCAACCTGTGTCCTATTAATGGGAAATTTTGGTTGGGTTGCCAACTTACATCCGGTTATTGCGGTTCCTTTGGTCGGCTAGCCAACATAAGAAGAAATTTCAGTTGATTAGCCGACCATATTTATAACCAGTTTTGTGGAGGTGATATGTGGTATGTATATGCATTGGAAAACCGAGATAAGAATTTTTTATACATAGGATATTCTAATGATTTAAAGCGGCGTTTTAAAGAACACGCTGAAGGAAAGACTCAATCTACAAAAGCATTTCGTCCATTAAAATTATGTGCTTATGTTGCTGTAACAACCGAGGAAAAAGCTAAAAATTTGGAAAAATATTTTAAGACTGGATCTGGTAAAACAATTTTAAAAAAAGAATTCTCTAATGAGAGAATAATTATGAGAATCTATGCCAAACTACTTTCCGCAAATGTGATAAAAAAAGTCTCAAATATTCTTTGATAATGGAAAGTCACCTGCAATAGAGTAGAATCTCAAGTATCATGGAAGACGATCACTTGAGATTCTTCAGTCTTCCGATAAATCGGAATCCTTCAGAATGACATAAATAGAAAAATTGACATAAATTCTATCATGTGTGGGCGATTTACACTGACCAAAGAGAAGGAAGAAATCGAGGAACGCTTCGAAATTCACATTGATCCGAATATGTTCTCAAAAACATACAACGCAGCACCGAGCCAAATACTCCCCATTATCACCAATGATGAACCGGAACAGGCATCCTTCCATCGGTGGGGATTAATTCCACAATGGGCAAAGGATGAACGCATTGGCAATAAATTGATCAATGCCCGTGCAGAGACACTAACAGAAAAGCCCTCATTCCGCGATGCTGCGCAGAAAAGACGATGTCTAGTGATAACGGACGGTTTATATGAATGGAAGCGCTCTGACGCGAATAAACAGCCTTATCGTATCACATTAGCAGATGATGGGCTGTTTGTTTATGCTGGACTCTGGGAAAAATGGAAAGCGCCTGACGGAAGAGAAGTACGTTCATTTACGATTATTACGGTTGAACCAAATGAGCTTATGAAACCCATTCATAACCGCATGCCGGCGATTCTTTCTCATGAAACAGAAAAAGTTTGGCTCTCTGATGAGCCCTTGGAAAAAGTTTTGCGTTTACTTCAACCTTATGATGAAAAAGAAATGAATGCCTATCCTGTCTCTACTCGTGTAAATTCACCAAAGAATAATGACCCGACTTTGATTGAGCAAAATCAAATAACTCTTTTCTAATGCTAAAGGAAAAAATAATTACCACCTCCCCTAAATCCCTTCCTCATACGAGGAGAGGTCTCGAGGGTGGTGTTTATATAGAAAAAGCATATGTTTTTACGATATTAATTTTGTTGGGAACAATTCTTTTTTCGCAAACACCGAAAATGATTATAGATGAAAAAACAGATAACCCCATGCTTATCGGTTTAAGCCAACGGAGTGATTATGAAACTAGAGAACACTTCAAGGAATGGTTTAATGAAGAAATGGAAAATTACGAAATAGATGAAGAAACACTTTCCATGATTACTGAAGTTGATAGTACTATTTACCTTGAATGTTATATGGGAACATGGTGCGGGGACAGTCGGAGAGAAGTACCAAGAATCTATAAAATATTAGACTTTATGAACTTTGATGAAGATAAACTGAAGATCGTTAGCGTTGATAGAGAAAGAGTCAGTCCGGGAGGAGAACAAAAGGGGAAGAATATTCATCATGTTCCTACAATAATATTTTATAAAGAAAGTAAGGAAATAGGTAGAATAATTGAATCCCCAGTAGGTACTCTTGAAGAGGATTTTGTGGATATTTTCCTCGGCATTCCGTATACACCCAACTATACAGATTGGGAAAATGAATAACAGATAAATTAATCTGCCAATGTAATCTCTATCCCCAGTTCTTTTTCTATATCCGCCACCATCTCTTTTTCTGAGGAAAAGACCATCCCGTCTGCTTCAACTAATGCAGCCACTTTTGGACCAAATTTATTTTGCAGATCTTCTTCTGTAAAATGCTTTTTAATATTCGAGCAGAGCCGAATAGCATAATTCCGTCTGGAAAGTGAATCCATAGCCAGCAAGGCTCTTGAGGCATCCTGCAGAAACTGCATGGCCCTATCTTCTGCATGATCCGGAAAAAGTTCTGTAACGGCATTGGCCCATGATTCCCGTTCTACAAAGTCCATTTTACCGTCTGCTAACGACAGGCATGTAAATAAATGGGTGACTGCTTCCAGTGGTGTCATCTCATTCGGTGTTTTCATTTACATTTCCTTTCAAATTTTGCCATTCTTCTAACGAATAAGTTTTCATGCTTATTGCGTGGATCTCATTTTTAATCATTCCGTTTAAAGCGGTATATACCAGTCTGTGGCGTTCCAATAGTTAATTCATTGAAATTTGATGAAACGATGACGGCACTTAAATGGGCACCGCCACCAAATGATCTATGCTTGATATGCTTTCCAGTGTCATCAAATATTTCCAAATGAGTGATATCTATAGACTGGTTCAAGCGTTTCTTGATTTCGTTGTATAAAGTCATAATCATGGCATGTTTATACCCTAAAGTTTAATAAATTTCATCATGGAAACACACCCAGAAGAATTCAAACTTACAGAAGAAGACATTCGAAAAACAGAACAAAAAATTGCTGCATTCGATCTTTCCAAAGAGCAGGCAATTCTGGCAGTGATTCCGAAGAAGCTTGAATCGATGGTAAAATCAATTAAATTGAATGAATTCACAACTGAATTAATCAATGATGTTTCCAGATTATATAATATTCTATCAGCAATGCCTTCTCTGAATGACGATCTCAAACGAAGAATCCTATATGCATTGGATTACTTTGTAGTCGATGATGATGAAATCCCGGATGAAATTCCAGGCTTGGGGTATTTGGATGATTTGGTTGTAGTGAGATATATTGTAGATCAGATTATAGCTGGCGATTCAGAAATATTTCAATCTTGACTCGTGTCATGTCAACCATGTATTAGCACAAACAAGTCTGGTTATTTTAGCCAATAACTTTGTTTAATATCTTAACCATAGCTTCCGGCTATGCTGAAAATATTCGCCTTGTTATTTCCAAAAATTCCTGCGACTTTTTGGACACTACACACTTGACATGACACTATCTAATTCTTCTTCAGAAAACTGCCACTGACATTTTGGACACCACCAGGGTTTTCCAAAATATGTTTCATCATTTTCATTTAACTGCATCTGTGTGTTGCATTTAGGGCAATCGCGTTCAGCAGTTTCTTCAGGCCATTTGTAATCCTGACGGAATTTGATTGCCGGGTCGTAAATCGTATATTTATCCATACTTAAAATTACAGAATTTCACTCAAGTAATAATAGCCAAATTATCCTGAAACACGCCAAAAAAGGTATATTGAGAATGTTACCATGACCATTCCAATATAATGAGTGATTTTATTCTCTGTTTTTATTGCTTTAAATTGGGTGTATTCATGATCAAAATAAAGTTCCACGCGGACTGTATCTCCAATAGGGACATATACTTTTTTAATAGCATGATATAACCGATTTTTAACATAGGCATCGCTGATCTGGGGTGGGGCATATCCCACTTCATGAAATCCGGCTAAAACAGGTACCGGATGTCGCATAGGAGACTTGCCGACATTAATACCATCTACGAAAAGAGGGACACCCAAGCTGTCGCATGTGGGAAGAATATATCCTATCTCGGGGATCTTTTCCGTGGAATCGGGTGTTGAAGCCCATAAAATGGAAAAAAGAAAAAGTATTATTAAAATGGTTCTAGATTTGAAAATCATACTCATAAAAATTATTCCGGAACTAGGCATTCTACAACCAGTTAATTCATTGGAATTCACATGGAAGTCAGCGAATTTCACGCTTGAAAATGACCTCTATTAACCAGTTCATACGTCTAAAATCAATACTCGCATTGGCTGTGCTTTTGCTGTTATCATCTTGTGCTTACTTCAATACGTTTTATAATGCACGAGAATATTTTGACCAGGCGGAAAAACAGCGTCTGGAAAAAGCAGGGGAATCCATTCCACCTTCGGCCATAGATGCATATGGTAAAGTGATCGATAAATCACAATACGTTTTGGATAAATATCCCGACTCAAAATACTGTCCGGAAGCATTGTTTCTTATTGGTAAATCACGATTTCATCGCAAGGAATATCGCATTGCGGAAAATACATTTAAGCAATATACAGAGCAGTTTGACATCATGGAACTGGAAGCGGAATACTGGCAGGCTTTATGCAAATGGAAACTGGGAAAACCACAACCTGCATTAGATGATTTAAATGACATTCTAAATATATCAGAGGATACAAACCTGCGGTCAAAAATTTATTTATCCATAGCGGAAATTCAACTCGAAGGAAATAATCCTGAATCTGCGTTGGAACAACTCGAA
>CAZIFK010000127.1:0-7204 GCA_964538995.1 uncultured bacterium
CCTTCTGAAATTTCCAGAATTTCCGGGTTAGAGATCGCTTCAACGTATTTCAAATGTTCCATCATCATTGACGATGCATGACTGATTGCATCTTGCGGAGTAATTGAACCATCTGTTTCAACATTCATTGTTAGAATTTCAATGGGATCTTTTGCTCCAGGAACTGGACTTACATCATAGGTAACTTTTGTCACCGGATTATAAACACTATCAATCGCAATTGTTCCGACTGGTGCATTTGGAAGTTCGTTTTCTTCAGAAGGAACATATCCTTTACCAATACCGATACGAAGCTCCATTTCCAGTTTTACATTATCCGTTAATTCTGTGATAAAATGTTTCTTATTCAGAATAGAAAACTGGCTACTGGCTTTTTGAATATCTCTTGCTGTGAACTTGCATGGTCCTTCAAGTTTAATAGTCACTTTATCAGGATCATTGTCCATCAATTTAAAACGGACACCTTTAAGATTTTGTATCATATCAGAAACATCGTTACGAACACCTTTTATGGTTGAAAATTCATGCAAAACACCATCGATTTTAACATTGGTAATCGCAGCACCTGGAATACATGTTAATAATACTCGACGCAACGAATTCCCAAGGGTAATTCCATAACCTCTTTCCAGTGGTTGTAATGAAAATGTACCTGATGTATCTGTTAACGTTTTATCATCAATTTGAACTTTGAGTTCCAGTTTATTTGCCATGGATAAAGTACCTTTTTGTTAATTATTTAGAATATAATTCGACTACTAATTGTTCGTTGACCAGAACTTGCATATCTTCCCTTTCAGGAATAGCAATAACTGTTCCGGTCATCTTGGCTTTGTCTAATTCAAGCCAAGGAAGATCAAGATCTCCCTTAATTCTTTTCATTGAATCCAAAATGAGATCCATTTTTTTACTACGAGCGCGAATCTTTATCACATCACCGGGTTTTACAATATAAGATGGAATATTCACCTTATGATTGTTCACTATAACATGGGCATGATTCACTAACTGTCTAGCAGCGGGGCGTGTGGATGCAAAACCTAACCGGTATACAACATTATCCAACCTACTTTCCAGCATTTGCATAAGGTTTGTTCCTGTTTCACCGACCATCTTATCAGCTTTTTTAAAATAATTTCTAAACTGACGTTCTAGAATGCCATACATGATTTTAATTTTCTGTTTTTCTTTTAGCTGAACACCATAGTTAGAAAGTCTTCTACGGCGTGATTGGCCATGCTGTCCTGCAGCATAAGGTTTTCGATTTAATAATTTGTCAAATTTGGGATTGCCGAAAATATTTTCGCCAAATTTCCGGACAAGTTTCCCCTTTGGTGTTTTTATTTTTGCCATAAATCTTACTCTATTTAAACCCGACGTTTCTTCGGAGGTCGACACCCGTTATGCGGTAAAGGTGTCATATCTCGAATTGATAATACTTCTAACCCTGCTGCTGCCAAAGCACGGATGGCAGATTCTCTTCCAGATCCGGGTCCTTTTACTCTTACATCAACCTTTAATAATCCCATGGACATAGCTTGTTTTGCAACTTTATCCGCAGCCATAGTCGCAGCATATGCAGTACTTTTACGCGATCCCTTGAAACCAGAAGTTCCAGCCGTAGACCAGGCAATCACATTTCCATAAACATCTGTTAATGTGACATGCGTATTGTTAAAGGTTGCTTTAATATGAGCAACACCGTTTGATTCAACGGTTTTCTTTTTAGATTTTTTCTTAGTGCTTTTTTCTTTAGCCATCTAATTAAACTCTTCCTTTACCCAAACCGATTGTTCGCTTTTTCCCTTTACGGGTTCTAGCGTTTGTTTTTGTACGTTGTCCGTTTACCGGCAAACCACGGCGATGGCGAACACCTTTGTAAGATCCCACATCTTTAAGGCGTTTAATATTCATGGCCATCTCTGAACGGGCTTCACCTTCTATTTTAATTTCAAATTTATTGATGGCATCGCGAATCGCAATCACCTGATTTTCTTTTAAATCTTTCACGCGGATATTTTCATCTATTTTAGCTTCAGCGCAAATCTTTTTTGCTGTTGTTAAGCCAATCCCATAAATATATCGAAGAGAATAAACGACTTTTTTATCGCGCGGAATATCTATACCTGCAATACGAGCCAATTTTAACTCCTAACCTTGTCTCTGCTTATGTTTTGGATTCTCACAGATCACCAACACCACACCTTTGCGGCGAATGATCTTACACTTTGAACACATTTTCTTAACGGATGGACGTACTTTCATAAAACCTATTTCTGTCTGTAAACGATTCTTCCTCTGTTCAAATCATATGGGGATACTTCTAATGTCACCATATCTCCTGGTAATATTTTTATAAAATGCATACGCATTTTCCCACTAACATGAGCCAATACTTCATGTTTCGCGTCACCAATTTCTATTTCAACTCTGAACATAGCATTTGGTAATGTTTCTTTGATGATACCATCAACTGTAATGGGTTGTTCTTTTGCCATCAGGCTTTCCCCATTGTTAAAATTTCCGGACCATCTTTTAAAATAGCAATTGTATGTTCAAAATGTGCTGACGATTGGCCATCTTTTGTTTTTACTGTCCAACCATCTTTGTCTGTGTAAACTTCTTTAGTACCAATATTAATCATGGGTTCAATCGCTAAGCACATTCCAGTCTGCAATTTGACACCCTGTTTCGGTGATCCGAAATTTGGGACTTGTGGTTCTTCATGCAGTTCAGTTCCGATACCATGGCCTACTAATTCCCTCACAACAGAAAATCCCACTGCTTCAACATATGTTTGAATGGCATGGCCAATATCAGAAACATAATTCCCAACTTTAGCTTCGCTAATTCCATGAAACAGGGATTCTCTTGTAATATCCATAAGTTTCTTTTTTTCTTCTGAAATAGAACCTACAGCATACGTTCGGGCAGAATCACCATAATAACCATTTTTTTCAGCACCACAATCAAAACTTACAATTTGACCTTCTTTAAGAATTCGGTTATTTGGAATCCCATGCACGACTTCATCATCGATTGAAATACAAAGTGTTGCAGGAAAGCCCATATAACCTTTGAATGCTGGTCTAGCTCCGTTGGAGCGAATAAAATCATCTGCTAATGAATCTAATTCTAACGATTTAATACCTGGTTTTATATGGCTAGTCAACATATCCAGTGTATCAGCTACAATCTGACAGCTTTCGGTGATCAATTCTATTTCCCATGAAGATCGCACTCTACCCATTACATGCGCCTCCGTCCACGTATTTTACCCTTTGACAAAAAGCCATCATAATGACGCATGAGCAAATGAGATTCAACTTGCTGCAAAGTATCTAATGAAACACCGACGATGATTAATAAACTTGTTCCACCGAAAAATGATGCTAAATCATACCCAACATCCATTACGTTCATTAATAGATATGGGAAAATTGCAACAAAAGCTAGAAAAAACGAGCCAGGTAATGTTACTCTGGTCAAAATATGATCAATATAATCAGCGGTCTTTTTACCAGGCCGAATACCGGGAATAAATCCGCCATGCTGCTTCATTTGAGTTGAAACTTGAACAGGATCAAATGCAATTGCTGTATAAAAATAAGTGAAGAACACAATCAAGGTTCCAAAGACACCCCAATAAAATGGATGATCAAATGAAAACCATCGCATCACTCCTTGCATAAATTCACTTTCGACGAAGAACATTGCAATGGTGCTAGGTAAAAACATAATTGCCTGTGCAAAAATGATGGGCATAACACCTGCAGTATTTACACGTAATGGTATGTGCGTTGACTGACCACCATACACTTTTCGACCTATAACACGTTTTGCATATTGTACGGGTATTTTACGGGTCCCTTGTGTTAAAAAGACAACAAACGCAATAATCACAAACATAATACCTAATAAAATAACTTCTGATAATAAATTACGAACGCCTTCATTAATGAGGGTGATTTCACTCATGATTACAGTGGGTAAGCGAGACATAATCCCAATCATAATGATAAGCGAAATACCGTTACCAATTCCTCGTTCTGTTATCCGCTCACCAAGCCACATTAAAAACATTGTACCCGTAACGATAGTCACAATGGCAACAAATGTGAAACCGAAACCAGGATTTGTGACAACTGCAATTGTCCCTGTAGGCGAATTAGCAGTCATTGATCCTAAAAATACTGTTACACTGTAGGCCTGAAAAACGGCGATCAGTACAGTACCATATCGTGTGATTTGTGTAATTTTTTTGCGTCCGGCTTCTCCTTCTTTCTGCAGTCGTTGGAAATACGGTACAACTGTACCCATTAATTGAATCATAATGGATGCAGAAATGTAGGGCATAATCCCAAGTGCAAACAAAGTTGCTTTTTGGAATGCACCGCCGGCAAACATGTCAAAAAGTCCAAACAGTGTATTTTGCATGTTTTGAAAAGCAGCATGGAGCGCTTCTCCATCTATGCCCGGAATAGGAAGGTGGGCACCCAGACGAACAACCACTAAAACTCCAAAAGTGAATAAAATCCTCTTTCGGAGTTCAGGAATGCTGAAAATGTTTCTTACCTTATCAATCATTGAACTGTAACACTTCCACCTGCTTTTTCAATTTTATCTTTTGCTGTTTCACTAAATGCACTTGCTGTAACATTGAATTCTTTAGTGATATCACCTTTAGCTAACACTTTTATAGGTTGTAAAGCTGATCGGACCAAACCATTTTCAGCCATCATTTGAGCATTCACTTCTTGAATACCTAATTTTTCAATTGATGCCAAATTCACAACTTGAAAAGATTTTTTAAACATCTTGTTAGAAAATCCTCGCTTCGGCAAACGCCGTAACAATGGCATTTGGCCACCTTCGAACCATTCAAGTGTTTTACTACCACTCCGAGAATGATACCCTTTTTCACCTCGTCCCCCAGTTCTGCCTAATCCAGTTCCAGGACCACGCCCACGACGTTTTTTCCTAAACGTTGTTCCACTAGTAGGTTTTAATTCACCCAATTTCATTACGCTTCCTCAACCTTTAATAAAAAATAAATACTTTTAATCATTCCACGAGTCATTTCGTTATCTGGTAATTCAACGGTTTGATTAATCTTTCTTAATCCTAAAGCATCCAATGTTGCCTTATGCTTCGGTAATCGGCCAATTCGGCTGCGTACTTGTGTAATACGAATAGATTTTGTTTTTGCTTTTGCCATTTTAATTAAACACTTCTTTTATCGTAATTCCACGTTTATTAGCCACAGACACGGCATCTTGTAAATTATGAAGAGCATCTACTGTTGCATTTACTACATTCAAAATATTGCTAGATCCATAACGCTTAGTCAGAATATTATGCACACCTACTTGCTCCATTACAGCGCGAACAGCTGCTCCGGCAATAATACCAGTACCTGCGGATGCCGGTTTTAACATCACTCGACTTGCACCATGTTTGCCTGTAATTTTATGAGGTATTGTCCCATTAATTATTGAAGCTCTAAAGATATTTCTTTTGGCATCATCTTTTGCTTTTGAAATACTACTCATTACTTCATTCGCCTTACCAAGACCGATACCTACATGACCTTTTCCATCGCCCACAACAACCAATGCAGAAAAACGGAATCGTTTTCCACGCGAGGTTACTTTTGCTACACGATTGATTCGTACAACAGTTTCTTCGCGAAGATCTAATTCAGCTGGATTAATAATTGCCAATTCAAACTCCTTTAGAAATTCAATCCGCCTTCTCGAGCGCCTTCGGCTAATGCTTTTACGCGCCCATGATAAGGGAATCCATTTCGGTCAAATACTACTTTTTCAATTTTATTCTTTTTGGCTTTAACAGCCAAATGCTCACCAACTAGTTTACTTTGTTCAACTTTACCGCTGATTTTCGCCACTTTGGCTTGTAAGTTTTTATCCATTGTTGAAGCCGATACTAAAGTGGCGCCTTTCAAATCGTCAATAATTTGAGCTGAAATATTTTTAATACTTCTATTTACGACCAAACGGTATCGGTCGGCATGGAAACGATTATCTCGTTTGCTGCGATTTCGTCTGCGGCTAAAGCGTATATTTTTAACTTTATTTTGACTCATTATTAGTCTCCGCCTCCGATAGTCTTACCTTGCTTTGAGCGTACATATTCATTTTTATATCTGATCCCCTTACCCTTATAAGGTTCCGGTTTTCTAAATGATCTAATTTTTGCGGTGACTTCACCAACCATTTGCTTGTCAATACCTGCTATGGTTACTTCTGTTCGATTTGCAGAAATAGTTATTCCTTCGGGTGGATCAAAAACTATATCGTGAGAATACCCTAACTGCAACACTAGGCGATTCCCTTGCATATTTGCTTGATATCCAATACCTCTGATTTCCAGTTCCTTTTGATATCCTTTTGATACACCATGAATTGCATTGGCGACTAAAACGCGAAAGGTCCCGTGCAATGCTCGATGGCTTTTAATATCTGACGACCTAGTAACATTTACATGGCCATTTTCTTGTTCAACTTTTATATCCTGATGAATATTAACTAGTAATTTACCTTTTGGGCCTTTGACAGACACCAAATTAGGTTGAATGTCAATAATGACACCTTCAGGGATAATGATCGGTTCTTTTCCTATTCTTGACATCTTCTTACCAAACGTTGCAAATAACTTCGCCGCCAACACCTATTTTCTTTGCAGTCTTATTTGAAATAATTCCTTTAGATGTTGACAAAATTGCTATACCTAATCCATCGAGTACACGGGGTAAATCTTTTCTATTTTTATAAATTCGCAAACCAGGTTTACTGATTCTCTCAATACCTGAAATCACAGGACTTCCCCGATAATCGTATTTAAGAAATATACGAATCTGTTTTTTTACCTTCTCATCGATTAGCATAAAATCTTCAATATATTTTTCTTCTTTCAAAATATATAAAATTCGCATTTTTTCATTCGAAGATGGAATATTCACCCAACGTTTTTTGGCTCGCAAGCCATTGCGAATACGTGTTAACAAATCTGAAATTGGATCCGTCATACTCATTACAAATTTCTCCTTACCAACTGGCCTTTGTTATGCCAGGGATTTCACCTTTCAAAGCCATTTCACGAAAACAAATTCTACATAAACCAAATTTTCTTAAATATCCATCAGGTCGTCCGCAGTTAAAACAACGATTATATCCCCTGGTAG